>JBGTAR010000001.1:0-10731 GCA_041749815.1 Terrimicrobiaceae bacterium
CCAGTCCTGCCAACTCTGTCCGAAGGACACCTTCCATCCCCGTTCCCTCCGAACGCCTGCCGCGGCGAGCGGTGCGGGGTTTGGGGGCGCACAGCCCCCATCAAACCGGTTTATTCCACCCACTCATTTTAGCGAGGAGCCATTTATTGTTACAAGCATCAAACCGTCCAGGAAGCCCGGACAATGATGATGGCCAATGGTTTGAATCACCTTCCCGTCGTGGATGGTGACCTCCAGATTATTGGAATTGTCACCCTGAAGGACCTCTAAGATGTCCTATTTCTTGGAAGTGCTTTTGGCACCTTTTGCGAACATCGAAAAAAGCTTCACAGCACCAAATATCAAGACAGTCGGCTTGATGAGAGTGATAAAGAGGCGGAACAAAACCGCCGCGATTCGGCCAAGAGGCAAAAGCTGTAAAATAAACCCCACCGCACCAGCGGACAAGATGTTGGTCAGTGGGGCACTGCGAATCCCTTCCTTATAGCTTTTTGCACTGTCGCGAGCGGCTGCCTTAAGCCCTCTGGCTGCATTTGCCACAGGAGAATTATTGCGTCGTTTTTTCATGGGTTACCACCATTTGAGTTTTTTTCCTGTGCCTTGGACTTGCTCCAAAAGAGATGAGGGGGAGCAATTCGATTGTTTTTTAAACTCATTCAACCGGTGGGAGACTTGGGAGACAATATCATCAACAAGCGCCCTGGCAGCCTTCCCGCTCTGCTTGCGTTTGGGTTCCCGGTTGGTGCTGCACAAGGCCCCGATGGCGATCCCAAAAATCAAGGCGCCAACTGCTAAAACCATGGGATTCTCCTTGGCGTAGCTTTGGCTGGCTTGAAGAGCCTCTTTGGCTTTGTTTTGTGCAGTGGTCGTCAAGGAATCGAGCTTCTCTTTGGTAATATCCGTCATTTCGTCAGGTTTCATGCCTTGATATCGGGTTTGCCTAAACGGATGGTCGTATGCATTTTCAAGAAATTTTATTCCGTGCTGTTCCCAAATTGGTGCGAACGTTTCAATTCCTTGATGACGGTGCTTGAGGGAAAGCTGATTTCCCCGGTGATCATTTGACGTAGCATCTGCTCCAGCCGGCGACGGTTGGTTAATTTCTGTCGTGGTTTCTGTGAGGCAGATTTTTTTTTCGCTTTGCTCATGAATCGACGCTGGGTGGGATGAGTCAACAAGAACAGAAATTCCCCCGGGGAAGCAATAGGGCTCCACCCTGAGGGACCCCTGCGGGCTTGCGCCCGCAGAGGTCTGGAGTTTGGCAACAAACTATTGCTCTCCTAAGCAGGGGGGCGACGTCCCATGATCAACGAGATGACAAAAAGGATCAAAAAGACGAAAAACAGAATTTTGGCAATTTCTGCAGCCAATCCTGCAATTCCAATGAATCCTAGCAGTCCCGCGATCACGGCTACCACCAAGAAGACGATGGTGTAGTGGAGCATGGTGTGGAGTTAGTTGGAGAACTGTTCGATTTCGCCGCGCACTTCCTCCTTGGTTTTCCCAAGTCGGGTTTGCAAGCGGCCAAGAAGTTCATCCTCTTTGCCATCCACGAAAGCAAGGTCATCATCGCTGAGTTCCCCGTACTTTTGTTTCAATTTCCCTTTGATGACATTCCAGTTTCCTTTGATTTCAAGTTTATTCATTTTGTTTGTATTGGTTGGTTCACAAACAGATCGTCTGCCGTCCCATGCGTGGATGTGTCTGACTTGAGAAAGGGGGCTGAAAATGAGGAGCGCATACAACCGGGGAAGAAGCCTTGTGCGATGAGTGATCGCTATGATCAACCCCTTGTCCTCCAGCGAAGTCCCCGAAGTCCCAGCAGCCCCCCGCGCCTTGGTGGTGGACGATCACGAAGACTCCGCCAAAGGCTTGGAGTTGATGCTTCGGTCTTTAGGTTATGAGACGGAGGTTGCGGGTGATGGGATTGGTGCCCTGCGTCGCGCTGTGGCTTTCAAGCCGGACCTTCTCCTATTGGATATCAGCATGCCGAAGCTTGATGGGTATGATACGTGCGGCGTGATTCGCGCACAGCCCTGGGCTAAGGGAGTTCGCTTGGTGGCTGTGACGGGTCACGATCACGAGGGATTGGGCAAAAGAGCTGAGAGGGCCGGGTTTGATGCCTGGTTGCTTAAACCTGTGGATTTTGCCGACCTGCGTCGAGTTGCAGGGCAAAAGATTGCGAATGCCACGAGGCGCGAGAATTTCTGAGACCCTTGAGTTTGCCCAGTTCTGTGAAATAGCCCAGCGCTATGGTGATGGAGAAATTAACAGGGGAACTCCTAGGGCTTTGGGCCGGTGAAGCAGCTGTTTTGATTCTTGCGCAGCATATGTCCTGCTCGTCAGGGCACCATTGACGCAGAGAGTTTTTAGGGATCGCTCGGAGATCCGCCCTCGCTTTCTGTCGCCGCTCCCGTTCTTTGGGCATGGGCAATGCACGCCGCCCGAGCCCAATGTTCATCTGACCGGCCTTCCGGGTAGCCCTCAGACTCGTAGATCCGATAGGCTATAATTGCAATCTGCTCCTCCTCGCTTTGATATTCTGGATTTGTCACATTCACGTATCGATAGGCGCGAAGGATACAGCCTCAGGGAATCACCTGATTGCGTTATCAGCGAAGAATTTCATTTCCTTAATGACGTCCCTGATCCGTGGGTCGGAAGACAATCAACATCATTTCAGGAAACGATTTGTGAGTGAAACAAAACACATGCCATGAAAAATCCCTACAGCAAAATCAATCGCAAAAAACTCTCCCTTGGTGATCTTGTCGCCATTGTTTCCTCATGCGCCGAGAGTGAGCGGGAAACCGTGGCGACCTTGATTGATATGATCGGCAGTGGCCGGGTGAAAATCAAGGATCACGGCCATATCAAGCGGGTGCGATTCTCCGCGTGATGGGTCTCCTCTTTAAACAAATCTTTCCACACGCACATTCAGGCCCTGGGCAACTTTGTCCAGGGCCGGTTGTTGCTTCTCGGCTTTGGCAAGAGTATCGGCGCATGCATCATTGCCGATGACGTTGTGATTCCCATAGAAATCGGCATGATCAAATTTAGCAAAAAAGAACGGCTCATGGATCGACTTTCCAAGGAGACCATGAAAGCCGATGACCTCAAGTTGTGGCTTGAGGCCGTTTATCAAGCCGTCGATTTATGGCGCGACGTGCTTCACCCCGACAGAAGCACCTGGAAGATTGTCCGGCGTGAGAGCCTGGGCTGATGACTTATCCTGAGAGCCAACGTTTCCCAGTGACTTACACTCAAATAATTGAACCAATTGTTGGAAAAACCAACGCGGTTTCTGAATACCAAACGATTCTTCAATGAACCCAATCGACTCATGAAAACCATTGCCTTATCGATCCTCCTTGCCATGGTTGCGGTAACTGTCTCCGGCTGCTTCTCCTATGAGAGCCGGGCTCCATCGCGATCCGTTTTTCTTAAGGACGGCTCAAAACCCGTTGTCCGTGAAACATACGTCACCACCCTGCCGCGCGGTTACCACACACGGATGCATCGGGGAACCACGTATTATTATTCAGGTGATGTTGTTTATCGCTCCGCTCCCCGCGGTGGATACATGGCCGTTCCCCGCCCTTGGTAAATTCCTCGCCGCCGTGGTGTCCTCCTGGCCGCCCTGTCGGCTAAACGGAGTATGACTCCAGGGATACCGATCGATCAGGTTATGCGACGACAAAGTTTTTATCCCTATTTGATCGCGGTGGCTGTGGTTGGGCTGGTCGCTTTGTTTCGAGCGTCGGTCATCGGCCCGTGGATGGGGGATCGGGCTCCCTTTGGTTTGTTCACCATGGCGATAATTTTCTCCGCGTGGATGGGCGGATTTCTGCCGGGACTATTTGCCACGGCTCTTTCAATGGCTCTAGGGTCGTTCCTGTTTGTTGCCCCCCATTCCTTCACGCCCCAGAACACTGCGATCTTGGTGATCTTTTTTATCAACGGTGTACTGATCAGCCTGGTTTGCGGTTTTCTTCGCCAAAGCCGAAGGAAAGCTGAAGCAGCCCGGGAAAAGGTCGAAATCGGTGAGTTGAAGCTTCGTGAAAGCGAAGGACGCTTCCGACAGTTGGCAGATTCCGCTCCGGTGTTGATCTGGATGTCAGATGCTAGCGGGGAGTGCACATGGTTCAACCGGTCGTGGCTGGATTTTACCGGTCGCTCGATGGAGCAAGAAACCGGGAATCGCTGGTTGGAAGGAGTGCATCCCGAGGATCGCGAGCGGTTCTCGATGGTCTATGGGGAGCACTTCAACGCGCGTGAACCCTTCGAAATAGATTACCGACTGAAGCGGCATGATGGCGTTTACCGGTGGATCATGGATCGCGGCATTCCGCTCTCCGGCGCAGAAGGTAATTTTATCGGCTATATTGGGAGCTGTGTGGATATCAACGCCCGCAAAGAAGCGGAGGACCATCGCGAGGTGTTGCTGAAAATTGAGCAGACAGCGCGATTGGAAGCTGAACGAACTGCGGTGCTCAAGGATGAATTCCTTGCCACGGTCAGTCATGAAATGCGGACCCCGCTCACCGCCATGCTTGGTTGGGTTCAACTGCTCCGCAATGGAAGTCTTGCGGGCGACTCGGTTCCGCAGGCTCTTGAAACCATCGAGCGCAACGCCCGCGCGCAGGCTAAAATGATCGATGACTTGCTTGATATGAGTCGTACACTTTCAGGGCGCATGCGGCTTGATGCCCAGCAGGTGAGCCCGGCTGAGGTGGTGGAGGCTGCCATCACTGCCGCAGAGCCGGCAGCGGCCGCCAAAAAAATTCGTTTGATCTGCCGCAAAGACACAAAATCAGGGTTTGTTTCTGGTGATGCCACTCGTTTGCAACAAGTCATTTGCAATCTCATCAGCAATGCCATCAAGTTCACGCCATCCGGAGGCGAGGTCACCGTTTCCGTCATGAATGCGAATACCCGGGTCGAGATTTCGGTCTGCGACACCGGTGAAGGGATCACGCCCGAATTTCTTCCCCACGTGTTTGACCGTTTTCGTCAGCAGGATGCTTCCACCATTCGGAAGCACCAAGGGCTTGGACTTGGATTGTCCATCGTCAAGCAATTGGTCGAGTTACACGATGGTTCGGTGCGGGCAGAAAGCCAGGGTTCCGACCAGGGAGCCACTTTTGTGGTGACTTTGCCACTCGTGGCTGGGGTTCAGGACAGACCTGTAGAAAAACCAGTCGTTCGTCGTGAGACCCAGTCCAAAGGGGAAACACTTCCCTCGCTTTTGGGCACAAAGATATTGGTGGTTGATGATGATTCCGATGCCCGGGAACTTCTTCGCTCCATTCTCGCCCACAATGGAGCAAGTGTTCGAACGGCGGCGTCGGCGTTGGACGCTGTTAAAGAACTTGAGAGCAGGCGCCCGGACGTTCTTGTGAGTGACATTGGCATGCCCGGCCAGGATGGATATGAGTTAATACGTAAAATTCGAGCACTTGGTCGTGAGGCCGGTGGCCAGACGCCGGCCGTGGCTCTGACAGCCTTCACCCGCTCGGATGATCGACGCCGTGCGATTGGAGCGGGATTTCAGATCCACCTGAGCAAACCCATTGAAGCAGCCGAACTCGTCACTGTTGTGGCCAGCCTGGTAAAGCGTTAAGGAGTCTTGGGCTGGTTTCTGCGCCTGGTCCGTTGAAGGGTATGCTCCAGCTTTTCGAAATCCACCGGTTTGGTGAGGTGTTCGTCGAACCCTGCCTGAAGACAGTTTTCGATGTCCTCCGCCATCCCGTAACCGGTTAATGCCACGGCCGGTGTCTGGCAGGTTTTACGCACAGCGCGGATAAAATCAATTCCCGTGCCATCCGGCAGACCGAGGTCACTAAGGATGATGTCAAATTCCTGTCCATGGATGATTTCGCGTCCTTGAGCGATGCTTGAACAAATTTCCACAGCGTGCCCCATGCCGCGCATGACTTGGGCAAGGACTTGTGCCGTGTCTTCATGGTCTTCCAAAAGGAGGACGCGGAGATTTTTGTTTGGCGAGGTGCGAGAGGTTGATGCAGGAAGTTCTGTGACGCGTGCCGGGACGGTTGGGAGAATCAGGGTGAAGCAGGATCCCTGGCCGGGTCCCTCGCTTGTGGCTTTTAGAGTTCCCCCATGGGCTTGGACCAAGGCCCGTGCAATGGACAAGCCCAGCCCGAGGCCACGTGCTCGTCGATCACGGGCTGGAGTGCCCTGATGAAAGCTCTCGAACAGTTTCCCCAAGGTTTCCTGAGACATCCCAGCTCCGTCGTCCACAACGGTGATCTCAAGTTCTGCACCCGGAAGGTCGGATGTCGCAACCGTGATCTGGTTCCCGACGGAGGTGAATTTCACGGCATTTCCGATAATGTTCCAGAGAACTTGCTGCATGCGACCGGGATCGGCCTCGATGAACGCATCGTGCGCCTGAAAGGTAAGAGAAAGCTGCACGCCGTGGGCGGCACAATCTGACTGATAGATGGCCGCGACATTCTCGATCAACCCATGCGCATCCACGGTCTCTTTTTCCAGGAAGAGTTTGCCATGTTCGATGCGCGTGATGTCGAGGAGGTCGTCGATGAGTTTGGCTTCCAGCTCGATGTTGCGTCGCATACGTTTGAGATCAGGCTGCAAGTTCGCCGGAAGCTCCCGGTTGGCTTCCCAAGCGGAGAGCATGGCGAGCACGGGAGTCAGGGGGGTTCTTAGTTCGTGGGACAGGGTGGCCAGAAATGTGTCCTTCGCCTTGCTGGCTTCCTCCACCTTCTGTTTGGACAAAATGAGATTTCGCTCGACCTCCTTGTGAGCGCTGAAATCCCTGAAAACCAGCACAACACCGCGAACGGTGCCATCAGCTTCGCGGATGGGGGCACCGCTGTCGTCAATGGAAACCTCACTGCCATCCTTGCGGACGAGCAAAGTGTGGTTGGCCAGGCCGACGATGGCCCCGGTGGCCAGCACTTTGTCCACAGGGCTCTCGACTGGTTTGCGGGAGGTTTCATTTATGATGTGAAAGACGGTCGAGCAGGCCTGATCACGGGCCTGCCGGGCGGTCCAGCCGGTGAGCTCTTCTGCGACTTTGTTGAGGAAGGTGATCTGGCCCGCTGTGTCGGTAATGATCACCCCATCGCCGATGCTCGAAAGCGTCACACCAAGGATTTCCTTCTGACGTTTGGTCTCCAGGGTGGCAACATATTGGAGGGACATTTCCCGGCGGATTCTGCGGTAGGCCCAGGCCAGAAAGGCGAGGTTGATCAGCGCGATCATCAGAAATGTTGCCGTTCGAAAAAATGTCACCCTCACGTCCAAAGCATGGGCTCCCTCCCGGGCAATATCCAAGTGCATCTCCAACTCAGCAAACATGGAGCGAAGCTCATCCATCATTTCCCTGCCAGAGCCGTTTTTCACGGTATTTATTGCGGCGTCTTTCTGGCCCGCCCTTGCCAGTTCAACAGTGCCCTGCATTTCCTCCATCTTGAGGTTGACGAGGGCTTTGAGTTTCTCCAGAGATTGCGCTGGCATCTGTTTCTCCGCAGCAAGCGTCTGCAATCCAGCAAGCCAGTTGCCGATCTTCGAAACGGCATCCTCGTAGGGTTCCAAATAGGCTTCTTCCCCGGTGAGCAGATACCCGCGTTGCCCCGTCTCGGCATCCTGCAGGGTGGAGAATGTCGCATAAAGCTGGGTGAGATCTTCCTCGTAATTCTGCACTCTGTCCCGGGCGACCAGGACCTGGTGGCCCGCCAGAAACGTGATAATGCTGCTGACCACAAGCACAACGGCCATCACCACGAAGAGTGCACGCAGTTTGTAGATGGTTTTTTTCAAGGTGGTGGTGGCAGCCTCCTCCTATCGAGAATCCCAAGGAAGCCGTCAATAGGGGATTTCCACGATAAATTCACCGGGGGCTGCACACGCAATATCCTTGGGAGATGCGATGGATGGTGTTAGCTGCACATCATAACATTCAACACACCAAACCATGACTTTTAATTCAGGAAGCGCTGCATGGCCGGGCAGACCTTATCCCTTGGGAGCCACCCTCACGTCGGAGGGCGTGAACTTCGCTCTCTTTTCTGAAAATGCCACCGGCGTCGAGTTGTGCCTTTTTAGCGGTCCAGATGACACCGAGCCCTCCGCGCGGGTAACCTTGCATGAACGTACCGATGGGGTCTGGCACTGTTTTCTGCCTGGTGTGACTCATGGGCAATTTTATGGTTATCGCGTCTCTGGCCCGTACGAGCCCAATGCCGGCCATCGCTTCAATGACGCGAAACTGCTTTTGGATCCCTATGCACGCGCCGTAGCGGGGCTCATCAAATGGAGCGACGAAATGTTTGGTTATCAGTTTGGGGGTGATGATCCCGACCTCACCAGGGATACCCGGGATAACGCCGCCGGTTTGCCAAAATCCGTGGTGGTCGATGATGACTTTGATTGGAGCGGTGACAGCCAGCCTGACACGCCGCTGGCAGAGTCCGTGATTTATGAGGTTCACGTGAAGGGCTTCTCAAAGCTTTGTCCGCACATCCCCGAGGAGATCCGCGGTACCTACGCCGCCATCGGGAGTGACTTTGCCATCGACTATTTTCGCAACTTGGGAATCACCGCCGTCGAGTTGCTTCCCGTTCATCACTTTGTCAATGATGAGTATTTGGAGAAGAAGGGCCTGGCGAACTATTGGGGCTATAATTCCATCGGATATTTTGCGCCTCACTCGCCCTACTCCAGCAGCGGCAACGCCGGCCAGCAGGTTCAAGAGTTCAAAGAGATGGTCAAGAGCCTGCATGCCGCCGGCATCGAGGTCATTCTTGACGTGGTCTACAATCACACCGGTGAGGGAAATCACATGGGGCCCACGCTCAGTTTCCGTGGAGTGGACAATTCCGGCTATTACCGCGTGGTGGCCGACGATAAACGCCACTACATGGACTACACGGGCTGTGGAAATTCCCTCAACATGATGCATCCACATGTGCTCCAACTCATCATGGACAGCCTGCGGTATTGGGTGCTGGAGATGCATGTGGACGGCTTTCGCTTTGATCTGGCGTCCACACTTGCCCGCGAGTTGCATGAGGTCAGCAAGCTATCCGGATTTTTTGACATCATCCATCAGGACCCGGTTCTTTCGAGGGTTAAACTGATCGCCGAGCCATGGGATGTGGGCGAGGGCGGCTATCAGGTCGGAAATTTCCCCTTCCTTTGGACCGAATGGAACGGAAAGTACCGGGACTGCATCCGTAAATTCTGGAAAGGTGATGAAGGCGCCATTGGTGAATTCGCCGCACGCCTCACAGGAAGCTCGGACCTTTATCAGCATGACGGCAAACGCCCCTACGCCAGCATCAATTTCATCACAGCTCACGACGGCTTCACCATGAACGATCTGGTGAGCTACAATGAGAAGCACAATGATGCCAATGGTGAGGGCAATAACGATGGCGACACGAATAACAGCTCATGGAATTGCGGGGCCGAGGGGCCAACCGACGACAAAGACATCAACACACTGCGCCGCCGTCAGATCAGGAATTTTCTTGCGACCCTGATGCTTTCCCAAGGTGTGCCCATGCTTTCCGGAGGTGATGAGTTCGCCCGCTCCCAGAACGGGAATAACAATGTCTATTGCCAGGACAATGAGCTGGCCTGGTTTTCTTGGGACCGTACTTCTGAGCAGGAGGCCCTCAGTTCCTTCACAGCCAACCTGATCCGGTTCCGCAATGAACATCCGATTTTCCGACGCCCCAAGTTTTTCCAAGGCCGCTCCATCCGCGGCACGGACACCAAGGACATCCTATGGCTAAATACCACCGGAGAAGAGATGTCGGACGATGAGTGGACGAATGGATTTTCCCGGTCGGTCGGGGTGCTGCTCTACGGCCAGACAATGGATGTGCGTGACCAGCAAGGCAATCCTGTGACAGACGACACTTTTATCATATTCTTTAATGCCCATCATGACAGTGTTCCTTTCAAGCTTCCACGGATCAAATCCAGCCGTGCGGGGTGGGAGATGGTCTTGGACACCAATCAAGAAGCCGGCTTCCTTGACCCAAAGACTCATCACCAAGCCACCGAGGAAATTCCCATTGCCGGCCGTTCGTTGGTCGTCCTGCGTCATGGCCTGAGTCGACAGCGCAAATCTCCATGAGTGAGGGGCGTGTGCGTATTCCATCAGCGACGTATCGCCTGCAATTCCACGCCGGGTTCACCTTTCGCAACGCCCTGGCCATTCTTGATTATCTCGCTGATCTCGGTGTGAGCGATATCTACGCATCGCCTTACTTTCAGTCGACGCCCGAGAGCACGCATGGATATGATATTTCCAATCATAGTCGCCTTAATCCTGCCATTGGAGACAACTCCGACTTTCGTGCTTTTGTGTCCGGGCTCAAGCAACGAAGCATGGGACAGATTCTCGATTTTGTGCCCAACCACATGGGCATTGGTCAGTCCTTAAATGCATGGTGGATGTCTGTTTTGGAAGAGGGCAGGTCCTCGCGTTACGCGAATTACTTCGATATCGACTGGCATCCCGGAAAGGAGGAACTAACCAATCGGGTATTGCTCCCAATTCTGGGAGACCGTTATGGCAAGGTGTTGGAAAATGGCGAGCTGAAGCTCGGCTTTGAGGAGGGGAGATTTTTCCTCCGCTATTTTGAGACGACCCTCCCCATCAATCCCCGCAGCTATCCCCTGATTTTGCGACGTATTCTGACGGGTTTGGACGAGCCGCTTAAGGAGATAATG
>JBGTAR010000002.1:0-17696 GCA_041749815.1 Terrimicrobiaceae bacterium
GATGGTGCCGAGGTGAGGGAAGCCCTGCTCATCGGCCAACTGCATTTCAATCGGCGTCTCAGGTTCATCCTTCAGGGTGCCGGCTTCGGCTGCCGCCTGGTTCAATCGAACATAACGCATGAGCTGCCTCTCATCGATCTCCGCGTAGGCATACATGGGGTCTGTCGAAACAATCACCGTGAGCGGATCTTTCATATCCGGGGTGACCAAATTTCCCTGAGTCACCGCCGCACGGCTCGTTCTTCCATCAATGGGGGACCTGATGGTTGTGAACTCCAAATTGAGCTTGGCAGTGTCCCAACTGGCCTTCGTGGATGCGAGACGACTCTGAGATTTAAGATAGGCCGCCGCCTTTGCATCAAAATCTGCCGCTGAGATCGCGCTTTTCTGACGAAGTTCTGCGGCTCGTGTGTATTCGATCCCCGAGAGCTGGAGGTCGGCATTGGCTTGATCATACTCGGCTTTCGCGCGTTCCTCATCAGCTTGATACGGCCGGGGATCGATGATGAAGAGCTCATCTCCTTTCTTGACCATCTGGCCGTCCTTGAATTTGGTCTCCGTCAGGTATCCGCTCACTCGTGCACGAATATCCACCGATTCCACAGCCTCCGTGCGTCCCGTGAAAACAACAAAATCCTGAATGGCGCGTTCCTCCACAACGGCCACTGTGACGCTTGGGTCAGGTGGTGCCGTGGCTTGTTCCGTGGGGCCGCAACCCATGGCGAACAGGACTGTTAGCGACGATGCTGCTTTGAGCATAACCTCCGCTGTCTTGTGAAAGGAACATTGATGATCCGGCATTCAAGGATAACTAATGAACCCATCTGCTCCTGTCACGAATTAACCCGGCACCGAGGGGAATCAAAGTCCCGGCCCTGCTTCCCGGAGCTCAGTCTCTGCAGGTTTTCTGGTCAACAAATCTTGAGATTGGCACCGGATTTCTGTCCTTAAAAATTGCAGTGGCCGCACCGATGTCCTTTTGTATTTGAGATTTGAGGGCTTCGGAAGAAGCAAATGTCTGCTCATCCCGGAGTAGCGAAACGAATGTGACTTCGATGTCTTGTCCGTAGATGTTTTGATCAAAGTTGAGGAGATGGACTTCGAGAACTCGTTCGCCTTGCGACTCGATGGTGGGGCGGACGCCAATATTTGCGACCCCTAAAATCTGTTTGCCAGCCACTGTGGCAAGCACGGCGTAAACACCATTGGGGGGGAATTGTTCACTGTGCGCCCGCAAGTTGGCTGTGGGGAAACCAAGTGTTCGTCCGAGCTGTTTGCCGGGAATGACCGTTCCGAGGATGGCGTAGGGTCTGCCTAGGCAGGCGGCCGCGGACTCAAAATCTCCTTCCTCGATTGCACGGCGGATTCTGGTGCTGCTCACGAGCTGGCCATCTGACTCGACGGAGGGAATTTCCACGGCACGGAAGCCCTGCCTGACGCCCACATCGCGAATGAGTTGGACCGAGCCGTGACGGTTTTTTCCAAAGGCCCAACCGCAGCCCACAACAATCTCTGCAAGTTGGCGGGTGGGGTGATGAAGAGATGTCAAAAAGTCCTCAGCGGTGGTGGTTGCCATCTTTTCGTCAAAAGGAATCACAAGAGCAAAACTGAATCCCAATTGGGAAATGAGTTGGAGTTTGTGGGGGGTGGACGTGAGGAGTCGGGGAGCGGACTGGGGACGTAGAATTTTTACCGGGTGGGGGTCAAATGTGATGGCGACAGCAGTGCCGCCCAGCGATTTTGCATCATCCCAAGCCCGGCGAAGCACGGCCTGATGGCCAAGGTGGACCCCGTCGAAGACGCCGATCGCCAGACAAACCGGGCCGCCAATATCAGAAAGTTGGCGGGTGTCCGTGAGAATCGTCATGGCTTCCTCGGCCGCAGATGTCACGCCCCTCGGAGTCTTGAGACCGATGGAAGGCTCATCACGCGTGAACGAAGGGCCTCACAAGAAAGGCTCTTGAGTTCCTCGACGGTGACGGCACCATCCACCGAGAACTTGCCGGATTTTGTGCGGCGGAGAGATGAAAGGTGGGCACCGCAGCCGAGTGACTCACCGATATCGTGAGAAAACGTTCTAACGTAAAAGCCTTTGCTGCAGACCACGCGAAAATCAATCTCAGGCAAGCGCAGTTGAAGGACTGCGGAAGAATACACGTGAACAAAACGCGGTTCGCGTTCCACGTGCTTGCCCTGACGTGCCAGCTTGTAGAGGGGAACCCCATCTTTTTTGATGGCGCTGACCATGGGAGGCATCTGGTAAAAATCCCCACGATATTTGGTGAAAACCACCTCGATGTCCTCCTGGCTGAGTTCGGGAACAGGGCGTTCCTCAAGAGGTTCTCCATCGGAATCCTGGCTGCTGGTCGTCAGACCAAGCTTCATCGTGCCTTCATATTCCTTGTCTTCACTCATGAGAAGGTCCTGGATTTTGGTGCCACGCCCCACAGTGAGAATCAGGAGGCCGGTGGCGAGAGGATCCAGGGTGCCGCAATGCCCGATTTTTCGGGTGTCGAGGGCCCGTCGGCTGATGGCGACCACATCGTGGGAGGTCATCCCGGGAGCCTTGTCAACGAGGAGAACGCCGTCAATTTCCATGAGAGATGGCGTCACACAGGGCCTGATTGAATTTTTCCGAAATTTCGGCAAGGGAACCCCTGATTCGGGTGCCTGCGGCGAGGGGATGGCCTCCTCCACCAAACCGGGAACAGATGGTGGACACATTCACCCGGGGGTCTTTCGAGCGCGCGCTCACACGCACAAGGCCATCGTTGAGTTCCTCATAAAATACGGCCGCCACCACGGAGTCCACAGAGCGCAGATGGTCGATGATGCCCTCATTATCCTCCGGCAGGACACCGAGTTCGGCGACTTCGGCCAGAGAGAGGGAGAAGGCGACAAGCTGGTCATCACACATGAACTCGGCGGTGTTCAGAGCGTGCCTCAGGAGGTTGAGGCGTCGCCTCGGTTGAGAATCATACATCGCCATCGAAAGATCAGCGACATTCACGCCACTTTCCACAAGGCGCGAGGCGGCATGAAAGGTACGGCGATCCGTGCCACGGTATTGGAATGAGCCCGTGTCTGTTGAGATGGCGGCGAAAAGATTTCCTGCGATGTCACTGGTGATTGGAATTCCGAGTGTCTCAAAATATTCAAAAAGGATCTGACCTGTGGCCGGGGCCGTGGGATCCACATAATTCAAATCTGCAAAAATTTCGTTGCTGATGTGGTGATCGATATTGATCCAGAGCCCGGCATGAGCAATGGCGGCCATGGGGGTGCCGACCCGTTTTTTGTTGGAGTTGTCCAGAACAAGAACCACATCAAAGCTCCCTGGTGTGGCGGAGGGTTTGGTTAGCAAGTGGTGCTGTGGAAGATAGTGAAATTTTTCGGGAACCCCATCTTCATTCCATGCCGTGACGTTTTTGCCAAGGGATTGCAGGTAGATGGTAAAAGCCAGTGTGGAGCCGAGGGCGTCCGCATCCGGCCTCATGTGGCTCACCACAAGGATGGTCTCTGCCTTCTTCAAGGCGGCATCGATTGTTTGAAATGTCATCATTCGTTCAGTCCCAACTCGTCAAGAATGCCAAGCACACGTGTCCCGCGCTCGATGGCATCATCAAATTTAAAATGGAGGTGCGGAGTTTGCTTGAGGACGATTCGTTTGGCCAGTTCTCTTTGCAGGGTGACGCGGTTCTTTTCGAGCAGCGAAAGAACGGTTCCCCTCTGGTTGTCATCACCAATGGCACTCACAAAAACGTGTGCGTTCTTCAAGTCGGGAGTGATGTCGACAGCGCTGACGGTGACCAGAGCCACCGGGAAGGTGATCTCGCGGTGAATGATTGTTCCCAACTCTCGTTTGAGGACTTCAGAGACTCGTTGGAGGCGATGGTTCATGGAATAGAATGATTTTGAAGGGTTGCTGGCCTGAGCCTCCGGGGAAACGGGAGTCGTCCGGCTGCGAAGGAGATCTGCGGCCGAAGGGCGTTTATTGAATCAACTGCTCGAGCGAGGGATCGGGAGCGGCTCCGAATTGGGTGGCGAGTTGATAATGCTCTTTCGCCAATTCAAGGGATGGTGGTTTGCCGGTTGCGTACAGGACGGCGAGATTAAAATGTGCGTTGGCGTACTCTCCATTGATTTCGATCGCTTTTTTGAGATTTGCCTCAGAGCCTTCCTGCTCTCCCTTCTGGGCCAGGCAAACACCAAGATAGTTGTAAGCAATGGCATCGGAGGGATTGAGTTCGATGGCTTTTGTCAGCGCGGCCTGGGCCTCTTCGAAGCGACCCTGACGGCTGAAAGCAATGCCAAGGTGGGTTTGCGCAAAAGAATCTTCCGGGCTGATCGAGATGGCCTTGGCAAGGGCGACTTCTGCAGCGGCGGGTTTCCCAGCCTCAATTTGAACAGCACCGAGATTGGAGAGCACAAAATAATTGTCGGGGAGAGATTGTGCGATTTTCAGGTAAACCTTTTCTGCATCCGTGTAGTTCTTTTGATTAAAGAGGTCTTGAGCTTCCCGAACCAGTCCACGGGCGTCATCCGTTAGCTCGGCAGCCCCTTCAGCTGTCGTCTCCTTGAGATTCGCGGAGGCCTCCTCCTCAGTGGGTTTGGTGATGGCCATGCTGACCTCAAGCTTGTCAGTCTCAGGGTCGGTGAGCAGGGCGACCGGATCTTTGAAAAGGGCACGTTCCTCAGGGTTCAATTCCAGGACCGGCGAACCAAGAATGGCGAGTTGAACATTAAGGTTTTCGGATTTGAGTTTGAGGTGATCGAGTTCGCCCTCCAAGCTGCGAAGGGCCTCGTCGCGTTGGTTTTGGAGTTTGATTTGTCGGAGAATGATCCCACGCAGAAGATCATTTTCTGCCAGAAGGTTTCTTTCATCCGCTGTCGGTTCCGGCAGCAGGTGAAGGCGGGCGAGTTCCGCCGAGGTTTGGTCCAATTCTCCAGCCAAATCTTCTATCCGCTTGTCGCGGATTGAAATTTGGGATTGGGCCTCCAAGAGGCGGTCATTCACGCCATTCAATTCGCTTTGCAAGGCTGTGACGGCCATATCACGGCCCTCCTGGGTGAGCTGTTTTTCTGCCTCTGCCAGCTTGGCGGCGATTACTGAATTCTCCTCAGTCAGCCGATCGACGTCTTTTTGATTGGCCCCGGACTCTTTTGCGGCAGTCAACTGCTTGGCAAGATCTGCGTTTGTTTCAGTAAGCTGGGTCAACTCCTCTGCGGCAGCCTTGGCTTTCTCCTGCTCCTGCTGCAGTGCGAGTTTCTGTTCTTCGGTTTTTTCGGCAAGTTTGGACTCCGCCTCAGCGGCTTGTGATTTTGCCTCCTCAATTTGTGTCTCCGCCTCTGCGAGCTTTTTCTGGGCAGCGGCGACATCACCGTCGGAAGCGTTTTGGGTTTGAGCCAATGTCTTTCGTTCCTCCACGAGTGATTCGCGGATTTTGTCTCCGGCGGTGATGATCTCCGAGGCGCGCTCCAATTTCACCATCAGGGCCTCATTTTCCTCGCGAAGAACTTCTGCGTCCGCATTCGCTTCAGCAAGCTTGCGCAAAAACACCGACATTTCTTTTTCCTTCTCCGCCCGGACATTTGAGAGGCTGCCCCCATCTCGGCGGATATTTTCGATGGCATCATTGGCTTGCGCCAGTTGGGATTTGAGTTCCACGACGTTGACCTTTGTCCGGTCCACCTCCACACGGGCACTCTTGAGATCAGCCGAAGCTTTTTCCAACCGGTCATTCAGCTTCTTATTATCGGCTTGCATGGCGGAAAGTTCCTTTTTTGCAGCAACAAGCTCGCGCAAGGCGTTGGCCAGTGTGGGTGAGCCGGAGGTTGGTGCGGAGGAAAGATCTGGTGATGCGGGAGGCCTGGTCTGGCGGGGGCCCGGGGTGGTTGTTACAGGGGGGAGCGCTGATGTTGTGGCAGACGAGGTCTGCCCGCGCTCTGGTGTTGAGGGGAGGGGGCCTTCCAGTTCCTCCTCGAGTGGGGGAAGCCCTTCTGTTTGGGTTTCCATTTTTCCAATGCTCTCGCGGGTTCGCTTGAGACGGTATTCAACAACCAATGGTTGCCAGTCAGGGCTCGACGAGGCAATTTCAGCAAGCAGCGACTCCGCCTCCCGGTATCTCAGCAAAGCGCGCCGTGGATCGGATTCCCCTTCCAACTTCTCTGCGGCTTGATATTGCTGGTAGGCACGCAAAAAGAGGTCAGAGGTCTCATCGGCACGAGAATGCGAGTCTGGAAAAAAGGCGGCCAGTCCCACGAGCAGGCACAAAACTCTCGTGTATTGGGATTTCATAAAACAGGTCAATGATCATGCCATTGGACACGCAGAAAAGCAAGCTGCATCTTGAGGCCCTGCTCGGTGCAAACGTGGGGGGTGGAAATTTATGCAGCCATCAGCTTGCGCAGTTCTGCGGGGAGCTGTTTTGGCGGGACTTTCATGGCAATTTTTTCGCCAAGGGCCAGGCCAATTTCGTAGGGGTGAATCCTGACGACGGGCGCTGAGGGTTTTATCGTGGATTTTCCGCCACGACGTTTTTTTGGTAGGGAGGCCCCGAGAGCGGAAGGAACTCGAATTCCTTCTGGTCGTCCTCCCCCCATCATTCCATCATAAGCGCCGCTCAAAAAAGGTGCGCGCTGGCCACTATTGATTGTTCCGCTATTGCTGAATTCTGCCCAGATGGTGCGGAAGCTTTTGTGGATATGTGCCCCGATCTCGCGAAGTTGCTGCCCGCTTGCGGGGTCCACCTTTGAGTGCAGTTCGGTTTTGCCGGATTTGAGTTTTTTCCAAAATGAGTCCACCTGGAATCGGTCGAGGATGGCCCACTTCACGTAGCTGCCGATCTCAAGCTCCGAGGCTTCAACACTCAAGATCCTCACAGAACGATCCCCGCCCACTTTTGTTACATGCACGCCATCAAAGAGGTTGACGCGGGTTTCTTGCCCGCCTTTGGAAAAATCGTAGAGATTCTCAAGTGCGGTCAGCTTTGTTCGGGCGATCTTGGCCTCATGTTCGGTGCCGCGCTCTGCCATCTCAATCAGGCGAGCCCGTTTGTTGTGGATTTCAGTTGTGGCGGTTTTTTTTGTCATTCAGGCGGTAGCCGCAAGGAGGCAGTCACGGCGTCTTTTTCTTGAAAAGGTCAGAATTGTGCTGCCAAGCAATGAATGGTCCTCATCCATGAGCCTGATAACGATGCCAGGGGCAAATTGCCCGCGTGCTAGAAAAGCCGCGTCAGTGACATCCACACCCCGAACCACATCCTCCTTTTGGAGTTGCTGGAGCAGCTTTGCCTTTTTGCAACACTCCATAACCACCAAGGATGACCCGCTTAATGGCTTCTCCCGTTTCGGGGTGTTTGGTTAGCGGCGCATCCTTCATGCTTTGACGGATCTCAATGTGCCTTGGCTTTTCGCTCTTTTTGGTTGGCAAGGTTTCGTAAACGTAGGTGGTCATGGTCTGTTCTCAGGTTTTTGATCGGCTTTCATGATCGGTCGCTGATGCAGAATATGCGACAAGGGAACGATCCGTCATGCAAAAATCACCGACCTGATTCAGGTGGAATGATGGATTGTCTCCCCGAAGGTGGTTGTTGGAAAGACGATTTGGGGAGGGAGAGCGGGTGAAGGGATTCGAACCCTCGACATCAACCTTGGCAAGGTTGCACTCTACCAACTGAGTTACACCCGCATTGCTGGGGAAAATCAATAATCGGTAATCACGGATTGGTCAAGCAGGTTGGGGGAAATTTTTACTCTTGCTTGAGAAATTGCGGGCCAAGAAAGGCCGCTCCAGAACCAAGGGTGAGGATTGCGGCTTGGTTCATGGTGATGGGACCGGAGGATTCAATAAGGTAGCCATTTTCAAGTCGGGTCTGAGAAAAAATGATGGGAGTGAGGTGTTTTGAGATGGTTTCCGTTTGTGGCAATTTGCTTGCATCGATGAACTGATCGGCCCCCGGCATAAATGATGAGCCAAAGACAATGATCTGTCTCAGAAGTGGAAAGGCCCGTTCAAAGAGCGCCTTGCTATCAATGAATCCAAAGGTCTCATTTGCCGTGGCCAGGGACGGAAGCGCAGGGGCAAAGGCTGGCGATGTTTGGAGGTTTTGCGCATTGCCACGATTCGTCAGGGCGGAATTAACCTCAGCAGGATTGAGCCCAAATACGAGCAGATCTCCGGAAACGGCAAGTGTTGGATCAAGGAAAGTGGATCTCAGGGTGGGGAAGGAGTAGAACTTCGTCCCTTCTTTTTCAATCACCGTTGTTTCCGGAAGCATCGAGGTGGCTTCCATAAGGATCTCCTCGACTTGACCCGGGTTGATGACGGCAGCCGATGCGAGAAATTCGGGGGTCATCCTATCCGCAGGCCAGGCGAAGGAGACGGACGCCTCCTTGCCGAAGGCTCCAGCCAGACGGTCAAAAAGCGATGGGGCGCCCTCAGCGGGAGCCGGCACATACTTTTGGAGGGCTGGTTCCTGAGCCGCCTTGGCAAGCATTTCGTATTGAAGCAGGAAGGCAAAATACCCGAGCGTATTCGCAGATGTGAGCGCGAGGCCTTGATGCTCCAGAACTCCAACATTCGGAGGATTGGGTCGCAAAAGAAAGATCGCATCACGAAGGTCTGCCCCGTCCAACTTGAGGGCAAAGCCTGCTGCCTCGGCTTTGCGGATTTGTTCAACTTGCTTGGGGTCCGGAGCAGCTCCGAGCTGGTTTCCCACTTTGAGAAGAGCGTCCAGGATTGGGCCCGGGCGCACAAATGCGAGCAGGTCAGAGTCTTTGGGAAGGTTTTCAAGCACTTTCAAGTAGGTGGCGTCTGTTGCCAGAGCAGGTGAATCGGTACGCCCGGCCGCACGATCAACAACGGCGACGAGGGCCTCACGGCTATTTGAGAGAAGACCCCAGCGGCTTTGAGTGGCTGTAAAAAGTGTCGAGCCGTCGGGCAGGGTGCTGGAGAGAATCTCCGTGCCAAGGTGATCTTCCCTGGTGGCTTCGGGGGGAGCGCCGCCATGGAGTTCCGCCCGCATCCTTGCAATGGCTTTGTCGAATTCACTCCGCGATCCCCAATACTGGAACCCAAGAACAGACTGAACAGTGCCCTCTTCTGCCACCAATGCCGTCACAAAAAGTCGTCCCGGTTTGAGACCCATCAGAATTGTTGTCGCTTCATTGCCACCACGTTCCTTCGAAAGAAAATCGATGGGCTTCTGCAAAAATTCCTTCATTTCCGTCTCTCCTGAGATTTTCGCCAAGGTGGTCTTTGGCCATCGCATGTAGCTGCGAGGGAGGTCAGGGAGGGTCACATATGCCGCAGCCTGTGGGGAGACCAACAGCGCCGGGTCCGTGATGCCAATCTGCCCGCGAACCCACAAAACGGAAGCCGTCACAACGGCAAGGAGGACAACAATAATCAGGGCAGCTTTTTTCATAGGGTGGTTTGGGTTGTGAGACGGAGTTTGACGGCGATGATGGACATGATACGTTTAAGATCTATGAATAAGAGCGATCTGGAAAATTACATCAAGCCTGTTTGCGCGGTCTACACAAAGAATAACCTGAAACTGCTCGCGGACATCGCCCTCTATCTGGGGTTTTTGTCTATTGTGGCTTCCATCGTGACATGGTTCACCGCTTCGCGTGAGAACCGTGCTTATGGAGAGCGATTTGGTATTTTTATTGGGCTTTGGGTGCCCAGCTTCTTCATCCTCTCGCACCGTTTATCACGGAAAGCTGAAGAGATTTTTGAAGAAGAGGCTGACGAGGAATAACCTCGCACAGGGAGGGCGATCAGGTTTGCTGATCAGCCCTCGTGGGAGCTGATTCTGCCTCCTCTTGGTTGATTGCGTCGTTGTCCCCGGTCACGGCCTCTTTGGGCATTTCTGAACTTTCGGACCCCGCCTGGTAGGATGCCACGACCCACTGACTCAAAACCCGGTCCGGGTTTTCGACGGCTTCTGCGGTGATTTCGAAGTGGGTCTTGCCACTGTTTTTGTGAACAAGAGCAAGTCCAAACTCATAATCTCGGAAGGCTTTTGCACAGAACGCTCGGATTCCCGTTTCGGACTTTTCTGCCTTTTCCAGAATGAGATCCGTGGCCGACTCTTCAAAAGAAAACTCAACTTGGTGCTCTGCTGAAAATCGCCGGGCAAATTCATGAACGATGGAGCGAAGGGCCTTTTCGTGCTCCACATGTCCAAGTTCAAGCAGGACGCTCAGAGCCTCTTGGGGATTCTTCACCAAATCGGGGGTCACAGTGAAGGATTTGACCCCGGAGCCTGGAAGCTCGAATTTAAAGTTGCGAAGAATTTTTTCGCAGACACTGAGAAGCGCACGGGCTCCCGTCTGTTCTGTGGCCGCAGAGGTCGCAATGGCCTGAAGGGCTCCCTCTTCAAAAAACACCTCAATCCCATAGGCTCGAAACGCCCGCTCGTATTGGCGGATGATGCTTCCTTCCGATGATTTCATGATCTCAAAGAGGTCGTTTTCCGTGAGCGGGTCGCACACCACCCTGATGGGCAGACGTCCCATAAATTCCGGCTCCATCCCAAAGTCCACAAAATCTCTGGTTTCTGCGAGGCGAAGAATACTGGCCTCCTCCGGAGGAGACATTTGTTCGGCTCCAAACCCAATGTTCGTTTGTTTTAGCCTTTGATTGATCCGTGGAGAGAGTTTTTCGAAAGCGCCCGAAACAATAAACAGAATATGGCGGGTGTTGATCGACTCCCGGGTGGGTTTTCCCCCACGCTGAAATTCCATGGCCGCCTGAATTTGTGACTGCAAATCATTGGGGCTGCGAAGCGGCACCTCGGTCTCCTCCATGAGTTTGAGCAGCGCGGACTGAACACCCCGCCCACTCACATCTCTGCCAATGAGCTCGCCCGCACCCGCAATTTTGTCAATTTCATCAATATAAACCATTCCAAATTGCGCCAGACCTGGGTCCCCATCGGCTCGATGAAGCAACTCCCTGACAAGATCATCCACATCACCGCCGACATAGCCGGTTTCGCTGAATTTGGTGGCATCCGCTTTCACAAAGGGTACGCCGATCAATTCCGCAACATGCTTCACCAGGTAGGTTTTCCCCACTCCGGTGGGGCCAATCAAGAGGACGTTCTGCTTCGCATATTCGAGTTTTGCGCTCTCATCGGGTGAGAGGGAAGCGGCATGGCGGGCGTGGTTGTAGTGGTCGCAAACCGCAATCGCGAGAGCCCTTTTCGCCTCGTCCTGACGAATGACAAATCGATCGAGGTGTTTTTTGATGTCACGAGGCAGGAGATTAAAGGCGAAAACCTCGTTCTTTTTTTCCTCTGGCGCAGAATTGCCATCCTCGGATGGCTCAGTTTCCGATGGCTGGGCAAATCCGGAACGGAGAAAATCTTGAAGGCGTTGGTGAAGTTGCTCGGGTGTTGGAAGGGACTGATTGCTCATAGGGCTTCGAAAGATTCGCCGAGGAATGGCATTCCCGCAAGTTATCAACTCCGATTCAGAGCTTCACATGTTTTTCCAATCCACAATCAAAACCCGACATGTCCACCATTTGGTGAAATTCCCGCTTGAACGCCGGGTGCGACAGGGGGGGGGACTTGATGGGGTTGACAAATACGAGCCGGCCCCCTGGCTTGAGGGCTGTGGTGGCAACCTCAAAAAGATCCATGATGAGTTCGCGCAAATTGGGTATGGGAATGCGCATGCCCAATGGGGGATTGGTGATTATCAGGCTGACGCTGCCCGGTCGAATGCTGGTGTGATTTTGGAAGTATCGGAAGTCGCATCGCACCAACTCTGCCATCGCGGAATCCACTCCTGATGCGGCAAGGTTGCTTGCTGCGGCGAGGAGGGCGTCTTCGCTGAGGTCCGTGCCATGGAGTTTTTTGATCCTTCCGTAGCGCGCACACTCAATCAATTCGGTGCCTGATCCACAGAAAGGATCCCACACCGTTTCATCCTGGTGCAGATCGGCCAATTGGGCCATGCAGGCAGCAAGGGGAGGATGCGAGGCGGCGGGAATGTCCTTCACGCGATAGGCGAACCGCGGGTCGGGCTTCAGCCTTGGCCGCAATTCAACCACGTCTCCCTGGTCCGTGGGGTGAATGTCCACGGACCAAATTGCTTCCCTGGGGTCATTAAGGATTTCTGGACATCTGGCAAAAACTAGATTGGCCAATTTTTTGACGGCTCCTCGCTGGTGACCCTTTGAGACAAAATCAATGCGGTACCGAATGGTCCCCTTGGTGAATGCCTTCAAGATTTGGACCGCTGCCGGGGAAGTGATGACGTCAGCAATTTCCTCCAGTGTTGCAACGGCCTGTGTCGGAGCCAACCCGACTGTGCCAAAACAACGCACGGCATAAAGGTCGTTCAACTGGAATGCTCCGGTTGGTTCAGCTATCACAATACCGGCCTTTTGCTCAACCACGCGGAGTTTTGAGCTTGCCTGAACCTCTTTGACTACAAATGGCGCCAGCCCCCGCCGGGTTCGAAAATAAATTTTGAGACCCTGGAAATCCTGGAGCCGTTCTTGCAACTGAATAATTCCTGGGCTGTGGGCTCGCGCCACTGCTGCCAGGGCCTTTTGCTCGGTTTGGGGAGGAATCCCATTCACCATGGCAAGGGTCTGCTCCCCACCAATCTTGTCCAAGGCATCCGCCAGAAACTTTTTTTCCCGCTCATTCCCGGTTTTTTGCAGCAGGGAGAGCAGGTCTTTTTCTTCTTCACGTCCCGCCCCAACTTTTGGAAGGGCTGCCATGGCGTAGCGACGGATTTTTTCGTGGGAATCATCCAGCAGAGCGCGCAACCAGTATCGAACATCATCTTTTTGACCGACATTTCCTTTCTCGGCAAAAACCACGCCCACGGCCCTGATCAGTGCCACATTTGTGGCACGCTCCTGAGGTTCCGCCTTGTTGAAACGGGGCACTTCTTCGGTCCATAGGCGCTCCCAAGAGAGCTGACGCAGCTTGCGGTAACGTTCTTTATCGGCATTTCCGTCATCTTTTCTCATCCAGCGGCCATGTTATCTGCGATATTCTTTCAACACCAATGGATTTGCTCCAAATGAATAAAAGACCCATGCCAGCGTTGTTGAATCAAACACAACTATTATGAACCCCAACCGTCGCCTTTCTCACTCAGTCAACCAAGCCTTCCCCGACTTGAAAAATCAACACAGGGAAACACCCCATCACCATGGGACAAATTCTGGTGTAAGTTACGTCATGCAATCACATCTCCCACAAAAATTCCTCAAAACGTTGATCCCCTTGCGACTGCTCACGGTGGCAACAATCCTGGCCTCCGGGCCACTTGGACTCGCGCAAACATCTCCTCAACCAGTTCAAGGAGCGGAAACGGTCATTCCCAAATTGAATGCTGAGGAACTCAGCCAGCTTCTTGCTCCCATTGCTCTCTACCCAGACGCCTTGATCGCCGTGATTCTGCCTGCGTCCACCGTTCCTTCGGACGTGGTGCTGGGTGCACGATTTGTTCAGCGGAACACCTCGGCGGATCTTATTGATAACCAGCCGTGGGATGAAAGTGTAAAATCCCTCAGTCGGTATCCGGAAGTTCTGATCTGGATGGACGAAAACCTGGAGTGGACAGCGGCTGTGGGCGAGGCGTTTGTCGAGCAGCCGGCGGATGTTATGAATGTGATCCAAGGGCTCAGGGAGCAGGCACGAGCAGCCGGAAACCTCAATGACACACCTCAGCAAAAAGTTGTGGTCGTTGAGGAAGTGATCCGCATCGTGCCCGCAGACCCTGAAATCATCTATGTTCCCAGTTATGACCCCCAGGTTGTCTATGTCCAGTCTTACGCTCCAGTGCCTTTGCTGAGCTTTGGGTTGGGGTTTGCTGTTGGCGCGTGGTTGAACTATGACTTCGACTGGAACCGCGGGTGCCTGTACCGTGGGAATTGGCGTGGTTGGAACCACAATTGGAACAATAATAATTGGAATGGCGGCTGGGGCAACCAGGGCGGCTGGGGCGGAGGTGGAAACAACAATCAGGCCAATGTCGTGAACATCGACATCAACAACGTTAATCAATGGCAGCCCAGCTCGAATGCCAAACGCCAGACCAACCAGCGCCAGAGGAATAATAACGGCAATGCCCGCTATGTGAGCAATCGCTCAAAGAATATAAATGTCGAGCAGCAGGATGCCCTTCTTGGAAAAAATGGCCGTGCAGAACGTGCTGGCAAATATAATCCACAGCTTGCGAGCAATCTGCCCCGGCCTGATCAGCTGGAGAGACGGAATCGCGGCGGAGATCGGAAGCGTGAGGGTGACCTGAACAGCGTGGGGGCAAATGATCGCAAGAGCAACCTGAGCAAGAATGGTCGTGAAAATACCCCCGGCACTACGCTGCCAGCTGCGGATGAAACAACGCGCAATCCCAATAAGGCGGAGCGTCCAGGGAAACAAAGCCCGGGCTCGAATCCCCCCAAAGTCGGCCAGGACCGCGGGGTGCCAGCGACTGCAAACCCCTCCGAAAAAACAAGGCGGCAAGAGGATCGCACTCCTCAACGGGCCACTGCGCAACAACCTGGAACCAAACCATTGGTCAGACCAACCCAACCTGCTCCTAAAATAAGTGATCAGCGGAAACAATCCCGGGACGACCGTCGTGAATCCAAGCAGGCGCCCCAGCAAGCCCAGCCACAGAAGCAGCAGAATCAAGCGCAACAACGTGAGACTCGCCAACAGGTCCAATCCGAACGCAAACAACCGCAGCCTCAAGCTCAGCGCCAGCAACCACAGCCTCAAAAGGCCCAGCCTCAGCGTCAAAAGGCCCAACCCCAGCGTCAACAAGCTCAGCCCCAGCGCCAACAGGCCCAGCCTCAGCGCCAACAGGCTCAACAGAAACAGGAGAGTCGCGCAGAGGCTCCCAAGCAACAGCAGCGTAAAGAGGTGAGTCGTCCCGCCCAAGCCGAGAAGCTGGAAAAAAGGGATAAGCAGGATGAAGGTAAAAAAAACAAGGGATAACCACCGCTCCTGCTGCGCTCCAATAAAGTATTCCCGCACATCAGATTGTGTTGCCTGAAGTCAAAATTTCACTGGGAGTAAAAAATGCGGGATGAAAAACTTATCCAGATCCCACTTGACACTGCGGGGCACTTGTCTGATTATCCCCCACCGCGCTTCCAAAAAAACCGCGCCGTAGGTCCTGTGGTGTCTGTCTTCGACTGACACCGTCGCGCACAGGGAAACCCGGCGTAGAAAAATATATTATCACCATGCCAGTTCGTCTCGGGCGCTTTGAAATGCCCAAAACCCTCACCAAAGAGGAGTCCACTGAAACATTTGCACGCTTTGTTGCCGAGCCTTTTGAGGCGGGTTATGGGCACACCGTTGGAAACTCCCTTCGCAGGACCCTGCTCTCCTCCCTGGAGGGTGCAGCGATCACAACGGTCAAAATCGAAGGGGCTCCCCATGAGTTCACCAGCCTTCCCGGTGTCGTGGAAGATGTTGTCGATATCGTCCTGAACCTTAAAAAAATCAAATTCAAAGCCCCTGACCACGAGGTGCGCAAGGCCACCATCTCGGTCAACCGGGACGGCATTGTGACGGCGGCGGACATCCAACTTCCGATGGGAGTGGAAATCATCAACCCGGATCAGCACATCGCAACTCTGGACAAAAAACAAAAGTTTGACCTTGAGGTGGAGATCAAAGTGGGGCGTGGATTCGCCACTGGTGACGAAAACAAACCTACCGAGCAGATTATCGGCGTCATTCCCATTGATTCCATCTTTTCTCCTGTCACCCGCGTCAAATACGCAGTCGAAAACACCCGCGTTGGTCAGCGCACCGATTATGACAAGCTCATTCTTGAGATCTGGACCGATGGTCGTTTGACTCCGGATGAAGCGTTGCTCCAAGCTTCGGCGATCCTTCGCCACCACCTCGACGTTTTTGTTGGCTTTGATGACGAGCAAATCGAGTTTGATGAAACCCCCGAAGAAGTCAGTCAGGAAAACACACGTCTCAAAAAGCTGCTCAACATGAGCGTGAACGAGATCGAGCTTTCTGTCCGTGCTGCCAACTGCCTGAACAATGCCAACATCACCAGCGTCGGCCAACTCGCAATGAAGTCCGAGGCCGAGATGCTCAAATATCGCAACTTCGGCAAAAAATCCCTCAACGAAATCAAGGACAAACTGCATCAGTTAAACCTCGGCCTGGGACTGAAATTCGAATCCGGCCTCGTGGAGCTTCCTCCCGATGCCGCCGAAGCCAAAGAGACAACTGAAACCAATTAAGTAGAGCCATGCGCCACCAAAGAAAAACCGTCAAACTGGGACGAACCGCCGAGCACCGAAATGCTCTGCTGGCGAACCAAACCCTGAGCCTGATCGAGCACGGGCGAATCAAGACCACCCTCGCCAAGGCCAAGGCTGTGCGCCCGCTTGCCGAGAAAGTTGTCACCCTCGCCAAACGCAACACCCTGCACTCCCGCCGTCGCGCACTGGCTCTCCTGCACAACAACAGTGCCCGCACCGCCAAAGCGGTTGGCAAGTTGTTTTCGGAAATTGGGCCACGTAACGCCGCCCGCTTGGGAGGCTACACGCGTATCGTCAAACTCGGGCCTCGTCAGAGTGACTCCGCACCGATGGCCTACATCGAGTGGGTTGATCTCATCGTGGCGGCTGAAGAAGCACCGATTGTTGTTGGTGCACCAGCTGCCAAAGCCAAACCTGCAAAAGCCGATAAACCCGCCAAGGCGGAAAAGCCGGCCAAAGCAGAAAAAGCCGACAAGCCAGCCAAAGCCAAAAAATCTGAGCCTGAATCCAAGGAAGACTGATTCCTTTCATCTCAACAACCCCGCAGGGTTTTACCCTGCGGGGTTTTTTTGTACTGACGGTTGATCTTGCAGCGCGTTTCTCGTCGCTTAGAATCCACTTCCATCACCTATGAATAGATTTTTTTTAGAAGCCCCGGCTTGGAATCAGTCGACGGTGGTACTTTCCGAGTCTGAGAGTCATCATGTTCTCGATGTGCTTCGTCATGACGTGGGGGACAAACTCACGGTTTTTGACGGGGCGGGTCATGAGGCGAGCGCCCACATTGCCGCCATCGACGGGCGATCGGCTGTCCTGAAGTTGGGCTCCCCCTCAACGTCGGTGCGGCTGCCGGGAGCCATCACCCTCGCGCAGGCCATTCCGAAAGGCAAAACCATGGATTTGATTGTGCAGAAGGCGGTTGAATTGGGAGCCATCGCTGTGGTGCCCCTGATTTCCGACCGGACGATTGTGCGTTTGGACGCCGATGAGGTCGCGCGCAAGCGCGAGAAGTGGCAGGAGACAGCCTTGGAGGCTTGCAAGCAGTGTGGGCAGAACTTTTTGCCGGAGATTCTCAAACCGCAGTCCGTTGCGGCCTATCTTCAAACATTGCCAAAAGACGGACTCCATTTGATTGCTTCGCTCCAGCCGGACTCGCGACCCATCAAAGAGGTCCTGGCCCTTCATTGCGAAGAGTTCGGGGGACGTCCAAAAGTGGTGACCATTTTTATTGGGCCGGAAGGGGACTTCACCCCCGCCGAACTCGCCCTTTGCAAAAGCCATGGGTGCCTGCCCGTGACCCTTGGCCCCATCGTTTTGCGCTCTGAGACCGCAGCCATTTATTGCTTGAGCGTTTTGGGGCATGAGCTCTTCTCTTGAGGGACCTTGAAATTTCACCGAAATGATCTGAAAACCA
>JBGTAR010000003.1:0-6648 GCA_041749815.1 Terrimicrobiaceae bacterium
AGAGCGATTCCCGCCCCCAAAAAACAGGACACGATCACATCAAGTGGCCAATGGGACCCGACGTAGATCCGACTGTAGGACACAAATGCGGCCGGCAAAAACGCAAGCCACCCCCACCTCCGGTAGACCACAGCACACACGCTGGCCACGGCAAAATTGTTGGATGCATGACCGGATGGAAATGAATTTCCCACGGGAGGATGGATGCGCGCCACCGAGTATTTGACCCGCAGGGGTTTCCCAATCGCAAGGACACGGGGTTTTGCGTTGGCCAGATCCAGCGTTCGGACTCCTTCCAAAATCTCATGCGGCCGTGGCCTTCCCACAAGACCCTTCAGCGAATCCACCACCAACCCATCCGTCACCCCCACGGCCATCCCGGCCATCAACAAAAAAACAAACCCCCTCCACCCGCCAAAGATCAGCAGCAACAGCCCCCCAACCACCGCCGGAGGCCACCAGAAATCCCAACTCGAGGCAGCCGCCATGGGCATGTCCAGCCACGGGGCAGTCCACGCATCGTTGATGAGAAAAAGAAAATGTTGGTCCATGTCGAAGCAACCCATAATTTTCCGAACTGCCGCCGCAAGCAAGCCTCATCCCTCACCCCCTTTTTTCAATGCAAGTGATCGCTTGCAACATCCTCTAAACCCAAGTAGCAAGAACATCACTCATTAGATACCCCAATGAGGTCTCTCAATCTTGTGATAAAGAGGGGGACCTCCACGATCCCCAAAGAAATACCATGCACGTCCAGCCAGAAAAAACCGCCAAAATCGACAAGGTCCCCTTCCATGAAAAACTTTTCTATGGCGCGGGATCGGGGAGTTTTCAGCTTTCTTCCGATGGAGTCAAAGGTCTGGCGAATCCGATTTACAATATCACCTTGGGCCTGAACCCCTCCCTGATTGGGTTGGTATTGATGATTGCTCGCCTTTTTGATGCCTTCACAGACCCTTTGATTGGGAAACTCTCCGACGATGCCCGGACCCCATGGGGGAGACGGCGGCCGTTTATCTTTGTTGGGTCATTTTTAACCGCGGGGGCTTTTATTCTGATCTGGTTTGTGCCGGAGTCCTGGGCGGGAAATACGTGGCCCCTGTTCACCTATTACCTGATCGCGATGCTGATTTTCTATTTCTGCGCGACGATTCAGGTGGTGCCTTATCACACGCTTGGGCTGGAAATGACGCCGGATTACAACGAGCGCACGGTCGTCTCCAGTTACAAGATGATGTTTAGCTTTATCTTCACGCTCTTCCTGCCGTGGATTTTCCGCCTGGCCCAATCGGACTCTTTTCAGGGCAACACGATGGCCGGCATGCGTTATTGGAGTTTCATTCTGGCAGGGGCAATTGTTGTGGGCGGGATCCTGCCTGCGATCTTTGTCAAAGAACGTTATTATAAATTGGCAAGCGGGCAGGCAAAAATGCCCTTTTGGAAAGGGTTTCGTCTGACTCTGCAGAACAAGCCTTTTATCTTGCTGACTGGCATCATTTTGACAATGGGGCTGGGCAACGGGATGGTGCATGCGCTAGGGCCCTATATTGTTTATTATCATATTTTTGATGGGGACACGAAAGCCGGTTCCCAACTGATTGCCATTGCCTCCAATTGCTTCTCGGTGCTGGCCATTATTTCCATTCCTTTCCTGACGGCCCTTTCCAAGCGCATTGGCAAGGTTCGCATGCTTCAATTTCTCATCATTCTTGGCATGATCTCCTCCCTTTCCTCATTTTTTCTCTACAACAAAGCCCACCCCTATCTGGTGATCATCGTCTATCTCTTGTCGGCTCCCGCAGCAGCCGGGTTTTGGACGCTCACAGGATCGATGAAAGCCGACATCTGCGATGACGATGAATTGAACAACGGCATGCGGCGTGAAGGGATGTTTGGGGCCGTGGGCGGGTGGATTATGAAAACCATGCTCTCCTGCACCTTCCTGTTCTCCGGGTTGATTCTTGAGGGCACCGGCTTTCGCGTGGAGCTCAAAGGGGATCAACTGCCAGAGACCATCACGGGCATGCGCATTTGGTTTGCACTTGTTCCGGCGGTCAGTTCAGCCATCGGCCTGTTCCTCATGTCCAAGTATACCTTGAGTTCGGAACGGATGGCAGAAATCCGAAAAGAGCTCGAGAACCGGCGCCAGACAGTTTAGCAGCCCTTTCTGATCGGCGATTTTACGCCCTTCTGGGTTTTCCGGTTTTTTGCGGGGCTGCCCCTATTTGTAGCGTGGTAGGCCTTTCAAAAACCAGTTTGTCGCCTGATATAAGGAGCATTTGCATCTCACCTTGTTGCGTAGATGCTGCAACTGGTAATATGGCATATCGTTGAAAACCAATGGTATATATCTAAGAAAAGGCGAAGATAATTGTTGCACTGTAATTAGTTCTTCTTATGTGTATGTATAAGTGAATAACGACATGACATTAACTACTTCCTTCATCTTCTCGGCATTTTCTGGAACCTCTTGGCTGGCATTGGTGGCAATCGGAATTGGTTTAACTGTGGGCATGCTGGAACATTTTGCGGCACCGCCCGAGAGTTCCATTAAGGAGCGTGTGCGGTTGGCATTTTTCTACGGGACAGGCTGGGGAGCGATCTGTGGGGTTGTGACTATTTTGGCGCTGGGCAATGCCTCATCGTACCCTTTCACACCAGCAGGACTTTTGGGAGCTGCGAGCATCTGGGGGATATTAAGCGCGGCCTCAGCGGTTGCTTCGCTTAAAGTGTTTTGCAGAGCCTCGCGCAGAAGCACCCGATTTAATTGCAGCAAGTGTGGAGCAAATCGGTGTTTTCGTTAATTTCCATATACTTGGCTTGATATTCTGCGGAGTCTGACCCTTTATGTTTGGGAATTCACCCGGCATGATTAGACGATTCCCTTTCCCATTCGCCCTATGAGATATCTCAAGGCCACGCTACTCATTGGCACCATCAGCGCTTTGCTGGTGTTGCTTCTCACGGCCACAGGCTGGATTTCGACAACTCCGGATATTGTTCTCCGCAAAATTTATGGACTGACCAAACCCACCGTCGTTCCACTGGGAACGCAGATCGTGGTTTTTGCCTTGTTGGCTTTTGGCATTGCGTGGACAACCGTGGACATCACACGTCCGGCGCTGAAGTCCGTGGTGGCATTTGCCGCCGTGTTTCTTTTCATCACCTGCTCCCAGGTGCTCTCCCTTTACAATGTTTACTTTTCGCCTTTTCCGTCGATTGTCGCGATTTTGATCAGCTTTGCGATTGGCATGGGTTTTGGGAGGAGTCGGAGTGGAGCACGGAAAAAAATCATTGAGCGCTTGTTTGCCCAGCGCGTTTCCAAGGGGGATTTTTCCGCACTGCTCAATTCGAATGTGCCAGCAGAATTTCCGGGGGCTTTGGTGGAGGGCACGGTGGTGGTCTGTGAAGTGCAGAACCATCGGGAACTCATGGAATTGCTCACGCCTCAAGATTACGCATCAATGACCAATCTGTATCTGCAAACAGCCTCGGACTACCTTGTGGAAGTTGGCGGATATTTGGACGAGTGCACAGGCGAAAGCATGCGGGTCGTGTTTGGCGCACCGGTTCCAGACGAAAAACACGCAGCCAAGGCCTGCCGCTCGGCGATTGATCTGCTTTCGCGGCTTGATATTCTCAACAAGGAGTGTGATGCCACCTGGCAGAGGCGTTTTGACTTCCGTGTGGGAATCAATTCTGGGGAAATGATTGGCGCCGCCTATGGCGGAAACCGTCTGGCAAGCTTTAGCGTGGCGGGACCAGCGGTTGAATTTGCACGCCGTCTCTGCACTGCCTGCGGGACGTATGGATCAAGGATTCTGGTTGGTCCGGAAACTTTTGACCTTGCTTCAGAAACGTTCGAGGCCCGACCCATGGAAGTGCTCAAAGGGGTCGGAGACCGCCGCCGGATTGAGCTGTATGAGATCCTCTCGCCCAAGAATGGGCTGTCTGCTGAGCGGGAGCGCAGCCGTGACCACTTCTGGCGGGGCGTGCTTTATTTCCGCGAGAAAAAATGGGAGAAGGCCCTCGAGGAACTTCAGCAAGCCCGCATCACCGGAATTCCCGACGCTGCCCTGGATTTTTACATTCGACGTGTGGAGAGCGCCCGGCGTGGCACCGACGAACTCGACCGGGAACAATCGCTGCTTTTTGAGACCGCTTGAACCCCATGCGGGCAGGCTTGGCGGTTGAACGTTTGAAATGAAGTCGGCGGATTACCCGGAACCGTTTCGGCTACTCTCAAAAGAATTGCGGCGACTTCCGGGCATTGGCCCACGAAGCGCCGAGCGAATTGCCCTCTGGCTGTCATCAGCCAAAGACGCCCGCCCCCAGGACCTGGCAAGCGCCCTCCTTGCTGCCGCTGATCAAATCCAACCGTGTCAGCGCTGCGGATTTTTCGCCACCTCGGAGCTCTGCGAGATTTGTGGGGTTCCCGAGCGAAGCGGGCGCGAGATTTGTGTGGTCGAGCATGCCACCGACGTCCTTCCCATCGAGCGCACGTCGTCATTCTTGGGCCTTTACCATGTCCTGGGAGGACGGCTTTCGCCGTTGGATCACATTGGTCCGGAAGATTTGACGATCTCCAAATTACTTGGAAGGGTGGAGTCCGAACGCCCCACCGAATTGATCCTCGCCCTGAGTGCCGACGTGGAAGGAGAGGCCACCACGAACTATCTGGCAGAGTGCCTGGCACCACTGGGCATATCGGTCACTCGCATTGCCCATGGTCTGCCTGCGGGTGGTGGGTTGGACCATGCCGATCCCCTCACCCTTCAGCGAGCCCTTGCAGGGCGCCGTTCTTTGGATTGAGAAGCTGTTAATCCTGGCAAAGCGCCTGGATCCAACACTTCACTTTGGCATGACGCTCGCATTCGCCAGTGAGGTCGTAAATATAAAGTAAGTTGGCGAGGACCCTGGTGAGGATCTGACGCGGAGTCGCCGGGAGGAGATGGCAGGGCTTGAGGCGAAGCTTCTGCCGAAGTAAGATCACTTCACAGTCCTGCCGGGTCACGATCCGCCCACGGTGAAAGGGATCAAACAACACATCTTCGTGCCTTGCGAGAAAATGACCGGGAAGGTTGATGCCATCCACAATCATCCCGGCCCGAAGCGCCACCATTCGATATAACAGGGTGAGAGTGATTGGAATTCCCATGCGAGTCTCCACCACACAGGGCAGAAGGGAGTTTCGCTCACAATAATAATTCTCCGCATTTCCGCGAAAACAGAGGGCATCTGCCATGAAGTTGCCGAGCGCAAGAACTCGCTCCCGGCTGCTCACAGCTTGGGAGATTTTTAAGGAAAACTGACGGCCCCAGTGCTGGATTTTCGTGAGACAATACCCGATTTCCAAATCCGGATGCAGGGCATGAGTGGCGTGCCAAATGGCGGGCTCAATGTCTGAGGTGTCGTTGAAGAACCGGCAGAAGAGCTCAAAATCAAACTCCACTTCACGGTGACGGAGGGTCGTGAGAAGCTCTTTGGCATGACGGGATACGTCATCGTCATGATCTTGAGCTAGTTCCTCAAGATCTCGTAAATCTTCTTCTCCGCTAAGCAACAGCTGCTCGCGAACGAGGCGGACCGTTTCAGGATCTCCGTCTTTGAGCAGTTTGGTTACCGCGTCCAATTGCGCGAGCATGCGTTATCCATAAACCGCTTTTGCGAGGCGCGCAAGAGCCTGCTTTTGTTTTGCTTGGTGGATGGCTCCACTATTTTAAATCACAGGCTGGAAAAAAGATCCCCTTGTCGCGGGGGGTGGGACCTGGAGGCCTCGGCCTCGACTTCCTTGAGGAGAGACTTGAATTCGCAGGCCCGCAACACGGGGATCAACTCCTCGTAGCGGGGTTTGACTGGCAGTAGCTCCAGAGGCATGGGAAGTGGGAGGTCCTCGTCGAGGGAAACCATCTCCCTGTTGGCAAGAATCTTCGACTTCGCCGCGGACAGCTTGATTCTCAGCTTCTCGGGCTGGACGGCATCAACACCCGCCAGTAGCGCGGGAGTGCTTCCAAAAGCCCGAATGAGCTTGGCCGCGGTTTTTCCTCCCACCCCTTCAACACCGGCGATGTTGTCCGAAACATCCCCGGTGAGGGCCAGGACATCCCCGATTTGAGCGGGCTCGACGCCCCATTTTTCTCTGACCTCGTGGGGGCCCAGCAGGGCAAAGCTTTCCGTGCCAATATCAGCCTTGGCCGTCGAGTAGATCGAGATGCGCTGGTTGGCGAGTTGGAGGATATCCTTGTCATTCGTCGCAATGATGGCCTCGATCCCCTGTCGTTCCGCCTCTCTGGCATAGGATGCAATCAGATCATCGGCCTCCGTATTTTCAAGGAAGAGGCTTGCCGGCCCGAAGAGGGGGACATGGGTTTGGAGCCAGTCCTCTTGCGGACGCATCTCATCCGGCATGGCTGTGCGGTTTTGTTTGTATTCGGGCTGGAGGGTCGTTCTCCGCTCTGGCAGTCCGCAATCCCAGATCACTGCAGCGAAATCCGGCTGAACGTCAGCCAACATTTTGCGAAGGGCTTTTGAAAATCCGAAGATCGCATTGGTTGGCTCGCCTCGCGAGTTGGTAAGCTCCCGGATGGCAAAAAACGAACGATACAAATAATAATGACCATCCACGAGCAACACACGCATCTGTTCAAG
>JBGTAR010000004.1:0-14521 GCA_041749815.1 Terrimicrobiaceae bacterium
GGCGAGCTGAAGCTCGGCTTTGAGGAGGGGAGATTTTTCCTCCGCTATTTTGAGACGACCCTCCCCATCAATCCCCGCAGCTATCCCCTGATTTTGCGACGTATTCTGACGGGTTTGGACGAGCCGCTTAAGGAGATAATGGGCGCGATCATCAAGTCCTTTGAGCGGGCAGAAGGGGATCATGCAAAAGCCAATGTTCGCGAATTGCTTGCCTCTCACCCGGCCTTGCGGGAGCAGATCGTGAGGGTGTTACGTGACCTTGAGGGCAAGGTGGGAACGCCCGTGAGTTTTGATGACCTCCACGAGGTGTTGGAGGCGCAGGTTTATCGCCTGAGTTATTGGAGGGTTGCTGCCGAAGAGATCAACTACCGGCGATTTTTTGACATCAACACTCTGGCCGCCATCCGTGTGGAAATCCCCGAAGTGTTTGAGGCCACGCACAAGCTCGTTTTCGAATTGTTGGCCCAAGGCGACGTGACCGGCTTGCGCATCGATCACATTGATGGCTTGTGGGACCCGCGCGCTTACCTGCGCCGACTTCAGGAGCGGACTGTCGAACTGACAGGGGAAGAACTTTATTTGATCGTGGAAAAAATCCTGGATCCCCTTCATGAACACCTCCCGGCCGACTGGCCTGTCCACGGAACCACGGGTTACGATTTTGCCAATCAGGCGGCCCTTTTATTTGTGGATTCCTCGTCGGCTAAAAAAATGACCAAAACTTATGAAAGATTTTCCGGGATGACCGAAACTTTTGACGATCTGGTTTACAAAAAAAAGAATCTGACCATGCAAATTTCTCTGGGCAGCGAGGTGAGCGCTTTGGGCCGCATGCTGGATGAACTTTCGGAAATGTCTCGGAATTTCCGGGATTTTACCCGCCACACACTCACCGTGGCCGTTCGCGAGGTGATGGCATGTTTCCCTGTCTATCGAACCTATGTTGCCGAGGATGGTGTTCCCTCGGCGGAGGATGAAAAAGTCGTGCTACGAGCGATCCTCACGGCTCGCCGCCGCAATCCTTCCATCGAGAAAGCGGTTTTCGATTTTTTGCGGGGCATCCTCTTAATGCGTTTGCCGGATCGCATCTCGCCGGAGCAGCGGGAGGCTCATGTCCGGTTTGTCATGAAATTCCAGCAATGCAGCGGACCGGTGATGGCCAAGGGCCTGGAGGACACTGCCTTGTATATTTACAACCGTTTGGTTGCGCTCAATGAGGTGGGTGGCCATCCCGGCGTCCTCGGGGTTGAGCCCCTCGAATTTCATCGGTTGAACTCGGAACGTCACGCGAGTCTTCCCAACTCTCTGTTGGCAACCTCCACTCATGACACCAAACGGAGCGAAGACGTGCGGATGCGGTTGGCCGCGCTTTCAGAAATTCCTCAGGAGTGGCAAGCGGCGGTCAACAAATGGAGCAGGCTGAACAAAAAGCATCGAACCAAAGTTGAGGACGAATGGGCCCCCTCCCGCAATGAGGAATACCTTCTTTATCAAACATTGATCGGTTCCTGGCCATTGGGCCCGGTGGATCTACGATCGTATGCGGAACGCATCCAGCAGTACATGACCAAGGCCCTCAAAGAGGCCAAAATCAACAGCAGTTGGACCGGACCCAACGAAGAATGGGAACAGGCGGTTTCGCTTTTTGTGGAGCGAATTCTTGGCTCAAAATGTTCCCCAGACTTTCTCGGAAGTCTTATGAGGCTTGTCGATCGGATCGCACCGCATGGCGCTATCAACTCCCTTGCGCAAACAGTTCTAAAATGCACCACTCCAGGCGTTCCGGATATTTACCAGGGTACGGAACTTTGGGACTTCAGTCTGGTGGATCCAGACAACCGGCGCCCTGTGGACTATCAGGAGCGCAGAAAATTTCTGGCTTCGCTGCCGACCTATGGTCCAGGCGACCTCGTCAAGGATTGGAAAACCGGCCGTATTAAACTTCATATCACTCGGCAGCTGATGCAACTCCGTCGTGTTCATTCTGAATTTTTCCGCCACGCCGACTACCAACCACTGGAGACGGAAGGTGCTTTTGCCAAGAACGCCGTTGCGTTCTCACGGGCATGGAAAAACCGAGCCCTGCTTGTTGTGATTCCCAGGTTGACGGCTCACCTGGGTGAATTTCCGATGGGCAAAGCATGGGAGGACACATCCGTGATCGAATTCGAGGGCAGCCGTTCTTGGAAAAATATTATGACCGGGAAATCGCTGAATGCCGAGGGATTGGCCTTTTCTGATCTCCTCTCAGATTTTCCTGTTGGCGTGTTCTTCAATCCATAAGGGCTCCGCTTCTGCTTTGCTTGCTCCCAAGGCACGAACTGGCACTGCCACAGCGCCGGCCTTTCGCCAAATTCCGGGGGTGTGACCGGTGAGTCTTGCGAAAACGCGATAAAAGTGAGCCAGATTTTCAAAGCCGCAGTCATAGGCGATGGTGGTGACCTTTTCATCGGTTGTGCGAAGAAGAAATTGCGCCCGTTCGATGCGAGCCCGGTTGATCAGTTCACTGAATGTGATGCCATAAAATCTCCGGCAACTCCGCGCCAGATGTTCCGGGCTCCGCCCGCTCCTCCGCTGCCAATAGGCGATGGGTTCTGGCAATGCCTGGGGCATGGCAGCCAGCTCCAAGCGCACGGCCTCAAGCCAATCGGGGCATTTTTGATTTTCGCGAGGGGTGGCCTTCGCCGTTACGAACTCTTTAATTTGGCCCCACAGACGAGTTGTTTCCATGGGGTTCTTTCCCAACCCCACAGCTCCCAAATCCGCTGCAAGTCTCTGCGTTTCAGCGGGAGTTAACACCACCGAACGCCGACGCCCCACCCATTCTGGCAATCCCATCAAGGTATGCCATGCCTGCCACCAAGGTGTGGACACGGCGAGGTTAAAAAATACCAACCCCCCAGCCGCTGCCGTGGAATAACAATGCGCATCCTTCGGTGAAACAACTTCCAAATGCCCGGGGCGCAGTAATGTCTTTTGACGATTGAGATGATGCACACCCTGACCTTCAGTCACCAAAAACACCTCGTAAAAGTCATGGGAGTGCGGGATGGACGGATTTTTGTTGGTGAGGTGGGTCACATGCATGTGGGGGCAATGGGTCGGCTGACCCAGCGACTCGAAAAGAAGTTTTCGCATCAATAGATGATATAAGTTTGTCAATAGGTGCGAAGCAAAAACGAGATGTTCTGTCATGTTGCTTCAATGACGAACTCCCGTGTTTTAGATCCCCCAGAAATCACATCCACCGCACGTTTAACCCCCACACAAATTGAGCAATACGAGCAGGAGGGGTACCTAATTTATAACCAACCCGTTTTGCCGCAGGCCAAATTTGATTCTCTCAAAGCCTATTTTGAAGGCATTCTTAATGACCTCCCCGCTCACGAGCGCCCTGAAGCGATGGATGTGCCCCACTTTATGCACCCCAAGTTGCTGGACTGGGCTCTGGATGAGTCCATCCTTGGATTGGTAGAACCGATCGTCGGCCCGGATATCGCATTGTTCTCGACCCATTTTATCTGCAAACCCACCGGTAACGGCCGACGTGTCCCTTGGCATGAAGACTCAGCTTATTGGAAAGGCCGCATCAATCCCATGGAGGTCGTCACCGTCTGGTTGGCTCTTGACCCATCCACAAGGATCAATGGCTGCATGAAGGTGATCCCCCGAACGCATGCTGAGGGAAGAAAAGGATTTTCCGACTATGACGATGTGGACCCGACGCAAAATGTTTTTGCCATCGAGGTCCGCGCCAGCCAAAGGGACGATTCCAAACAGGTTTATGTGGAACTCCAGCCCAACGAATGTTCACTCCACAACTCCCGCATCATTCATGGCTCCGAGCCAAACAGCTCCAACTTCCGTCGCTGCGGTTGGACCTTGCGTTTCTGCTCCACCAAGGTCCGTTTCGATTATGAAATGTTTAAAGGCGCTCACGTCGTCTATCTCGCTCAAGGCAATGACCATGGCGGCAACACCTACGCAGATCCTACACGCACTTACCCAGAGGTCATTAAAGCCCGAGGCAAATCCGGCCAATACAAAAATTCCCATTGATTCACGAGAAATCGGCGCAGTTGATTCCCACATCTGGCTGGATCGACTCGGACTATTTCGAGGAGAACTGAGCTTGACGAATCAGTAGGTCGTGGTGCGTTCGACCGTGGTTGTTGATGGTGTCAGCAGTGACGGAGAACTTCTGGTTGTGGTGGTCGTGGTTGTGGGTTCGACTTCACGTTCGACACTGATGCAGCCGGTCAGGGCGGTTGTGGCGACGATGGCGATCAAGACGATTGGGGTTGTGAGTGTTTTCATAATCATGGTGTGTGCTGATTGGGGATCGTGCCCACCATTTCATGTGGCTGTATGGACTTCCGCATTTTCTTCGCAGCAAGCTGTTCAATTTTCTCTGCGTCCTGCATGCCTGGGTCAAGATGCCGATGCCCGGCGTATGTTCCCTTGATGGGCATCACGCCGCTCGGATGGGAACCCATGCCGGTTACGATATGTTTTTGCGAGGTGGATTTTCTGAGGGTGGGATCAAATCCCAAACAAGGCACCTTCAGGGTTTTCTGACGACAGAAGCGATGACGATGCCCACGCCTCCGACAAAAACCAAAAGTCCCAAGATGGGAGATATGGGAATGGTTTCCTTTTTTTCGGAAACGGCCTTAATGGGTCCGATATCAAGGACCTTCTCCTTCTTGGTGAACGTGACATAAGGCAGGCTGGCCGCCAAGAGGCCAACCACAATAAGTATGATTCCTAGGATACGCATGATGGTTGTTCGTCTCCCACCGGTCGATCGCGTGTTTCCTGGATTATTTTCCGTGATCCAAGAGCCTCAGGGGTGACCCTGACCCCCTCCTCGGGGCACCCTGGTTTGGATAGGGAAACACCTGATACTGTAATCGTCAGTTCCACCGATTGTTGGGAAAAGCCATCTCTGGCAAAGTCAGCCTATGCAAACGACCACGATTGAAAACAAGACAGTCACAGAAGATCAACAACTCATGGAAGAGCTCCAGCATCGCCAGCCCGAAGCATTGAGCCGCCTCCACACCCGTTACCGTGCGATGCTCAAGTCCATTGTGATGCAGGTACTCCACGACGATGCCGATGCGGACGATGTCTTGCAGGAAATTTTTCTGCAGGTCTGGGATCGTGCAGCCAGCTACTCGGCGGGTAAGGGCAAAGTGGTCAGCTGGCTCTGCACCCTGGCCAGGCGCCGGGCGATTGACCGGCTGCGCCATCACAGTGCCTACCGCCGCGCCACGGATCGTTTCGAGGTGGCCTGCAACCATCCCGACAAGGAGATGGGCGAGATTCACACGGTGGAGCAGGAGGCCTATCACGCCGAACTCAGGTCAATGCTGAAGCGTCATCTGGCTGCGCTTCCTCCCAATCAGGAGAAAGCCGTTCGTATGGCTTTTCTGGAAAATCGCAGTCAGCGTGAAATCTCCTCCATGACCAATACTCCCCTTGGAACGGTCAAGACCCGCATCGAACTGGGCATCAAAAAACTTACCAACGCGTTTGAGGGCTTGCGGGAGGAAATGGCCTGACGGAGGCACCATGGTCTGCTTCAGGCTGATCAAAATCCGCAGCGAGGCTTTGGTTTTTTCAAATCTGAAATAAAACCAGTCTCACACGCAGTTGGCCTGTTGCAGTGCTGACCGAAGCTTTTCCTTGCCGTCGGTCGCGATGGGCACGCCATGACCGACGATGACGCGATCAAAATCCCAGCCGAGGATTTCCTGCATGGAAGCGGCATAAGCGGGCTTGTCTTCGATGGCTTTCTTGAACGGGAAGGTGACACCGGGGGCATGTTTTCCACCGACGGTGGCGATGCGGAGGAAGAGGTTTTCCCACAGGCTGTGTTTGCCCGGAAAATTCACGATCAGATCCCCCACGATCAGGGTGCCGGAATCGCGGTGCAGCAGCACGACCTCACTGAAATCCGGGGCACCCTCAATGGAGGCCACGGCCATTTCATTTTCCCACTCGGGCGGTGGTGGGAGCAGATTTGCGGTAGGAAACGGCAGTTCTTCGGAGAAGCCCTCAGGGGCCAGGTAGGCGGCGTTGGGAAAGGCTGCGCGGCCTTCTTCTGCGAACGTGTCATGCCGCAGCAGCGTGTCCAGCAGCCATGTGGGTTCACCCAAAGCCGTGATTGCAGCGACGTCCTCCGCCGTGAATGGGGCGGTGGAGTGAACGATGATCTGCCCGCTCTCCAGTCGAATGAGGGTGACATTGCGCCGCAGATCAACCCCCAGCGTTTTGAGCGGATAGCTCAGAAGCCAGAGGTTCGGGGCAAGAGATTTTAGAAGGGTGGCCATGGAATTGGGAACGGTTGAATCGCGAGACCTACCTCGTGATTACACTGATCTGTTCGTTTCCTGTGAGCTTTTGCGTGTGCAAAAAACGAAAAAGGCCTGCCAGGAAACAGAGCCTTTTCCAATTGATCGGGCCGCAGGTTGTCTCATCATGGCTTTTGAGGAATTCCGTCAGGCGCTCGGCGTGGGCTTTGGTTTCCTCCAGTTGTTGATCTGGATTGATGGCGGCTGATTGTCAAATCCACGTGAAGCAAGCGAGGTGTGATGAGACAGAACCAAAAGTATCGCTAACCACGATGCGGATGGAGGGAGTTCACCAGATAGGCGCATCGGTCAAAACACAAGGGTGGCTATCGCGTCTCCCTTGCTTTAACGTCCCCATCACATGCCCATTCTGCTTTCGTTTGTACTCGGAATATTTAGCATGGGTTTTCAGCTGTTGGGCTCGCGGCTGCTGAATCCTTGGTTTGGGTCCTCCATCATAGTTTGGGCCTTCATCATTTCTTTTTTTCTGGCGGCGTTCAGCTTGGGTTCCATTCTTGGGGGGTTGCTTGCGCGTCTGGGTCCGTCGGATCGGGGCCGGTGGCTGTTGATCGTCGCGATTGTGGCGGTGGGGGCTTTTGCATTTAACGCGATTTTTGCACGCACGTTGTTGGCGTGGCTCGATCAGTGGAGTGCGCCGTTGCCGGTTCTTCTGGGCCTGACTTGCGGGGTGCTATTTCTTCCCCCGGTTTGTGCATTGGCCGCGCTCACGCCAGTCCTGATCCAGCGTGTGAGCGAGAGGGGCATGACCCCCGGTTTTGCGTCCGGAGTGATCTATTGCACGGGAACCCTTGGCAATATCGCGGGCATCATGTTGACAGTCTTTCTTTTTATCCCGCATTTCCCGGTCAGCGCTCTTTTGTGGTTTTGGACCGCAGCTGTGGGCATAACGGCATTTTTTGTTCTGCGATGCTTGCGAGACTAGGAGTTCTGCTTGCCACTGGGCTGCTCATGGCGTGTGAACCGGATCCTTCTGCGGGATATCGGGAGAGCGACTCGCGGTTTCGTGTTGTGCGGGAATCCCTCTACAACCAAATCTCTGTGGAGAGGGAGGGGGACGAAGTGGAGATGCGTTTTCGGGTGGGCCGGAAAACCACCCGTCAAACGGCGGTGGATCTGAGCGATCCGCTTCGGTTGGTGATCCCGTATTCCCGATTTATGCTTGCCACCGTGCTGGTGGAACCCCGGCCAGGACGTGTGCTTCTCATTGGTCTCGGAGGAGGGGGGCTGAATCGTTTTCTCCGTCAGGCCTATCCGGAGTCTCATTTAACCACGGTGGAATTGGATCCCGTGGTATTCGCCATGGCCCGTGAATACATGGGGTTTTTTCCCGACGAGCGGGATTCGGTTCACATTGAAGACGGTCGGGCGTTTCTCAAAAAAAATCCCAACCGCTGGGATTGGATTTTTGTTGATGCTTATCGTGACAGCACCGTCCCTCCACATCTGAAAACGCAGGAGTTTTATCAGCTGCTCAAAAATCATTTGGAACCTGGCGGCGTGGTGGCTTTTAACCTTCATTCCGGGAGCCGACTTCTTGCCAGCGACTTGGCCACCTTGCGCTCGGTCTTTCGCGAGGTTCATCTTTTTGGAGTGGCGGGTACGGGCAACGTTATTGCATTAACCTTCGACAGTCTCCCGCCGGGTTTTCCGGAGGTGGACCTCGCTGCCGTAGCAACTGCATCGCAGCACCCTGACATTATTTTGGAGCATCTCCGCAACGTACTCAAAGAATACGGCGGAAAGGCAGCCCCGTCGTCCGCTGCTGTGCTCACGGATGATTTTGCTCCGGCTGAGTTTCTTGAACAACAAGCTCCGGCGGAGCGGTAGTTCAGTTTCCTTTGATTTTCTGCTCAATCCATTCGCCTGCGCCACGGAGCAATAGCCCGGCGGCAGCGGCGGGATCTTTTTTCAACTCTTCTTCAAGCCGTGGCGTGAGGTCATTCACGGGATTGGCAAGCGTTCCGGAGATACGAACTTTGGTCCAAATCATTCCCTCGCCCTGACGTGTAAAAATTCTCTCCTGGGCCTTTGGCAGCCATTCCAGATATTCGGGGGCTAGTCCGAGATCAATTTCTCCGCTGAGTGCACCGCTGTTGAGGCTGATCGCGCCACGCATGGCCACTTTTTCTCCTCCGGTGAGGTCAAGGGACGTGATTTCAAACTGTGGGTATTTCCAACGAAACGTCACATCGCATTTTGTGAGGGTCACCGTTTTGAGGGATTTTTTGGCGGCGGCGGCAGCCATAAATTCCAAAAGTGGCAACTCGATGAGTTTTCCCCCGGAAACACTGACCCTTCCGTCGCCTGAGGAATCCTCAATCGTTTGGTCAGTCCCCTTCCAATGAACGTCCCCCGTGCCCAACCCTCTCACGTTGCTGGCAATAACTCGTGGCATCCAGGGAGCAACGGGAACATCCTCAAATTTCAAGGTCATATCAACCTGTTTGTCCTCACGCATGCCCATTTCTCCGGAGATCTGAATCAGCCCCTTTTCGGGATCCGTAGGAATGAGTTCGAGAGCGTGTAGAGTGAGGGCTTTTTTGGTGATCACCATGTGAAGGTCCCGGAGTTTGAAGTCGGGTGTGACACCACCCGTCCGCATGGTTCCGCCTTGTGCGAAATATTCAAAATCGCGGCCATAGGGCAGGATCCGCACCTTGGTGTCAAAGATGCCACCCGGCTTGCCCCCCATCTTCCATGTCACATCGGCCGTTTCGCAGGTCACTTCTTTCAAATAAACACGATCAGGTAAAAATATGGCATACCATGGTTTTGGCGGTTTGTTATCCGGTTTGGGTTCGTAGGTCTGGACTTCAACCCGGCCTTTTGTAAGGTGCACGTAATCGAGTTGCCATCGTCGCAGAAAGACTCCCCAGGGATTAAATTTCGCCGAGATCCCACTGGCCTCGAGGGATTTCATGGCTTTCACTCCGTTGTCGGCCGTAAAGGTTTCTGTTTCAGCCGTGCCGAAGCCCGTTCGTTTGATTGGTCCGTATTCTCCCGTGAAGTGCAGGCCCTTGGAGGTCTGTTTGTTGAGCTCTTCACGGAAAGCCTCCCCTTCAAGGTAGGGAGTCAGCCGCGGGCTCACGATCACCAAAGCGAGCGCCACCAAACCTGTCAGAATGATCGGAATCGCAAGAACTATGAAAATTTTTCTGCGGTGCTTCGAAAAAAATTTTTGAAAGGACATGTGCGAATGATACGTGACGGCCGGTCAACTTGGCTGGCTTTGTTTGGCCGGACATTGTGAAATAGATCCACATTATTGCCCCTCAGGCAATGCCCGGCGCTCGATATGCTTTGTGACTTTCGAAATTTGGTATTTACCGCTCGGTGTTCTTCTCATCCTTATGGCACTTTTTTCTGCCTCAGTGGAGAGATTACCCCTGACTGAGACGCTCATTTATCTGGGGGCCGCCGTCTTGCTTGGTCCATATGGGTTCGGGCTCATTTTCTTCGATCCCCAAGCGCATGCTGTACTGCTGGAGCGGCTGGCAGAACTGGCAGTCATCGTGTCACTCTTTACAGCGGGGCTGAAACTTCGGACCCCATTGCGGGATGACCGATGGAGGATTCCCCTCCGGTTGGCTTTCGGCTCCATGACCCTGACCGTTGGCATGGTGGCTCTGGTCGGCGTCTTCCTTCTCGGTTTGCCTCTTGGCGCTGCGGTGTTGCTTGGAGCCATCCTGGCTCCCACCGATCCAGTGCTGGCTTCAGGCGTTCAACTGGAAGACCCATCGGATCGCGACCGCCTTCGTTTCAGCCTCACCGGAGAGGCCGGATTGAATGATGGAACCGCCTTCCCATTTGTCATGCTCGGACTCGGATTGCTGGGTCTGCATGAGATTGGAGACTGGGGATGGCGGTGGTGGGCGGTGGATGTGGTCTGGCGGATTATCGGTGGTTTGACCATCGGTGCAGCGTGCGGTGCCACGGTCGGCCGAATCATGGTTCACTTACGCCAAAAGCATCAGGAAGGCTTGGGCCGCGATGAGTTTCTCACCATTGGGTTGATTGCGCTTTCCTACGGAGGCGCGATGGCGGCCCACACCTATGGGTTTCTGGCTGTCTTTGCAGCCGGTTTGTTGCTTCGAAGGATCGAGCATCGAAAATCCTGCGACACAGCGCCGGGGCCGAAAGAAACGACAACGCCCCCCCAAAATATCAAAACTCACATGACCCAGGCCCTTCTAAGATTTAATGAACGAATCGAACGGATTCTGGAGGTGGTCCTGGTTCTCCTCATTGGATTGGCGCTTTCGCCCGGATATCTGCGGGTTGAGGAAATAGGTTTTATTGTTTTACTCTTCCTTGTCGTCCGGCCGATAGCCGTCATGACGGGATTGTTGGGTAATCGCACGGGAGCGGTCGAACGGGGTATGATTTCCTGGTTCGGCATTCGGGGAATCGGCTCGGTGTATTATCTGATGTATGCCGTGAACCACGGGTTGGATCCCGACCTGGCTTGGCAACTCATTTCCCTTGTGCTCACGGTGGTGGCGGTTTCGATCGTTGTCCATGGCATCACGGTTACTCCTCTGATGACTTGGTACCAACGCCACCATGGTAGCAGTTAGCCCGTCATATCCTCAAAATAAACGCCAGGGCATTGGTTGCTGCTCCCTGTATCCCAACCTCTTGTGATCCCCTCCCCGTGGGTGCCTCGCAGTATTTGACGGTGGGGCTCTTTTTCACCCATCCAAAACCCTGTCGGGTTGCGATCCACAGATATATGAAGACTCTATCCGTCCTATTGTCAGCTGCCGCCGTGTCCGTATTGTTCCTCGCTTGCGAGGAGAAAAAGCCGCAAGTCATGGAGAAGCCAACTCCAGCCACATCAAATTTTGAAACAACACGATTGGGCACAGCAGTTGATGCCTATATCAGCACTCCCAGTGCGGAGCAGGCTGCCAGCGTAGACCAGGCGTTTGCCGAGCTTGACGGTGAAATCGCTGAATTGGATCAGCGTGTGGCCTCGGTTTCTGGAGAGGAACGTGCCGAAGCCAAGGCCAAAGCCGACAGTTTGCGCGCTTATCGGGACAAGGAGCGCATGCGTTATACCGAGGCGCAAGCCCGTGCCAAGGCACAGGCTCTCAAGGAAGAAACCAAGAACCTTGGAGACAAGGTGGAGGATACCGCCCGGAAAGCCGGTGAGGGCGTCAAAGATGCTACCGAAGCGGTGAAGGATGGTGTCGAAAATGCCGTGGATACCGTCAAAAAGAAATTGCCTTGAACAGACAATTCCGAGCTGGAACGTGCTTCTTTGCACCAGAATCAGGGGGTGATTTTGGCACCAAGGGGCACAAGCTGGCTTCGAACGAGCAACATTTCAGTGCGGAACCAATAAGTCAGGATCTTCAACAGGTTCGTCGTGACGTCGAGAATCTTATCCTTCAATTCGAGCAGATTGCGGACGTGGTCGAAAAAATCGAATACGAAGGCCAGTCCATCAATGTTCGCGAGTTTTTTCAACGTGCCATCAGCCGCTACCAGCTCGAGCGGGAGGAGAACACACTGCTGCAACTCCCCCCGAAACCCAATCTACCACCGATCAACCTGTCGGGAACCAAGGTGATCACGGTGGAGGACAATGAGGACATTAGTACTCTTTTAACCATGATTTTGGAAGCAGCGGGCGCGGAGGTTGTGGGGGTTTCTTCTGCACACAGAGCCTTGGAGTTTCTCGAACAATCTTCATTCAGCGTCGTGGTCAGCGATATTGGCTTGCCTCAGATGAATGGTCTTGAGTTTGTGCGGCGATTGCGTGAACGCGGGGACCTGACGCCGGCCATTGCCCTCTCGGCTTATTCAACGGCCAAGGATGAGCAGGCCGCATTGGATGTGGGATTTGACCTCTACCTTTCCAAGCCGGTTCATCCTGCCAAACTCGTGATGGGCATCGCCCAGTTTGTGACCAACATCAGCTAGGCAAATAACAAAACTGATCCTGAAATTCCCGTGATTCTCACATCGCGCTGAAAACAAAACCTTTCGCCTTCCGCCAATGTTCGGTCCGCGACGCATGCCAAAACCACTCGCAGGCATCGCTTTGTAGCAAATCAGTTCGATGAATAGGAGGAAAGTATTTGCCAGCTCGCTGTCCCCGGTGTTTCTAGAGGATCGCAACATTCCATGACTGATAAAATCTTCCAGCAATTGGTGGCATTAAGCGGTCATCTCTCCTCCCGGCGAGCTCAAATCATGGAGGCGTGGCGCAAAGCTTCGGAAGAGGATCAGGATCAAACCACGGTCGATTCACTAACCCGGGCGCAATTTAATGACCATATGCCTCAAGTGCTCGAAGCCTTTGAGACCAAGCTGGCCGCTGCGCCCGACGGACGATTGGAAGCCGTGGCGGAGGAAAAACAAAAACTGGAGGAGGTTAAGCACGGGCAGCATCGATGGCAGCAGGGATATCCCTTGCGCGAAGTCACACGTGAGTGGGGGCACTTGCATATGTGCCTCTCTCAGGAATTGATGATTTTTGCCGCCTCGAATCCAAACATCGAACCCGAAACCATCACCGAGGCGCACTACGAGCTGATCCGCTTTGTTAACACCGCCATTAACGAAAGCCTGTCCCAGTACGTACGAATGGAAAAAGAGTCGGCTGCCGACCGGGCGCGCGATCTGGAACAAGCTCTCGCTGAACTCGCGGAAGTGGAGCGTCAACGGGGAACCTTGATTCGCGAGGCCGTGCATGATCTTGGGGGCAGTATGCAAACGGTGACCGCGGCGGCTTCGGTGTTGGGTTTTTCCCACCTGCCCGAAGAACGGCGCGCGGTCGTGGTCGAGACGATTGAGCGAGGGGTAAAGTCATTGCGCGTGATGCTCGGCGAATTGATGAGTCTGGCGCGGCTAGAGGCGGGTCAGGAACAACGGCACGTTGCGCCATTCGATGTGGCGGATTTGCTGAAGGGCCTGGCTTCCGCTTCACAAAGCCGCGCTGTGGAAAAAGGGCTGATTCTTGAAACCACGGGGCCGGACCCGCTGATGGTGGAAGGCGATTCCGACAAGGTGCACCGTATTGCACAAAATCTCGTGATTAATGCCCTGAAATACACCGAGAGTGGTGGCGTGGAGCTCAGTTGGGGCGTCGAGGGTGCGGAGCATTGGTTCCTTATGATCAAGGACACTGGGCCGGGTTTGTCGGGCCGACCGGGGTCGCCGATGGTCGAGGGGTTGCTGGGTGCCACGCAAAGCGCCCGGGAAGCTGACAAGCGGGCAGTGCAAGCCGGAGGGTCGAGTTCACATGTTTTGCCTCCCACATCCGGCTTCGCAGGAACCGCCGTCGGTCAGCAACCGGGCGAGGGCATTGGTCTTGCCATCGTGAAACGTCTCTGTGACCTCCTCAATGCCAGCATCGAGTTGTCGAGTTCTTCGGAGGATGGCACGACGTTTCGCGTGCTGCTGCCTGTTCGCTACGACTCAAACAGCGGATAGCCATTTTTCAGAGGAGCCAGGTCCGGGAGCGCGTCTTGGTAGGAGGGGAAAAGCGGCCGCCATCCGGTGGTTTTCAGCTTGGCGTTTGAGACGCGTTTGTTGGTGTTTCCGCGTTTTCGAGTTGTCGGTGCTTCGGCGTGGGGTGGGAGGGGGCCTTTTAAGTGAGAGGCAATCCAGGAGTACACATCGATTTGAGGGGATGGGGTGTCATCCGACACATTGTAGATCCCGGACAGTTTTTTGGTCCCGGCAAGGAGGATGGCCTGGGCGGCGTCATCGCGGTGGACCTGATTAATCCATCGGGAGCCATCACCTTCCACTGCGGCCGTGCCATCGAGGTATTTGCGCAGGAGCACGGAGCGGCCGGGGCCGTAGATCCCAGAGAGTCGGAGTACGCAGCCCTCCACGGAAAGAGCCAGAGACTCAGCTTCAAGGAGGATCTTTCCGGTTTCGACAGTGGGTTCAGCGGGGCTTGTCTCATCAACCAGGCTTCCATCGTTTTGACCATATACCGATGTGCTGCCAACAAAGAGGACATGCCGGGGTGCTGTGGCGGCAAGGAGCTGACGCAGCCCCTGCACATAAACCCGCCGATAGGCCTCGACTCCGCCGCCGCGGCCAGAGCTGGCGCAATGAACCAAGAGGTCGGGAGATAACCACGGTTCTGGAAAATGAGGGTTTCCGGCGATGTCCATCGC
>JBGTAR010000005.1:0-10729 GCA_041749815.1 Terrimicrobiaceae bacterium
CCTTTCGGGCGCGGAGATTTCCTGCAGAGTTGCAACCTCTCGGCTCAACTCGCGCTTCAACGGAGCCGCGCCCTTTCGGGCGCGGAGATTGTTCTTTCATAAATGCCTTAACATCAGAAGGCCAGAGCGGATTTGCGAGAGGCGGCTTGCAAATGGGTTCACATTCCAACGCGTTTGCGGGAGCGCGCCGTAAATCGTTCATTTCCAGCATGCGAGCGGTCAGGCGGGCGGCTTTGACACCGAACCTCTCGCGTTAATTTTTCAAAGATCAGGGACGCACGGCATTTGCCGCAGTCATAATAGCAAACTCAGACCACGTAACAGGGAGCGTCAAATTTGGAATAGGTGATTCCAATAGAGCTTATCGAGCGATCCCCCCGGGTCTCGGTGGGGCCAAGGGGAATAAAAAGCACCTGATCCTCCCCATGATGGATCAGCGATTTGAGTTCAGATTCCAATTTGATGCGTTCTGAAGGGGACAGGTCACATTCGAAAACGGAGAACTGCAGATGATTCCCAAAGTTCTTACACGCTTTGAAGACACGACGGAGACGTTTGCTGTCAGCGATATCATAAGAAACGATGTAAGTATGCCTCATGGCGTTAATGTGTCAGCGGGTAAGGAAAGGGATGTAGTGGGGGATTTCCTGATCGAGGACGCGGGCGAGCAGACGGGCTTGGAGTTCGAGCGCCCGGCGGTAGCTGACTTTATAATCGAAGACGGGATGAATGATGAGGTGATTCATGCGTTGTTCGTAGGCGTGGAGGAATTTTTTGCGTGCCTCTGCGGAGAGATTGACCGCTTGCCCGGCCCGCACAAAATCCTGAGGCCCGACCATGTGGTTGTTAATGGCAGTGATGACCGCAGATTCTGCGACAAGCGGCCGGAATTCCTCCATCAAATCGAGGGCCAGTGCCGGACGGCCAGGGCGGGGTTGATGATAAAACCCCATCCAAGGGTCAAAGCCAACGGCCAGCAAGGCCACCGTACAATCTTTCACAAGCAGGCTGTAAGCAAAGGAGAGCATGGCATTGACGGGATCGGTGGGGGGCCGTCGATTGCGTCCGGCAAAGTCAAATTGTAAAGGCGGCGCCTCGGGTGGTGGCGCTTCCAGGCCGGGCAGGTCATCATCATCATGTTTGAGCATTCCGGCAAACTCTGAGAAATAAGCCGCAGCCGCTGCGCCCTCGATTCCAAGAAGCGATTCGATGGAACCTGCTTGAAGCGCGTCGTGGGAGGCACACTTGAGACGTTGGAGCACGGGCATGGGCTGGATGACGGCGTTTCGCATCAGCATTTTCCTGGCATTGCGGATTTTACCGGAGACAAAACGGGCTGCGAGTTCGAGGCAGAGGGCCGGGTTTTCGGCGGTGCGGAATTGGGCGCGGCGAAGGAGGATGTTCGGCAGAGAATGGCCACGGGTGATTCCGTAAAACCATCCGCCTGTTGAGAAATAGGTCACAGGAATTTCTTCGCGACAGAGTTGGTGAATGGCTTGCGTTGAGAGCTGGATGTTTCCAAACAGTGCGACATGATGAACATCCGTAAGGCGGATCTGCTCCACGGACCGGTCCTTTTCCCGCACATCAAGCACCCGGTCCTTGATGCCGACCCGGTAGCCCTGCGTGTTGAGATAGAGAGCTCGGGAATCATCTCGGGAGGCGATCAATCGGCGAGGGGCGGGAGCTTTGGAATGTTCTTCCTCCTCGGGGTGACTTTTGAGGAAACGTGTTTCGTCAGGCAGACAGACCGAGACCAAGGAACACCTCGGACACTTGGGGGAATCGACCAGGGGTTCTGGACGCACCCGTGATTTCATGAGTTCCCTTGCCCCCGCAATTTGCCCGGCCAACCAGCGTTCGAGATCGTCATCCCAATCCAGGGCCACCCGCTGCTTGGTGGCCCGGTAATAGATGTAGCCCCGGCGGCAGGCATATCCATTCTCCCGCAGAATCAGCATCTGAAGGCCGAGTTGCATGCGATCCGCAGGCCAAATCTCGCGGCACTCGTCCCCTTCCCTCGGAGCACCGGCCTTGTAATCGACGGGGCATAACTCGCCGTTCTCGGACTCCACCAAATCGAGCTTGGCGCTGACTCCATACACGTCCGACCCCATTTGCACACTTCGCGAATGGATGTTTTCCTCCGCCGCATCACTGCCAGCCTCAGGCAGGTTCCCTTTGCCTCGGTCCACCCGCTTGTGAATGTCTTTCCCACGCTCGGTGTCCGCATTGTGAACAAAAATTCCGTCCACGTGTTCGTAAAAAAACAGACGCTGACAATACACGTATTCATTCAGCATTCGGGCAGGGAGCACCTGAAGATCGGGCTCATGTAGCGGAAGCCGGAACGGCTTTCGTTCGTCGATTTTTTGATCGGGAACAACCTCCTGAGGATTGGGGGTGGGCTCCAGAACGCTGCGGGCAGAAGGCAGATCTTCAACAAGATCCTTGGGGGGCAGGTCGGTCGTACCCGGCATCGCGGGCTCAACTAAGGAATCTGCTTCAAAGGCAGCCTTCACGGCCGAATCAAGAAACTGCGCAAACAGATCGGGTTCCTGCGAATCCTCGACCTTGCGCCGCCTGCCGCCAGTTTGTGAGCGGGTCCTTGTGGCCATACCAGTTCAACCTATTGCAAGAAATCAGAGAATGGGAGGCTTTTTTGCACTTCTCGTAGCGGAACTCGAAACGAGTTTCGAAAACCCCGCTTTGGAGTTAAAGGGAATTTACCATGAAGCGCTTGAAGAGCATGAAGGAATGGAACAATGGTTGTGCCGCCCGCAGCGGGCGGGGATGAAAGATTTTGTTTTAACCACTGATGAGGGAAATATTCCCACCGCAATGGCGGTGGGGTGGAGGTGGCGGGAACCGGTTCCCGGTTCTGGTCTGTTTGGCAAGGCGACTCTGCAAGCGGGCTTGCAAGATCGCCTTACCAAACAGACCCGGAGCGCTTCGCGATCCGCGCTGCCTCTCCTTCTGACAGACCAGCGAAAGTCCCTATTGGGACTTTCCGATCAGTGTCAATGAGTGGTTAACTTCACCGTGGCCTATCCCGCCAGCTTGTCTCGCCGTAGGCTTTGCGAAGGAGGATGGCGGCACAAAGCATTGCCTGTTTTCTATCCGTGTTTTCCTGTCATCCGTGGTTCTCCCTCTCCATATTTAGGGCTAACGCCTCAATCAATCTGCACACACGCGGCAATTTCATCGGCATGAAAGTCCGCCGTTCCAATCCTCAGGTGCAGCTTGGGATTTCGGCGGTCAGAGAGAAACAGGGTTTCTTCATTCAGAAGCAATACGCCTTCCAATGGCGGGCCACATGCAAAGTCCACACGCACCCGATGCCCGAGCGGCAGTCCATGCTTTCTGGCGAGGTTCTCCATCGCTTCCCGCCTCGCCGCGCGCCAGGCCGCCAAACCATCTGACTCGGATATTTCCGTTCCCGTCGAGGCAGCCGGGTCAAAATCAAAACCGAGTTGATCAGGTGTCATGGGTTTCGGGTTGTTCAAAGTGGATACAAGGATGAATACGATCTCGACAGGATTTCAAGATTTTCAGGATTACCATGATCCTGTATTCCGAATTTGGATTCACCATGATGCAACATGAAGAGCATGAAGCTCGATGCATTGAGCAACAACACATCCATCGATCTTGTTGATCCCATGGGTGCAGCCAAACCGATTCGTCGCATCGGTTTTTGAAAGGTCTTCACGATTCATGTCCTTCATGCACTTGTAGGTTGATTCAGGTCTTTCAGGTCTTTCAGGTCTTTCAGGCGAGGTGCCATTCGCGGCATTGACTGGGGTGGAATAGATCCCGTCAGTCACCGCTTCCGCGAGATGGCCTTTTTGAACATCTTGTAGTGTCGGGCGAGTCTTTGGACGTAAGCGGCATCCTGAAGAGCCGTCTCTTGAACGATGTCGAACAAAGCGTCGCAATAGGGAGACTGGAGATGCGGTAGGTCGAGGCAGCCACCTGCAATCTGTTCGCCGGACTCGCGGTCCCCGTGCATCCAGCGCGTGTAGAACTCCACACTCTCCCATCCAAAATTGATTGTGGCCAAAACCTCACCGGGAGCATCCTGCGAGCAGACCCGCAAAAGCACCCGACGACAATCGCATTTCCGGTCAGCGCAAAAAAACTCATAGAGTGCGTAAGTCCCCGGCGGAAGATTTCCTCGCGGACGGAAAATGGTGATCGTCTGGGTTTCTTGCAACGCCAGATCCCCCAACACATGGTAGGCCGCAATCATGCCCTCTTGTGATTTCATGGTTCTGCGGGGACAAAGAGGCCGAGGCCGAAGTGGGAGCTATAGCCTAGTACAAATGGACCTGAGCGGGGTTCGGGGAGAATGATGCTCCTGCACGAAAACTGGGCTTGGCAAGTCAAGCACAAGGGAGCATGAGGCCGAATCCTGCGAAGCGTCCGCGTCCAACGACGAGTGGCCCAGTAACTGGGGTCCGGAAAACTATCTCGGCGTGAATACGTCTTGTGCTAGCTAAATAGTCGGCGACGCGAAACTCCCGCGCAGGCGGGCATTTCGGAACGACGGGACCAGAATAGGTTGCCAATGACTCGATAGCTTCCGGCGCAATGCCCTGCTGGGCCAACGCTCGTGCTAGGCAATTCTCCAAGGATCGCCCCTTGCGCGGGTGCCCTGTGAGGATGATGGGTGTGACAGTTCGCCATACTCTCGCCGGAGTATTGTTCAGGGTTTTCCACGAACCTAGGGTATGGGCATGTGTGCTTGAGCTTTGCATGTGCAACCTACCAACGGAGCACCCAGAGTCTTGCAACTCAAACCCATCGATTCCTCGCACAAGATCTGCGAAGAGTGCGCGGTCACCTTCATCTTGGATACCGCAACCCATGAGTAGCACGCGACGGATGTTGCCGTCTGCTGTGAAGTCCGCGTTCATACTTGGCAGCGGGACGGTGGCAATGTGGCCGCCTTGTGAGGGGCCTGACTCGCCCGCATGTCGATGACCCAGCAAGATTCGAGCTACACGATTTTCGCCGTAGTGCGCCCGCATGGCGGGATTCTCGTCGAGCCAACGGGTGAAGACATGCCGCACCATTCCTGCCGCCTCTCGGAGCCGTCGAGGATCAAACCGCATCCGCGAGCCATCCTGCCTCAATAATTCAAAAAGCGCACAGGGCACTTCATCCGCTTTTGCAGGGGCATCCGTGTAAGAAATCTGCCTGCTATTAGTGAAATCGGGCGGCTCATCGCTCACGGATCTCGGGTAACGGCGGTGGCAAAGGGCGAGGAATCCCGGCATCGGCACCATCCAAGCGCCACCGGGTGTTTCTCGGGGCAACCAGAGCTCGCGCCCGTCTTCCGGCAAGGCTGCCGCGGCGGTGTGAAATTCCCCTCGGGCATAAACGAGATCCACGGTGCGGCCTAGGTAGGTGACGAGCGAGGCCATCGCGGAGACGACATCGGCATGACGCTCCGCGTCTGCGCTTGGAGCAAATGCCCAGCGATAAGTCACGCGGCAATCCGCAGGCAACGGGTGCAGGCGGAGGGACTTTGCCGCTTTCACATGCTCGCGGAAATCGGCGGTTTCCCCGTCGTCATTATTAGGGACGTAGTTGGTGATGAGTTCCCGTGCCGGGTTTGTGGCAATCGCTGCGATCGCAGGCGCAGAGAGCGATTCGAGCCATTCCAAAGCGCGGTCGCGGACATCGGCATGGAGCAGCCCATGTGCACCGCGATGCGTGCCCGCCACAAGTGCCTGAAATAGCCGGGCCGGAGCAGGCGGCCATTCGAAGCCGTGGAAATGTCCGGCGGTGAAGGTGACGTGGATGTCGAGGTGCATGGCGACGCTCTACTCGGATGGTGTCGCTGGTTCTGCTTCTTTCTTCGGAGTCTTTACGCCCTTCTTCTTTTCTTTCTCAGCAGCTTTTTTGTTCACGGCTTCCTTCACGCTCTCAGGCTTGAAATTGAAGTCGCCACCCTCCGCTTGCTTGAAGTCAGCGGCTACGGCTTGAGCGTAGGCGATGATCGTTTCGGCATCCCAGTCAAAGGCCACTCGCTTCCCGTCGGGAGTGACGACTTGGGCTTTCGTGAGTGTGTCCGGATCGCCCACGAGTAGGCAACCTGCGCGGAGATTGTAGTCAGGTTGTGTAATGGCTGCGATGAGGGACAGGCCGAGGATGTAGCGGCGCAACTTGAGCGTTTCGGCGGCGTTTGGTTCACCCTCGTTCAACACAGCGAGAGCGCGGAGGGCAACAAGGTTCACTTCGGTTTGTCGGATGATGCTGCCATAGACACGGACGCCGCCGTGTGTGTCCACTGCCGGGGCGGACCGCATTCCTTCTTTTGAAAGCGGATCTTTGTCGTTGGCTACCTGATCGGCGTCGAGTGTTGCTGTTTCCGTGAGACCGATGCTGGTGGGATCAAATGCCGGATTGAACTGTGCCGAGCGTTTCAGCACTTCAACGTTGGTGGCGCGAATCGTGGAGGACAGCACACGTGCGGCTTTGAACTGTGTGTCGCGGGAATCCCAGAACCCGAACACGAGCGAGGTCGGCGCGAGCTGTGCGAGTGGGAGGGCATTGCCTGCTTTGATTGCATCGATTGCGGGTTTCCCTTTTTCGCCAAATGCAGAGTGACGCACCGCACCGTCCGCAATGCGGTGGCCGATGTCGAGGAGGTTCACCTTTTGATCTTTTGCAATGATGCATACTTGAGGCACGAGCGCAGAGAGGGGCGCTTTAGTAAATTGTGTCTCCATACGATTCGCTTGAGAGCCGACGCTGTCGAGCGAACATGCGTTCACCTCAGCGGTGTCGCGTGCTGCCTCTGGCTCGATGTCTCGGCGAAAGGTATCAATCGCGTAGGGGTGGTTGAGACGTTCCTCGGGAGCCTTGCGCTTCTCATCGCGGGCATACGTCGGCGGGAAAATGACGGTGTCCTTCCCGCTGGCTGGCTGGAGGCGTTCGCTGAGAGTCAACGCGACGGGCTGAACTCGCTGGGCGAGCCAGTCGTTGGTTTGGATTAGGTGATCGAATTGTGTGACTGCGGCTTGCTTATTCATGGGCTTGTTTGGTGGTTGGTTGTGCTAGAAGAAAATTTGAGTAGTTCTTGCGGGTGGCCCGCCCGGCAAGGAGCAACAGTGCGCCGGGTGCGCCCACGGGGCTGGCAGCCACCCTAGCGAGCAGGACCGGGAGCGGCGACGACCAAAGGTGATAGGCAAAGCCTGGGCGGCTTTCTCCGCGCCCGCGCCAGCCACGGGCAGAGGTCAAGTCGCTCGCTCGCCCGCATCGGCTAGGAAAAAAAGCGCCGACGCCAAATGTAACAAGCAATTCGGCGTAGGGATAGGTATCCACGGGAAGCCCAAGATCATTCGAAGAAAAGCCCGCGTTGATTGCATCCCGTGAAGAACGTGGGTCAAAGCCGAAACGCCCGCCCATTGGGGATTTAACGGTGAGCAGATGGGCAAGAGTGCTCGGTAACGCCATCGTTGCCACCTGTTCAATCATGTCTGTGGTGATCTTCCTGACAGTCTGCTGGCCTGCATACATCTTCCACGCGCTTTTATAAGCGATGTCGCCTTCTGGTGTCAGCGTTTCATACCACCAATCGAGCGGCACGGTGAAAGCATCGCGATTCTCGGGCGTGAACTCTACTTCGATTCGTGCAGGCTCTTCGCTGTCGTGGACAGAAATGAAGCTCCAGCGCGATGCAGTGCGGAATGTGGCGAGCAGTGTTGTAAGAAACTCCACTTCGGTGAGTGTGCTCTCCATTACAAAGGCTAGCGGTGCTGTGGTGCACCAGTGAGTGCGGGCGGTGGTGTCCAGGCGTGCCAGAAGGTCCGCAAGGCCGCAGCACGCGAGGTAATCCACAGGGTTTGCGGGCTGGCACGGGATGATGATTTGTTGGCGCTTATTCATTTGGATGGCCAGTTGGGATTTGCAGAGGCGATGGCATCGGCGCATTTCACTAGGGCTTCGAGCCAAGCGAGCGTCCACCGTCCGTAGTGCTGTTGCAAGGTGACGAAACGCTCCGGCACCTCGGCGGCAATGGCCGCGCAGACGGCTGTTGGCACGCTGCGATCAAAAGCCTCCGGCGAAAAGGACGGGCGGGCGTGCCCGTGATGGGCGGCGATGAGATGGAGGATCAATTCACGAAGTGGGTGATGCGCAAGTTCTTCGGAATCTCTCGCCTCGATGAGCGAGCCAAATTCGTGCCGGTATCCTTTTAGCAAGTGTTTGAAATAGGGTTCTCCGCTCTTCGCAAGCGGTTCCCAATCGGGCTTTCCAGTCGGGGGATTCCAGATTGCTTCCTGCCACCACCAGCGATCCTTTCCCCGGTCGTGCCAACGCGCGGCAATGACAACGGCATCGAGGAGTTCCGGCGAAAGGCTGAGTTGCACGCCAAGCTTACGTGCAACGGCTTCGATGACTCGTGTGTGTTCCGCGAGACTGACGGACTTTGCGCCGAGCGAGCGGCCGTCTTCGTCGCGGCCAAGACTTTCGTCCGCCGAGAGCTGGAAGTAGGCGACTGCATGTTTCTCCTTTTGGAAGGCGGGCTGTTCTTCCTCCACCTCGTCTTCCAGAGTTGAGATGTCGCCGATGATGCTATCGAAGCGGACGACGGAATTTTGATTCAGCGCGCGAAGATGGATGACGACTGCCGTGCGCGCATCCCTCTCGTTTGCGTGAGAACCGAGCGTTTCTACCGTGCCGTTCGGCAGCAACAGGTCTGCTGCGATCTCGCCGCCGTTACGTGTGAAAACTGCCCGCTGCCATTGTGTGCTTGCGACGACATCTGCGACACCTTCTTTCAGCGCATCCGCGCTCGCATCAGGAATCCCTTTCAGCAATCCACCCAAGTTCGCAGGCAGAATCACTGTCGCAAAAGCGAGTTCACTGAACGTCTTGGTCGCATCCCCAAAATCGCGCAACGGCCTGCCTTTCGATTCTCCGCCGGCGGAGCGAATCACCACCGTTGCGTTTTCATTTTTCTTCGCGAGCGTGGCAAGTAAATCGGCGGCACGCTTGGTTGAAACCTGCGCGACCTCACGCGTTGCAACCGGGATAGTATCCGCCATCGCTGCGGCATCCGTGAAGGCGTCTGCAAACCCAATATCAGCACGCCAGATTAGCGATGTGGTTACGCTCTCATCCTTTATCACGCCCCGCAGCCAGTAGCTCACCTGCGGGCGCGGAAACTCGGCGGCATTGAGCGAAGTCAACGACCAATCATCGAGCCGTGCGTTATCAAGTGGTGGCGCAACAAATGGGCGAGAAAATGCGCGCTTGGCGATGGCGGATGTCAGGTCGAGCGCACGCAACTTTGCCGAACAGGCATCGAAGATATCCTCGTTCAAAGGGAGTTGTCGGAGGGTCAAAACAGTCGCGTCTTTTGAGTCAAGTTCGGCGATCATTTCCGGTGTGGGCGCAATCGGTTCCGAGGGCAGAACGAGATGGATAGAAGCGTGAGACTCACCCCGGCGATTCACCCGTCCAAATCGCTGAATGATTCGCTCCAGTGCCACTGCATCAGACACCGCGTGGTCCGCATCGAAATCCATCCCTACTTCCACGCACGCCGTAGCCACGAGGAAGGCTGGTGACGCCACAACATCGCGATCGCGGCCCGGCGCGAATGCCTTGAGCACTGGGTCGTCAATCAGCTCATCGCGCTCATGTCCGCGCATCTCGCCAGTGAGCATGAGCACACGGTCTTTGTGTTCTTTTGGCAGGAGCTTTTTCAGCGCCGTATTGATGGCTTTTACCAAATCAACCGTGTCCGCAAACACTGCGACCGCCCATTTCCCGTCAGCTAAAGCAAACGCTTCTTTTGCCATTTTCTCCGCCAGCTTTTCGCGTTTTTCCGCTGGCTTGATGGCAGACGCAACCTCGGGCACCGGAATGAAACGAAGGGACTTCGTGGCGTTCAGTCGTTTCGCTACACGCGAGTCGTTCACATCGTCTGGGCCGAAAAGCGCTTCTTCTGTCTTGGCACTTTGGGTCGCTGCAACGGGCGTTTCCACTGCCAAGGTTGCAGACATACGCGTGACACCAAACGGGCGCAACCCCGAGGGGCGATTCGTGTAACACTCCAATCCAGAAAGCAGACTTTCAAATGCAGGAACCAAATGTGCTTCATCCAGCACCACCCAAGCATCCTGAAGCATGAGCCCCGCCTGGAGACTACGCCAGTTCCTCCCCACCCCGCCGTAGCCTGCGAACAACATCCTGCTCCCGATCATATCCACCGTGCCCACCACAATCGCTGGACGTGAAGGGTCGAGATGCCATGCGTGATTGTCCGCAAACTTCCCGCGCAGTGTGGAAACTGTGACGCCGGTAGCAACCGGCACCGTAGCCGCCTGCATGAGCGTCGCGACGAGCGGACGAAGCACCGCGAGCGCTTCATTCCCTCCCGCGCTTAGAAGCCGCTTTTGTATTTCTTCTACTTCCTTTGTTGCCTGATCCACAACAACCCGCCGATCCACAATATAGACCAGTCTCCGAGGAACGCTACAATGTTGCGACGGGTCGGCGAGTGCCGCGCCGAGCGCCGCAGCCCAGACAGCAATGACGCTCGTTTTTCCCAGTCCGGTTGGCACATCGCAATGCCGTGGTAATTCACCGGCAAGAAGTCGCAGGTAGAGTTTATCCTGCCATGGAAATGGTCGGTGCCCTGTGAGTGATTCAAATGTCTTCTGAAAAGGAAGTAGGGGTGACGTGTTCACGGTTTTGGTTCAGAAGTTCG
>JBGTAR010000006.1:0-7220 GCA_041749815.1 Terrimicrobiaceae bacterium
GGCGGTGGGGTCTGGAAAGGCTTCTTTGGAAACCGTGGCCTCGCCGACGATTTCTTTGCCGATAACACTATGATAAAACAAAACCCGATCTCCTGTTTTCATGGCAGAAAGATTGTTGCGGGCTTGGAAGTTACGGACTCCTGTCCACGCTGTGGAGCCATCCCTGACGAAGTCCTGCCACGAGTAGGCGGAGGGTTCTTGTTTAACGAGCCAATGTTTCATTGAGATTTGATGATCAACAAAACAAAAGGTTCTCGCTTTGCACAGGAAGATTTCTGCCGACAGCTTCCTCTCTCGCGGTTTCAATTCTTTCTTTCAGCTGACGACTTCAGAGGGTTCCAAACTTCCTTGAACCCTATTCCGGAAAAATCCTTGGTGTTGGGCGTGGCGAAACGCGTGACGCCTTGGGCCAAAAGGGTTTTGGCCAGACGAAGGTCAAAAATCCTGCGCCGGGAAAAATTCACCTTGGGTGCCTGTTCCCACACGGACGACATCACCTCGGCGTTCTCGTCCAGTTGCCAGTGGGGATGACGGCGAAAAATCTGGCATTCCTCCACTGCTTCCGCCGCGCTCAAAACCGGGTCCAAAATCGCGGGATTACGCAGGGCCACAGACATCTCCGCCAGGAGATGGAACTTCGTATCGAACCTCTCGCCAGGTTTGGCCATCATCGGCAGCCGCCGTGTCTTTTTCTTGAGAAAATCGCTAACTGCCATTTTCCTGCTTTGCTCCGGGCGCTGCTTCGTTGAATACTGATCATCTTTCCCATGGCACAATTCCTTCAATCAGGTTTCTTTATCAGCTTCGAGGGCTCTGAGGGGTGCGGCAAAAGCACCCAGATCACCATGCTGATGCGGACCCTCAGCGAGGCAGGCAAAAATCCGCTCCTGGTGAGAGAGCCTGGTGGCACGCCCGTGGGAGAAGTGATCCGTCATTTGCTGCAACATGCTCCCGAGGGAGATGAGATGGTCCCAGAGACCGAATTGCTGCTTTTTGCAGCCAGCCGGGCGCAGTTGGTGCGTCAGGTCATCCTTCCTGCCCTCGACGCGGGACGGGTTGTGATTTCTGATCGGTTTTTGGACTCAACAACAGTTTATCAGGGGGTTGCCCGTAAGATTTCTGCGGAGGCGGTGGATCTTGTGAACCGTTTTGCAGCGGGCCCGCGATTACCGGATGTGACATTTCTTTTGGACATGGACGAATCGGCGGCATTTCAGCGGCTTCGTCAGGGCCGCCCCGAAGCCATTCACGACCGGATGGAGGACCAACCGCCCGATTTCTATCGGGCCGTGAGAGAAGGCTATCTCCATCTGGCCCAAACATTCTCCAACCGGGTTCGGGTGATCGATGCCACACAGTCCCCGGAAAATATCGCACGGGAAATCCGCGCTCAACTCGCCACCTGCGGTCATGCCCTGCTCGAAGGAATCTGCGCTTGATTTGTTGCTCAGCGCCCACAGCGATGGGCGATTGGCACATGCTCACCTGCTCACGGGTTCCACCGGGAGTGGCAAAACATGGGTGGCCCATCGACTCGCGTCGAAGGTTTTACAATGTGATCCCCAATCCATCCTGGCCCACCCGGATGCCCATTTCGTTCAACCGGAATCCAAATCCCGTCGCATTGTCATCGATCAAATCCGGGCCCTTGAAGCCGTGATCCATCGCAAGCCATTACTCTCCTCCTCGAAGGTTTGTATTATTCATGACGCGGATCGGCTCCAACCCGCCGCGGCCAATGCCTTTTTGAAGACTCTGGAAGAGCCGCCTGAGGGCTCGATTTTGATTCTGACCAGCTCTCTGCCCGAGGCCATTCTGGAAACAATTTTGTCCCGTTGTGTGGAAACCTCTCTGCAGGGCGGGACCACCGGTCCTGGACCTGGAGATGAAGCAGTGATCCAAGCTTTGGGAGATTGCATGCTGCGAGGCAAAGAGCCATCGGTGGCTGGCGCCTTCCGGCTCACGCGTGCGTTGCAGCAGGTTCTCAGCGAGGCACGAACCCGCATCGGCAAGGAGTTTGAAACCATTTTTAAACAGGAGTCCGCAAAATTCAAAAATGCATCGGGTGGGGGGGAATGGCTGGAGGAGCGCGAAGAGCAGATCAAGGCGATGACGGAATCCTCGGTTCTCCGTGAACGGGAGCGGGTGGTTGGTGTGATTCTTTACACCCTGGGAGGCGCCCTGCGGGCGGCCCACGGCGGTTCCTCCCCCCATGAAGTTTGCAATCAACTCGCTGCACGCTTTTCGACAGCCGAATTGCTTGCCATGATAGATTCTTGGGAAACGATGCAACGACGATTGGCAATGACAGTGAACGAACCGCTCACCTTGGAGGTGGGCATGTTGGAGATTGCTTTGGGGGCCCGATCATGAGTCACGCCAAAGGTCGTATTGTGCTCAAATTTGGCACGGGAGTTCTTGCGAAGCCGGGCGGGGGAGCTCTTGATGCGAAACAGTTCCGCCGGTTTGCCGATGAGGTTTCTGCGCTTGTTCTGGCCGGGCACCCCTGCGTTTTGGTCAGCAGTGCGGCCATTGCCGCCGGAGTTTCAGTTCTTGGGTTGAAGGCTAGACCAACAGACCTCCACGGCAAGCAGGCCTGCGCGGCTGTTGGTCAGCCTGAGTTGATGAGGCTCTACACCGATTCGTTTCGCCGTCATGGTCTTAAAGTGGCGCAGCTTCTCCTCACCCATGGTGACATTGACAGCCGGACCCGTCGAGCGAACGCGCGCAATACCCTCGAGCGCCTTCTTGAGTCCGGCCGCATTGTTCCCATCATCAATGAGAACGATTCGGTCGCCGTCGAGGAGGTTCGGTTTGGTGATAATGATCGGCTTTCAGCGGAAGTGGCATTGCTCGTTCGGGCCTCGCGGTTGTTGCTGCTGACCAGCTCGGATGGGCTCACTGACCATTCCGGACGCCGCCTAAAAATTGTGCGGGACATGGAAAAAGCCTTTTCCTACGTGCGGCCCGAAAAAGGCGAATACTCCGTGGGGGGCATGCACACCAAGCTGGAAGCCGTGGAAATCGCTGTCACCGCCGGGATCCCCGCAACAATTTTGGATGGCAGCCGCCCTGGCCAAATCTCCCTGGGAGCTGCCGGGGCCGATGCAGGCACCCGTTTTTTGATTAAGAATGGCAGTGGCAAAAAGCCGGGAAGTCGTGTTGATTCTACCAAGCCTGCCCGATTGAAATCATGATCAAATTTTTCGTCTATGGACTGCCGGCGCTTTTTGTGGCGCTGATTGTGGCCTCGTTTCTGAACGTGGTGCTGCTGACCACCACGAAAAAGAACGAATTCTCGATTGGGATGTTGGGGGAGCCCTCCACGTTGAACCCCATTAAAGCCGCTGACGCGGCTGCTGGCCAGGTGACGGGCTCGATTTTTAGCGGGCTTCTCAAGTATGACGAAAACATTGAGATCACGACCGACCTCGCTGAGTCCTATGTGCTGACTCAGACAACCACGGTGTTTTTTGAGAATGAAAATTCCGCGCTCACGGCCCTGCTCCGACTGGAAGCGAGCCGCAGCCGCTGGTCGGGGTGGCAACTCAGTTCTGTGCGTTTGGAGGGCAATGCCCTCCTGATCAAGTTGAAACAACCGGGGATCGAGGCCTCCAAAGAAATTGTGGGGATGTTTGAAGGCAAAGTGCCCGCTCAAGTCGTTCGTGTGGAAACAAAAGAGCCTCCGGGTGCCGCCCTTGAAAAAATTCGAGCCTCCGTCGGCGGTGGAAAAATTGCGAGGCTCTGGGTGGAGGGAGCCAATGCCTTTGAGGTCACCGTCCTTGGCACGGAAGAAGATGCCAAAACCAAGATCGCCGCGTTTTTGCCAAAAGACCTGGAAGCTCGGATCACCATTTTTGAAACCCTGCCCTTTCTTGCCGAACCGGAGGTTTTGTTCCGACTGCGTCAGGATGTTTTGTGGCATGATGGGGAACCTTTCACCTCGCGGGATCCGGCATTCACCTTTCGCGCCCTCATGGACGAATCTGTTGCCTCGCCGCGCAAACCGGACTTTGACACAATTCTTTTTGTCGAAACCCCATCGCCCTTCGAGTTCCGGGTTGTCTATCGCCGACCTTATTCCCCGGCGCTTTCCAGTTGGATGATGTCCATGCTTCCAGCCCACCTTCTTGAAGGGAAATCCCAGGAATGGTGGGTCCAAAATTTTGACCGCAGGCCGATTGGCACCGGACCATTCAAATTTGCCGAGTGGAAGACGAATGAATACGTCCGCCTTGACCGGAATCCCAACTACTTTGATGGCCCCGGTCCATGGCTTGATGGCATCGTTTATCGCATCTTGGGTGATCAGCTGGCCCTGCGCCTCGCCTTCGAAACCCATCAGGTCGATTTTTGGGGTGTTGATCCCTGGGCGGTTAGCAACTTTGAAAAGGACGACCGCTTCGAGCTTTTTTCCATGCCAGGAAACTCGTATTCCTACATTGGGTGGAATCTCAAGCGCCCGCCCTTTGATGATGAGCGGGTTCGCATCGCGCTGGCCCATGCCATCAACATTCCTGAGATGGTGAAATACATCCTCTACGGTCATGGAACACAAAGCACAGGAGTTTTTACACCGCAGATGTGGTTCTTTAATCCTGATGTCAAACCGTTCATGTATGACAAAGAAAAAGCTCGAGCGCTATTGGCCGAGGCAGGTTGGGTTCCCGGTCCTGATGGTATCTTGGCTAAAGACGGGAAACGATTTTCCTTCACCCTAATCACTAACAATGGCAACGAAATCCGAAGAGATATTGCGACTCTCGTCCAAGACAATCTCCGGCAAATTGGCATTGAAGTGAAAATCGAGATGTACGAGTGGGCGGTGTTCCTCAGAAATTTTATCAATAAAGGCAACTTCGATGCCACGGTGCTAGGCTGGGCATTGGGGCCGGACTATGATCAATACCAAATCTGGCACTCTTCCCAAGCCAACCCCGAACAGCTGAATGTTGTGGGCTACAATAATCCGAAAGTGGATCGTCTTCTCGAACAGATCCGTCAGGAATATCAGCGCACAAAAATTGTCTCCATGGCGGGGGAGATGCAGGAAACGATTTACCGACAGCAGCCCTACCTCTTCCTTTACGTGCCGGAAAGCACCTCGGTGGTTTGGAAGGATTCTTTCCGAATCCGACGGCCGGTGGAAGGGGGCTGGGTTGACACACCCATCGAAATGACCAAGGCCGGGTGGAATTATTATTTTGACTGGTTTTATCGTCCGGAATTTTCTTCGATGCTCCCACCTCTGAAAGAGCCCGTCAGTCCCTAAGCCCAATGCTGAATTTTATACTCAGACGTCTTGCGATTAGCTTCGTGCTGGTTTTTATCATCAGCATTATCTCCTTTTTGATGATCATCCTGGCCCCGGGCGGCCCGAATCCTTGGGGGGAATTGAACCCCAAGATCACGCCCCAAGTGAAAGAAATGTTCCGCAAGAAATTCCATTTGGATCGCCCGATTTACGAACAATATTTGCTCAATATGAGGGACCTCTTCACAGGCGAACTCAAAAGCATCAAAGACGAACGTCCTGTCATTAACCGCATCCTCGAGCGGCTCCCTGCCACGTTTACCCTTAATCTCTACGCTATTTCCCTATCGCTTGTTTTTGGCCTGCTCTGGGGCGTTTGGTCAGCGCGGCGGGCCGGTACCACGGCGGACGTGCTGTCTTCTATGGCGGCTTTTGCGCTGATTGCGCTGCCTGGGTTTTGGGTCGCATATTTGATTTTGATTGGCCTCGTGAGTTATACGGGAGTTCCGGTCCTTGGCACCGAGTCCTATGGCATCGATTTTCCCAGCTTTGCCAACCGTTGGTTGGACAGGCTTTGGCATATCGTTCTTCCGGGAACAATCTTAGCCCTTGGTGGCATCGCTGTTCAGTCGCGGTATATCCGCGCCACAGTCATTGAAGCCATGCACGAAGACTATATCCGCACCGCTCGGGCCAAAGGGCTTCCCGAGGAAACCGTTTTTTACAAACATGCGCTGCGCAATGCCGTGCGTCCCCTCATCACGGGGATCGGAAGTCTTCTGCCTGCTCTCATCGGAGGCTCCCTCATCATCGAAACGATCTTTGCTTATCCAGGTATAGGACGCATGTATTTCGAGGCTGTAATGGAGAGAGACTACCCAACTTTGGTTGCTATGAATTTTATAACGGCAACCCTCATCCTCCTCGGCAACCTCCTCGCCGATGTCCTCTATGCGGTGGTTGATCCCCGCGTCCGACTCGAATGACCACGGAAGCTCCCATCAAAGCCACCAGTGCCCCGGCCCCGGCCAGCACACCTGCAAAGCGCGTGCTGCGCAAATTTTTTGCCAACCCTGTGGCCATCGGCGGGTTGGTGGTCATTCTCATCTTTGTCCTCACCGCTCTGATCACCGGTATTTGCGCGTTGATGGGGATTTATTTTCCGTATGACCCCAATACCACCAACCTCGCCAACAAGCTGAATCCTCCGTCCGCTGCGCACTGGCTAGGCACCGATAATCTCGGGAGTGATGTCTTTTCCCGCATGTTGAATGGCTCTTATATTTCACTTTCTGTGGGTTTTGTGGCGATGGCCGTGTCTCTGTTCCTGGGCGTTGTGATCGGTGCGGTGAGCGGATATTTTGGCGGATGGATCGATAACCTTCTCATGCGCATCGTGGATGCCCTTCTCTGCTTTCCCACCTTTTTCCTGATCCTCACAGCTGTTGCCCTTCTCGGGCCGGATATTCGTATCATCATCCTTGTGATCGGACTTTTTAGTTGGACTGGCACGGCAAGATTGGTGCGGGCAGAATTTCTGACCCTTCGGGAAACCGAATACGTGCGCGCGGCGCGAGCCCTTGGTCAACGCACGCTACCCATCATTTTCCGTCATATCCTGCCTAATGCCTTCGCGCCCATTTTTGTCACAGCGGTTGTTGGTATTCCCGACGCCATCCTGATTGAGGCCGGGTTGAGTTTTATCAACCTTGGCGTTCAACCCCCGCAAGCCACGTGGGGTAATATCATCACAGACGGAAGGTCTTACCTGCTGGATGCGTGGTGGCTGATTGTGTTTCCCGGCCTGGCAATCTTCATTGCCGCCCTTTCTTTTTACCTTGTGGGGGATGCCCTCCGCGCCGCTACCAACACCCGTCAGCAAAGCAAATAATCCCAATCCGTATGAGCACACTCCTGGAAGTTCGTAATTTGCGCATTCGTTTTCGTGGTCAAGAAGGCCCGGTCG
>JBGTAR010000007.1:0-23795 GCA_041749815.1 Terrimicrobiaceae bacterium
GTCAGTGCCGCGAAAGAGGTTTTAGCTAACACGGCCTCCTCAAAAAAGACCCCGACCAAGCACAAACCAGGAACAAAGAACCAATAACTCCCGCCTTCGCTTGGCTATGGCGTGGGAAGCCCATCACCCATTCAAAATTCATCATTAAAAATTCAAAATTAGCCCTACCCCCTCCCCCCGCGGATGTCCCACCCCCCGGTGTAGAACGGGACGAAAAACGAAGAATTTCTCAGCTCAATTGATTCCCCTATGTATACAACCTGCAGCAGTTTTTTGCTTTCACTTGCAGCGGAGTCATTCGTGACGCATGATCTTGGTTATGAACGAGCGGATCCAGATCAGTCCAGAAATTTGCCATGGCAAACCCGTGATCCAGGGAACCCGCGTTCTCGTCTCCGTCATTTTGGGGGCGCTTGCTGCAGGCGATTCCCAGGAAATGATTTTGGAGGATTACCCCGGACTCACGAAAGCCGATCTTGCAGCGGCTCTTGAGTTCGCCAGCCAAATGACGGGCTATCAGGAACTCGCCTATCATGCGGCGGTGTGAATTTTCTGCTCGACGAAAATTTCCCGAAATCGGCTGCAGATTTCCTCAAGGAGGCTGGCCACTCTGCGTGCAGGGTGCTCGAATTGGCAGAGCAAGGAACCGACGATCATGCCGTCTTTGAGTTGGCACAGCAAAAGCAGGCCATCTTGCTGACAACGGACCGCGATTTCTTTCACACAATCCCCTGGCTGTTTGCCGAGCATCACGGCGTCATCGTCGTTGCCCTCAAACAGCCCAACCGGGCCGCCATTCTTTTGAAACTTGATTGGATTTTGGAAAGACTGCCTCCACAGAGTTTTCGCAACCGGGTTTTCCAATTGCGCGACGCCTCGTGGATAGCGGTTCCTCCGCTCCCGTAAGTTTCTGCGCTCAATCAATGACGCCAAGCTCTATCCCAAGATCCGTGAAGCCATTGATTCCTTGCAGATGGACCCCTTTCCGCCCGGAAGCAAAAAACTCATCGGCACACTTTTCGATCCCAAACACTGGACTCTCACGGAGGCACTGAGACACGGAGAAGATGGCAGGAAGAGCAGTCAGTGCCGCGAAAGAGGTTTTAGCTAACACGGCCTCCTCAAAAAAGACCCCGACCAAACACAAACCAGGAACAAAAAACCAATAACTCCCGCCTTCGCTTGGCTACGGCGTGGCAAGCCCATCACCCATTCAAAATTCATCATTAAAAATTCAAAATTAGCCCTACCCCCTCCCCACGCGGATGTCCCACCCCCCGGTGTAGAACGGGACGAAAAACGAAGAATTTCTCAGCTCAATTGATTCCGAACCGTCGGCTGTTGTGATGTCAATCAAACACAAGCTGGCCAATGTGAGGAATTTGTGTGATTTGATCGCTTCCGTGAATTATCCGAACCCACAGGACCTCGCCCAAAAGTTCAACGACGACGAAGCGGTCTGGAGGGCATTCGAATGCAAACGTTGGCTTCGGAATCTCCTTGGTTCAGCCTTCCCCGATTCCGAAAAATCCCTCGACGCCCTCGACTGGTTCGAGGCTGAACGCGAGGCCCGCCCTGTCCGCGCCATCGGATTCTTTCAAACATGAATTCTCCCGCGCTCCTCGACTCTCTGATCCTGACCGTCCGCGGACAGAAGGTCCTCCTCGATGCCGACCTGGCCGCGATCTACGGCGTCCCGACAAAGGCCCTCAACCAGGCGGTCAAACGCAACGCAGCTCGTTTTCCAGAGGATTTCGTTTTTCAACTGTCCACCAAGGAAAAGCAGGAGGTGGTCACAAACTGTGACCGCCTCGGCCGAATGAAATTCTCCAAGACATGCCCCCACGCCACCCCCTTGTCACGCCGTAGCCGGCACGGCAAAGGCGGAAGCCACTCATCGCACCTCCTCCTGACGCACCCCGCCAAGAAATCGGCTTTCATGTCCGCGAGGAAGCCCCGCCCTTCAAATCGAAATCCAAAAAACGTGCCGCGGAAGAGGTTTCAGCTCACAATACCTCAGCAAAAAAGCCCCCAAAACACAAACCAGGAACAAGGAACCAATAACTCCCGCCTTCGCTTGGCTACGGCGTGGCAAGCCCGCCACCCATTCAAAATTAAAAATTAACCCCCCCCTCCCCCCGCCAATGTCCCACCCCCTGTGACAGAATGCGGGCGAAATGATCACAAAAAATCTGCAAGTCATCCGGGCGGCGCTCAGTCGCATCTTCTCGCACAATCGCCAGCACGCTCCCCTCGTGCGCCAGCAGGAACTCCCCTTCCTGGGGGTCCTGCTCACCGCTGTTTTTATTTCGTGCGGGACGTTTCCCGCCACCGCCCAGGATTGTGAGAGCGCTTCCGTTCTCGGCCCGCTCGCCCTGAATCCCTGTTCAATGTCGGCTCCAAAGATTTACGCGGCCGATGGCACGTATCTTGGTCGCCTGAGCTCGAATCCGTACATGACGGATTCCATTTCCAATCCCTACGGCCGTTACGGAAGTCCCTACTCCTCCACGAGTATCAATAACCCCAACAGCCGCTACGGAAGCCCCTACTCCTCCATCAGCCCCAACAACCCCTACGCCCCCCGACCCCCGGTTTTGTGTCGGGAATGAGAGTTACCCGCTACCCGCTACCCGTTACCCGTTACCCGTTACCCGTTACCCAAGAGGCTTTTGCTTTTCAGGACTGCTGAGTCTCCGTATAAAATTGCAACGCATTCCATTTAATCATGACTCGATCCCAGCCCACTTGCCTTGACCTGTTTTGCGGATGCGGCAGGTTCTACTTTATGGGACTTAACCCTTCGGCTGTTCGCTGAAGGAGGTCCGATGAAGACAGATCAAGTCCCCGCCCTGACGACCACGTTCGCAGGCCACGCGCAACAGATCGAAGACGGCGTTGATCACTGGCTGGCCCCCGTTTTCGGCCTATCCAACCAAGCCCTGAAAGTCAGTCCGCCTCAGTCCGCCACCACACCTCTATGAGCAAAGGAAAAAGAAGCAACATCGAGGTTCAAGGAACCACGATTGGAATCCTTGCCCGGCCAGAAGGTGACTACATCTCACTCACGGACATGGTTCGCAATTTTGATGGGGCGGGAGCCCTGATTGAACAGTGGCTCAAGAACAAGGATACCGTTCTCTTCCTCGGCGTCTGGGAGCGCATCAACAATCCGGGTTTTAATTCCCTCGAATTCGAGGGAATTAGAAACGAAGCGGGCCGCAACAGCTTTTTCCTATCGGCCAAAAAATGGATCGACCTCACCGGCGCCAAGGGACTCATCGCGAGCGCGGGACGCTATGGCGGCACTTTCGCCCACAAGGACATCGCTTTCGAGTTTGGTTCCTGGCTGAGCCCGGAGTTCAAGCTCTATCTCATCACCGAATTCCAACGCCTCAAGGACGAAGAAAACGACCGCCTCAAGCTCGGGTGGAACCTCCAGCGCACCCTCGCCAAAATCAACTACCGCATTCACACCGATGCCATAAAGGAAACGCTACTGCCGCCTGTCATCACCAAGGCTCAGGCCTCCACGATTTATGCCAGCGAGGCCGACCTGCTCAACGTTGCCCTCTTCGGTCAGACCGCCAAGCAATGGCGCGGCGCCCACCCCGACGCCGAGGGCAACATCCGCGACCACGCCCCGCTCGAACAACTCGTCGTCCTCAGTAATCTCGAAAGCCTCAACTCCGTCCTCATCCGCCAAGGGCTACCCCAGCCGGAGCGTCTCGCTACCCTCAACGGCAACGCCATCACTCAAATGCGCACCCTCCTTGCCGCCAACAACATCAAACGCCTGAAGTGATAATTGAATATACATCCACCCGCCGCGCCATCTTCCATTTTCAGTGTTTCAGCTTTCAGCTTTTCAGTTTCCCCCCTGCCCCCGCGGATGTCCCACCCCCCGGTGTAGAACGGGACGAAAAATGATGAATTTCTCAGCTCCATTGATTCCGAACCGGGCAGCGCATGGCCTGAGGGATTCCCCCTACGTATGCAACCTGCAGCAGGCTTTTGCTTTTCAGGACTGCTGGATCTCCCTATAAAAATTCCTTTTAACCATGCGTCGATCCCAGCCCACTTGCCTTGACCTGTTCTGCGGCTGCGGCAGGTTCTACTTTATAGCGCTGAACCCTTTGGCTGTTCGATGAAGGAAGTCCGATGAAGACAGATCAGGTCCCCACCCTGACGACCACGTTCGCAGGCCACGCGCATCAGACCGAAGACGGCGTGGAATACTGGCTGGCCCGCGATCTCCAGCACCTGGTCGGTTACGCAAAGTGGGACAATTTGCTGAACGCCATCTCGAAGGCCAGGACCGCCTGCGAGGTCTCAGGGCATCAGGTGTCCGATCATTTTTCCGACGTCGGGAAAACGATCAGCATGCCCAATGGCGCAGAGAAGGAGATCCCGGAAATCATGCTCACCCGGTATGCCTGCTAAATTACGTAAGCCCAGCCCGAAACAAACGGGAGAGCCACGCCTCTCCCGAGGCCGCACCCGGCCTGGAGCGATCTTTCCAGTGGCACCGCCCGCATCGTCATTGCCGGAGAGCTACGCCACCACGCTCCAAGAGATCAAGACCCACCTCCGCAATGCCCGTGTCCGTGCCGTCCTGGCTGCCAACCCCATCGTTATCGAGGCCTACTGGCAAACCGGGAAAATCATTCTCGCCCGCCAAAAGGAAGCCGCTTGGGGAGCCAAAGTTATTGACCGTCTCGCCGCCGACCTCCAGGAAGCCTTCCCGGACATGGGTGGGCTCACTCGACGCAACCTTTTCTCCATGAGGGCATTTGCCGAATCCTTCCCAGACGGTCCAATTGTGAAGCAACTTGTTTCACAATTGCCATGGGGCCAGATCATCCGGCTCATCCAGATGGTTAAAGACCCCGCCGTCCGCGACTTTTACATCCGCGAAACCCTCACCCACGGTTGGAGCCGCAGCATTCTGGAAATCCAAATTCAAAACCAGCTCCACCTCCGAGCGGGCAAGGCCCAGAACAACTTCGCCCTCACCATGCCCCCGGCCGAGTCCGACATGGCCGCCCAGGTTTTCAAAGACCCTTACCTTTTCGACTTCCTTGGCACCGCCCATCCCCGCCACGAGGCCGAGGTCGAGCAGGCCCTCATGGAGCACCTCCAAAAATTTCTCATCGAGCTTGGCTCTGGTTTCGCCTTTGTCGGGCGGCAAGTGCGGCTCGAAGTCGGTGGTGAGGATTACCCGCTCGATCTCCTGTTTTACCACCTCAAACTCCGCCGCTACGTCGTTATCGAGTTGAAAGCCCGCGCATTCACCCCAGGCGATGTCGGCCAGATCAATCTCTACCGTGCCGCCGTGGATGACCTCCTCCGCCATCCGGATGACCTGCCTACGATCGGTCTCCTGCTCTGCCGTGGGAAAAACAAGCTCGTCGTTGAGTATGCCCTGAGCGGTTTGGACAAATCCATCGCCGTCTCCGACTGGAAAACCCAAATCACCGAATCCCTTCCCGCCGAATTTCGCGGCAGCCTGCCCACCATCGAGGAAATCGAAGCCGAGCTGGGACGCGAACCGGAACTCCCCCTCCCTCCCGCCGAAGACGTGAAAAAGGTCGAACGCCGCCTCACCAGCGAGGAAAAGAAATCACTCAAAAAGCCGGACGTGCTTAGTAAAGAGAAAAAGGTATAAACAGGCAATGAACTGGCGTTTCAAAAAACTCACCCCGAACGACACCCGAGTCAACGCGACACACTTGGAGTTCTTCCGGGATGAAGCGCTGGCAAATCCGGTGGATGCCCTCGTGAGGGAGGATATCCAGAACCGTTTGGATGCGAGGGCTGAGGGAGAAGACAGGGTCAAAGTTTGCTACCGGTTCAGGACGGGGCTTGCAAGCCTCCCGCAGGCCGCGGGTTCCGGATGGCTCCAAAATCTGAAGCCTCACCTTGAGGCGGGAGAAGCGTTGAAGGAGCTCGACTCCGGGGTTTCCTTGGATGCGCCCATGCCCTGCCTGCTATTGGAAGATTTCCGCGCGACCGGACTGGAGGGAGATCCACTCACAACAAGTGACCCGGAGCACGCCGATGGGCGGAACGATTTTTATTGGTTCGTTCGGAATGTCGGCCGGTCCGGAAAGAAGGGCAGTGACCGCGGGCGCTGGGGGCTCGGGAAAATCGTTTATCCGGCATCATCGGCCATTCGCTCGTTTTTTGCGCTGACCGCGAGGCGGTCGGATAACAGGGAATTGCTGATCGGCCGGTCGGTTCTGGCGGTTCACCGGATAGCCGGGGAGGATTTCGATTCCGAGGGGTATTTCGGGTGCTTCGACGACGAAACATACAAGGACTTCTGCACTCCGGTCGAGGATCCGGAATTGCTGGGCAGGTTCCGCAGCGACTTCGGCCTCCGGCGAGCACCGGGCGAACCGGGGCTTTCCCTCGTGGTTCCTTTTCCGTTGGCGGAGATCACGCCACAGGGCATCGCGCAAAGCGTGATCCACCACTACTTCGAGGAAATCCTCCGCGGCCGGCTCGAGGTGGTCGTCGAGGACGACATGGGTTTTCAAACGGAAATTCGGGAGGATTCGATCGAGAACGCCGTGGCCGGCCTGACGCGGCTCGGCGCTGATGAACGCGGGCGTCTTCTGGATCTCATTGCGTTTGGAAGACAGGCACTCTCGTTTTCGCAGGGCATGCCCGGCTCATGGACGCTACGGGCTTCGACTCCGCCGAAGTGGTCGGACCCCGAGGAGCTTTTTGCCTCGCCGGAGGAAGCCATGGCGGCACGAATGGCATTCCGTGACGGCAGGCTTCTCCGGTTCGATCTGCCCGTCGAGGTCGCGACTCTCCGGTCGCCTCATGCGGCCAATGGGATTTTTTCCGTCGTATTGCAGAGGGGCGAGACATCATCACAGCCCTTTGAGGTGTTTATCCGGGACGGGCTGACCATCTCCGGCTTGAAAGCCCTCCGGGAGCCCGGGGTGACCGCCCTGACCCGCATCGAGAACAACCCGCTCTCGAATTTGCTCGGCGACGCGGAGAATCCCGCGCACACGACATGGCTCCAGACCACGAAGCACTTCCGGGGAAAATACCGGAACGGCGCGGCCATTCTCAAGTACGTCAAGAATGCCGCCTCCGCACTCTCCGGGTGGCTGGGCCGGGTGGATGCGGAGCTCGATCCCGATCTTCTCCAGCACCTGTTCAGCATTCCGCTAAACGATGGCGCGAAGCTCCCCAAGCCGAAGGCGAAGCCCGGCGACAACCCTCCCGCTATTCCCGAAGACCTACCCCCGAGCCGCCCGTCGGCTTTTCAGCTCACCGAATGCGCAGGCGGGTTCACTTTGAAGTCCACCGGCGCCGCCGTCCCCCTGCCGGATAAAATCCGGGTCCGCGCAGCCTACGAGACTCTGCGCGGAAATGCGTTTTCCCAGCACCACCCGGCCGATTTCGACTTCACTGCGGCAAACGGGGAACTGCGCGTGACGGGTTTCGGCATCGAGGCCTATGGTATCGCCCCGAATATTCTGGATCTTAAGCCGGTGGCCCCGGACTTCGATCTCACGGTTGTGGGATTCGACACCCACCGCGACCTCATTGTCAAAGCCCGGGCAGCGGTCTCCTCCGACGCGCAACCGGAGGGAGAATCCCTTGAACTCGAACCCGCCCCATGATCCGCCGTTTCAACTACACCCACCGCGCCAAGATCCCGAGGGAATCGCTCCAGATCCTTGTCCATGAGTTTCCCTCCAGCCCCTCGCACTTTGACATGACGGTTGAGCTGCCGGAAACGGTCGCGGTCCTCCCGCACGCCGTGGTATGGATTGAGGCCTACTCGGGGCCGGTGCAGATGCGCTTTCGTTTCGGCCCCGCATCCTCGCCTATGGCACCGCCCTCCACCCTTCTCGAAAGGTTCCGGCCGGGCGAAAAAATCCTATTCCGCCTCAAAGTCGTGGACGAGAGCGACGAACTCCGCAGGATCCTCGCATGGGCTGACAAGATCCGCCCGGTCCTTCCTGAGGAGGCAAGCTCCGGGCGTAAAAGCATTCTTCCCGTCGAGCGCGCCGACCTCGGGGATCGTCTCTGGCGGCTCGACTGGCGTGAAGAGATGCCCGTTCTCCAAGTCAACGAGTCGGTCACTGAGCCAAGGGACATCACCCAGATGGCACGCATGGACCCCGAGTTTCTATCTCTCGTCTATCCCGCCGTCGTCCGCGAAATCCTCCACACCCTTACCCTCACAACCCAAGTCATCCAGCCGGACGAGGAGACCGACCACGACTGGCTGCGCTTCGCCTCCACCCAGCTCGGTGCTGGCCCGCTCCCGCCCGAACCCGAGGAGGATGGGGCAGGGTCCGAGGCTCGCGCCGCGTGGATCGATGACGCCGTCGCCGGGTTCTGCCGCAGGTGGAAAACCCTTGAAACTTTTGTCGCCATGAAAACCCGGGAGACCAATGCCTGAAAACCTCTGCATCCTGAATGACGAGGGCCGCCGCCGGTGGCGCCAGTGGATCGAGGACCTGCGCCTTGATCCCTCGCTCACGGTTCCCACGGACCTGCTGGCCAACCCGGAGACCTCCCTCTCTCCTCCAACAGCAGTCCCGCTCCCGGCCGGACCGTTCGGCACAAAGTTCGAAATGGCCAAGCAACTCCTGCCTGCCGTCATCGCTCTCGAAACAGCCCGCCTCCAGGATGCCTCATGGCCCGGCGTCTGGGATGCGCTTGCTCTCACTTACTTCGAGGAGATATGCCCGGTCGTAGAGGGAAAAAGGAAGCCGAAGGCTACCGAACGCTATTGCTTCACTTCTGATTTTCGCAAGAATTACAGGCATCGCATCAGCGGTCCGGTTGCCTTTTACCAGGTTGGACAGAGCGCAGCTCAGCTTTTTTTATCGTCCGGTCTTCACAATTTATCAGACCAAGAGGAGCAGATTGGCTCAAGGCAGGAAATATCATCGAGTATTGCACTTCTACAGACAATGAGCTTGCTCTATTGGAAAATTTCGGAAAACAAACCCTTGCGTGGATGGGCAACAAACTCGCCGAAGCCAGGATCACTTCGTCGTTTTGTTTCTTTGGTCGGTCAGCTTAGCAGAACCTTTGATCTGCAGGCGACCCAACCAAATGCAGTACTCCGTTTGCTTCCGAAAGAATTTGATGCTTGGCGCATCAAGGCAGAATCATGACGAAACTCAAAAAAAAACCAAAACGAGCTCGGGAAGATGCAGCAACCTACGGAAGCGCAACACAGCCGTTTCGCTTCATTGATCTGTTCTGCGGAATCGGTGGTTTTCGGATTGCCTTTGAAAGGACAGGCTGCAAGTGCGTGTTTTCCTCCGACTACGACAAATACAGCCAGCAAACCTACGAAGCAAATTTTGGCGAACGACCACACGGGGATATCCATACGGTAGCCGTCGCAGACATTCCTGCTCATGATATTCTTTGCGGGGGGTTTCCGTGCCAGCCGTTCAGCATCGCTGGCGTGTCAAAGAAACTGAGCCTCGGTCGCAAGCACGGATTCGAGGATGTCAAGCAGGGCAACCTTTTCTTCTCCATCACCGACATCATCGACTTTCACCGCCCCGCCGCTTTCGTCCTAGAGAACGTCAAAAACCTCAAGGGGCACGACGGAGGCAAGACCTTCGACATCATTTACCGCACCCTCACGGAGCATCTGGGCTACACAGTCTATCCCAAGATCATCGACGCGAAGGGTGTCGTTCCCCAACACCGCGAACGTATCTTTCTCGTCGGATTTCGCGAGTGGAGGGATTTTGAATTCCCGAAATTCCCCGCCGACGGCCCCAAGCTTGGCAGCATCCTCGAAGCAAAACCTGACCCGAAATACACACTCACCGAGCACCTCTGGACTTACCTCCAGAACTACGCCGCAAAACATCGCGCAGCGGGCAATGGCTTCGGTTTCGGCCTTGTCACCGAGAATGACACCACCCGCACGCTCAGCGCGCGTTATTACAAAGATGGTTCCGAAATCCTCATCGCACAAGACTCCGGGCGCATTCCACGAAGGCTTACACCACGTGAATGTGCCCGCCTTATGGGTTACCCGGAGTCGTTCAAAATAGTTGTTTCTGACACCCAGGCTTATCGGCAGTTCGGCAATTCCGTAGTCGTTCCTGTTGTCAATCGCATCGCCTCCGCTGTTCTCCGAACGCTGCAGCAACCTTTGAACGTCCCTGCGGACTTTGCCCTCACCGCAGCAGAAAAGCCGAATTCTGTCCCAGTCAAAGTTGCGAGAAAGTCGGCCCCTTACCCCAAGCCAAAAAAACGTCAGCGAAAGAAATCCTCATGAAATTCGGATACCTCTCGCAACTCTTCTCCACTTTTGCGTGGAAACGCATCACTGCTGTCGAGGTTGATCCAACGGCTTCCAATGGGCACGAGTTCAACTCATCGAGCCACCTTCGCGAAGTTCTCGGGACAACGACCCGAAGCTGTAAAGCAGACTCCGGAATTCCAACACGGTTCTTTTTCTTCGCTGACGAGGAGGACGAGGCGACGGAAGCCACCGCTTGCTTGAGTTGGTATGACTCCCGCGCCAAACATGCGACGCGAACGGAGTGGAGGCTCTACTACACTGACAACAGTGTCATTGGCCGAGAGGGAAGGGCACGCGCGGGAGATTTCCTGATTATTGCTTTTTCCGGAGGTAACAAAGCGGCAACGGTGCTGGTCGCTGAATCCGGCTCTACCTGCGAGAGTCAGCTTCGGTGGCTTTTTGGCATCACCGATGAGGCAACCCTAAAATTCGAGACTGCGGAGGTTAAAACCGGGCAGGTCGTGGATATGGCGAGAGCGCGCATCCTTGAAGCTGCGGGCGTTGTTCTTCCCGCAACTGACGACTCATTGCTGGAACGGATGCTTAAACTTTTCGGCAAAAATTTTCCATCGTCCGCCATTTTTGGTGCGTTCGTTCGAAATGAATTACCGGAGGTGCGCGCAGAGGACGATGCCGACGCCACAATCATGGCATGGATGGAACATGAGGAGTTCGCATTCCGGGTGCTTGAAAAATTCATTGTCGGGGTACGTCTCAAACAAGGCTTCAAGGATGTTGACGATTTTGTGAGTTGTTCGCTTTCGGTCCATAATCGGCGCAAATCACGCGCCGGCCACGCATTTGAAAATCACCTTGGCGAAGTCTTCCGCGCACACGGTCTCGCGTATGAGCGCACGGTCACGGTCGAGGACAAAGCAAAGCCCGATTTTCTCTTTCCCGGCGGGGCGCAGTATTTCAACGCTGCATTCCCGGTTGCATGGTTGACACTGCTCGGCGCGAAGACTTCGTGCAAAGACCGCTGGCGGCAAATCCTCGCCGAAAGCGCCCGCGTCAAAGACAAGCATCTGGTCACCTTGGAACCTGCCATCAGCTCGGACCAACTTGCGCAAATGCGAAAGCACAACCTCCAACTCGTGATTCCTGCAGCGCTGCATGCGACTTACCCTAGGGTCGAACAGTCGAAGTTGTGGGACATGGCGACCTTCATCGCAACTGTTGCTGACAAACAGAAGCACGCTGGCATTGCCCCTACTTTTTCGGACAGACAGACAAAACCAAAACACCGTAAGAAGACCGAGAAGTGAAATGCGGAGCAGTAAAAGATTTCTGCATTTTTATCCTGGCAAGTGCATAACGGCCTGGTAGTGGTCAATGGATGAACACTTGCATATCCGTTCCCAACACCTTGTGCGGCGCAGGTCGCGAACTGCGTAGCGCCTTCGCAGCGCAACTCGGCCAACTCCCAAAACCCGCTTTCCTCCGCGCTTGGTGCGCCGTGGCTTACGCCTTTCCCGGCCTGCATCCCGACGGTTATGAGGACGCCGGGAGTGGGTGGCCGCGCGCGCTGAAGCGTTTCGCCACCGAGGCATGGAGGAGGGCGGAGGCGGGGGAACTCTCAGACGAAGAACTTTACCCCGGCGACGCTCAATGGGCAGGCCTCTACGACCGGATGCTCGAGCGGGAGGAGGACGAAACCGAACGCCGATTCCAGATCGCGGCAGACCACGGCGCACCCGCCGATGCCTGACGTCTTCACAAAATCGAAACGTTCCGAGGTGATGTCCCTCATCCGCTCGCGAGGAAACAAGGATACGGAGCTTAAGCTGGCACGTCTCTTTCGAGCGAACGGCATCAACGGCTGGCGGAGGCATCAGCCTGTTTTTGGCAAACCGGATTTCGTCTTTCGCAAGCTGCAGCTGGCCCTCTTTGTTGATGGCTGTTTTTGGCACGGGTGTCCAAAGCACGCGACCAAGCCAAAGAACAATGCGGCTTTCTGGCAGAACAAACTCGCTGCGAACAAGGCCCGTGACCTGCTCGTGAACCGGACCCTTCGAAAAGCTGGCTGGCGGGTCTTACGGATTTGGGAACACGAATTGGAGCGGAAGCATTTGCCCAAGGCGCTTCGCAAGCTGCGGGCGGCTGGGCTGATTGCGTGATCTTCCTCGGAACGGCCGTCTCTTTGCACCAAAAAGCAGATAAACATGACATTCTTACATTCTTAAGAATGTAAGAATGTCTGAATTGGAATCTTTCATGAATCGCAGGACTGAGGATAAAAGTGGACTGTGGCATGCGTAATGGTTTTTGCATTTTCATCGACACATTGTGCCAAGGACCGGTGCCGGTTGTGAGCGATGGGGAAGACTTTGGGAGGTTTTAAATTTTGAATTATGAATGTTGAATTTTTTCTGCATTCCGGAATTCGTGGCAATTCGAGCAATTCGTGGTTTTGAGTCGATCCGGATTCAGCAATTTCTCGATGGCGGGCGGGAATTCGAGGATGCGATGACCGTCGAAGAATACGTGGTTCCGGTGACTGTGTCTCCAGATGGAGCAATCACCGAAGAAGAAGGGAATATGTTCGGGCCGTTTGTGGAATAGGATCGGCAAGCATTTTTGAACCACAACCGCAGGCGAAGCCGGAGATAGACGGCCACTATTTGTTCCAATACTGCCGTCAAATTGCAGGATGATCACGGATAGATGCGGGATGGAGCAATGGTCTTTCCAAGGCCATCAAGAAACTCACACGGGCGGGGTTGATTTCGGTCTTCCCGCACTCGCAGTCAGAGTGAGAGTTTCTGAGATCTAACCCCGGAAAGGTTTTCTTCCTGCGTAGCGCACGTGAGAGATCAGAACGCGCAAATCGGACACTTGGAAAAACACGAGATATTTTTCGGCGATGAGAAAGTGGTATTTTTTGCTGTTGCGCCAGAAGGGAAAGCGCTCTGGAAACTTCTCCAGCAACGCAATTTCAGATGCGATTCTGCGGAGGTAATTTGTTGTGACTTCCTCGCTCTGGGAGGCGTTAAAAACCTCGCGCTTTGTTCGCTCAAGATCACGAAATGCCTGGGGCGAAATCTCGATGAGATAGTTTTTCAAATGCCGAGTTTCCGCCAAGCTTCCGCAGCAGAAATTCCCTCACCACGATCAAATTGGGACTCCGACTCGAGGAGTGCGTCCTCAATTTCCTGAGTCTCGCTGGCGCCATGGTTTGCGAGAGCAAGCAGAGATTCCGCAGTATCGCGAACCATTGCCAGTTCTGCAGGATCAGCCTTTTGCAGCCGATCGAGGACTTCCATTGCACTCATACATGCATCCTCCCCCACCAGTCCGATAATTTCAACAAAAACCCCCGCACCGGTCTAAGAAGCACGGGCATTCCAGCGTTATGAAGCGGGTTTCACCAGCCAATTTGAGGGCGGCGAGGAGTTGGTCGCGGGTCCAGTTGGGCACGGGACAACATCAAAATGGGCGGCGTTTCAAAGGCTTTGCAGGCGCGGCAATCAATGGCAATTCCAGCAGCTTGTTTTCCACAGCAACCTTGCGAACACGCTCTTTCACACGACGAATAGAAAACTGTATTGTGGGCAGGGCCAAATAGGAAATATGCACGCGGTAGAAACCTGAGCGGGGAGGGATGGAATAATGGTCTTGTCGCTCGTCCCGAGCGATGGGTGATTGGGATTTTTTCACTACATGCAACGCAGCCCGAAGGGCAAGGACCTGGCTTTCAAATGTAAGAACACGGGCCCACGTGTCCCGCCGTAGCCTTGGCGCAGGAGGATTGGCCCGGCCCGATCAGTGTCCATTAGTGGTGAACTCTTCCTGAACTGCTCCCGCCTCCGGCGGCTCGAAGCATTGTCTATTCTCCGGCTTTAGTTTCTTTCGCGTGTTTCGTGGTTGTCTCCGATATGGCCGCGGCCTTCCTCAATGACGGATTTTTTCCAGAGTGGAGAACAGCCAAAGGAGTCCGTCCCATAAAATATAATCTGACCAATCCAGGTCGGACGTCCGGATGGCACGGGAAGTTTATACCGAGTGGGGACCGGAGGTCGAATGGTTCAAGGCCCGCGATGGACAGTTGCTGACGTTTCTCGACGGCGTGGATAATTCGCGATCAGTCAAGCTGCCGCTGGCTCGCGTCGGCGAATGCTGAAGACTTCGTTTTCTTGAAGCGGCTCAATGGACGATTCTGGAATGCTGGTTACCGCGACGGTATGGCCGAGAGCGTTAAAAACCTCAATCGAGTATCCATCCTCGCCCCCGGGCACCGGGTGGCAGTCGATGACCTTGACGACATCGCCAGCACGGAGGTCATGCTCGGCAATGTCGCGAGTCAGAACGGCGTCGGTGTAGAGTTGGAAAGTCATTTACGGTTTTTGTCTGGCACCAATGTAATAAACTTTGTGATGCCGGACAAGTGTTCCTTCATCCAAATGGAACAGATGCGAAGGGTTCGCCTGTTCGGCCCGGTGAGCGAGACGCGGATTTCGTAATACTGGCCGTGGACGGTGTTTTCGACCAGCGTTGCCTCGTGCGGGAGAACCTGCGTCCGCAAATCAGAAATGAGTTGGTGGGCAGTTTCCATCGTGTAACCAGCACTGGCGAGATAGGCGGATTTGTCGCCGGTGGCTTGAGGCACGAGCAGGTAATGCGAGACCTTCCGCGGATCAATGATGGTGTTTGAAGGGAGTTTCATCGTGCAGACCAGAGGAGATCAGAAATCCCACCCTTCGTTTTCTTCGTTTGCTTCTGTGAAGAATTTTTCAAAAGGGTCATCACTGCGTATTGGGACTCGGGTTTGAATTCAATTACTGAAGACATGGGAGGGAACGAAGGAAGGCGGGGAGGAAATTTTTGAATGTTGAATGTTGAATTTTAAATTGGAGTTTGGGGATGATGCTGTCTGACTTTTCTGGTGTTCGTGTTTTTCGAGATTGATATCTTGATCAGCCATGTGCCCGATGCAGGAAGTCTTGCAGCACGAGCAGTTCGTGAGCTATACTGCATCAGGAAACGAGAGAACCAAACGATGCAAGTTGTGCTGACCAAAGAGCTGGAGGATTTTGTGAAGGCAAAAGTCGCAGAGGGGCGATACCTTGACGAAAGTGAAGTCGTGCGGGAAGCGATCCGCCACCTCGAAGACCGGGAGCGCTTCGAGTCGCCCGAGCTGGAGGCTCTGCTGCTGGAGGGGTTGGACAGCGGCTCGCGTCCATGGACGCAGGAAGCCAAGGCCGAAATCCGGCAACTGGCCGCCCTCCACGATGCGTGAAGATCGCCTACACGCTGCTTGCCAAAAACGATTTGGCGAAAATTTACCGGTGGTATCATTCCCAAGGCGGCGCTGACCTCGCCGAAAGGTTTTTGCAGGCTGCGGACAAGGCATTTCAGGAAATCGCCAGAAACCCGGAAATCGGCCGGAGGAGAAACTTCCAATCCCGCCGCTTGGGAGAGGTGAGATCATTTGCCGTGTCCAAGCCGTTCTCTGTGTATCTGACTTTCTATCGACGTGAACCGGAAGAGGTCCTCATCATGAGGGTCCTTCATGGGATGCGGGACCTGCCTCCCCTGCTCGAAGGCTGGGTATGACCGGCTTGTTGCCATCGCTGGCCGCCAGTGTCTGATGTCTTCACAAAATCCAGGCGTTATAGGGGTCCGAGCATGTGATCATTTGAGTATATGCTCGGACTGACGCCACCAAATACGAAGCGGTTCGAGGAAAAGTGTCAAATGTCTGACCCTGCGGAGCCTTTGGCGGATCTCGATCCACCATGGTCAAACTCCGCATGGATGACAGGGGCCGCGAGCGCCTGGCGGGCCATGGAAGCGAGCTGAACCTTCTGGCTGCTGCTACGGGGAGTGATTAAAATGGGGGAGGCAAAGAAGGACTGCCGGCTGGAAGCCAGCGTTCCCAGGGGGAAGCGCCCTCATCCATTTTTAATCACACCCGGGGGTCCTCTTTGATGAAGAGGGGTTTGACAAGCTGGAGGGGTGGGCGCACTTTGATTTTGCTATGAAGGTTCTTCTGTCTCTCATCATTGCCATGGCGGTCACCGCATCCGCGTCATTTGCCAGGGATTCCGATTATCTCACAAACCTCGATGAAGCCATCACGCAGTCCACTGCCGAAAACAAAGCGCTTTTTATCATGTATGGGCGGGAGGCCTGCGGCAACTGTAACGCCTTGAAGGGGCTGGTTGCCAAAAAAGACGTGCGTCTGCCAAAAACGGCCTTCCTCATCGTTGATCTCAACTGTGACGATCCAGCCATCAGCGCCGAGTTTCATGAGCGGTATAAGGTCCAGGGAAATACGCTCCCTTTTGTTGTCATTGCCAACCCTGACGGCTCCCAAGTGGCCGCCCGCACGGGTTACGGCAGCGACAAGGCATACAACGAGTTCATCCGCGAAGCGCGGAAAGAGATCAAATAGCGGGCGACCACAACGATCCAATCCGTTGGTGCAGATTTCCACTTCCGGAGATCTGGGAAACTATTTTGCAGCGTGAATGGTAACGCCCTGGGAGCGGAGGGCCTTTTGGATTTTTGCGGGTGGGGATTGGTCGGTGACCCAGTCTTGAAAATCCGGCCACTTGGCGAAAGTGATCGTGCTGGGTTGTTGCCATTTGCTAAAATCTGCAAGGAGGATATGTCGCCTGGATCGTGCGAGGATGGATCGTTTCATCCCGGCCTCTGAGACCTCGGTGGTGGAACATTCTTCGTCGTCCATACCAGAGGCCCCCAGGAGGGCAAAGTCGGTGTGGAGAAAAGAGAGGGCTCCTAACGCTGCGCCGCCCACCAGGGCCCCGCTCACGCGTCGGAGTTCGCCCCCGATGCAGAGAAACTCTGCTTGTCCGTGCAAGGCAATGGCGGTGAGGGCCACGGAGTGGGTCACAATGCGCAGGTCTTTGCGGCCAAGCAGCACCCGGCCGGCCTCCATGCAGGTGGAACCTGCATCCACATACACGCTGGAGCCGGGAGGGATCAGGGCGTTGGCTTTTGTGGCGATGGCTTTTTTTGCGCTGCTATGACGCAGCAGGCGCTCGTCGAAAGAAATTTCGGACCGCACGTAGGCAGGATCAAGAACGCCGCCATGGACACGCAGAATGTCACCTGATTTTTCGAGCTCCGTGAGGTCCCGCCTTAGAGTCGCGGGCGAGACGCTCACCAAGTCCTGCAACTCGGCAAAACTGAGCCGGCGATGTTCTCTCACGAACTTTTTGATCGCGTGATGACGTTCCTGAGCAAACATGATGGCGTCAGGGTTCCGCAATCCCCGGGTCAAGGAAAGTCCAAATATCCATGGCTGGCACCAAGGGTCAGCGCCTCGCTGGAAGTGCCCACGCCCCCGGAGGTGGTGGCATGACGCAAACAGGCTGCGGCCGCACAGACGCCCAGAAGCAGGTTTTGCTGCATGTCGAGGTTGTCGTGCAGGCCGAACAACAGTCCGGCGGCAAAGGCATCACCAGCGCCAGCGGCTCCGACGATCTGGTCCGCAGGCAGCTTCACCCGGCCCTGCCAGACCTCGCGGCCGTCCGCTGAGCGGGCATAAGCGCCCTCAGGCAGGTGAATGATCACCCACTGGGAGACGCCGCGCGAAAGCAAAGTGGCCGCTGCCTCACGAAGTCCCCCGGTGAGATGCTTCTCGGCGCTGTCGCGCACGGCAACCGCCGTCACTCGGGAGGCCTCGAGTTCATTGCAGATCAACACATCAATCTCAGGCAGGGAGGGATTCACGATGTCGCTGTAATCCGGTCGCTCCACGCTCACCAAATCAACCACACGACAAAACCCCTGCTGCCCCGCCTTGCGCAGAATGCCAGCGGCCACGGTGCCATGCTGCGGATCGTGGGCATCCATGGTGTCGAGCAGAAGGAGGTAGCCAAGGTAGAGAATTTTGCCGGTCATTTTCTCCCACGGAAAATGCTCTGTGCTGAGAAATCGGTTGGCCCCGCGCTGATGGAAAAACGTGCGGCGCCCGGTGGATTGCACGGTCATCACGTCCGTGTAAGACGTCGGCTCGGAAGGGTGGCGGGCAAGCAGGTCGGTGGCGATATTTTGCGACCGGCACTGGTCGATGATCCAATCGCCTTCGGCATCATTCCCAATCAGCCCCAACCCATGCAGCGGAAAGGGAGCCCCCATGCGCGCGAGGTTGACGAGGATATTAAAAGCCCCCCCACCATTGTTCTTCTGCTCAGAGCAGATATTGGCCAGCGTGTCTTGGGACGGATAAACGTCGATGAGTTTTGTGGTATCCGCGATCCAATTCCCAGCGCCGATGATGCCTGAGGTCATTGCAGACCCTCGCTGATCAGACGGATGGTTGCGGGTTCATCCTCAACGATCCCTGGATACCGTCCGATGTCCGGGTTGACAAAAAAGTTGTCATTTTGATCATCGTTAGCCGTCGAAACCTCGCCGATGATGCATTCTTCGGAGAGGGGGTAAAATTCGTGATACACACCGGGCACGAGCGTGACCCGGGAGCCTGACGGCACCTCGATGATGGTTCCCGAAGCGACGGCATGTGGTTCATGATTGAGGGGCACATCCACCGGGCTGTTGCCGGCGCGTGAAGGGTGGCCATTCCAAACCTGCACAGCCAGGGTGCCCCAACGGCAGATGATGTCTTCCTTCTTTTTGCGGTGGGTGTGAGAGGGGGTTGTCATCCCTTTTTGGGCGTACATCAGCTTTTCACAATATTCGGGCTCCTCGGCAAGATTGACAAGAAGGAGGCCGAATTTCTGCCATTCTCCCAATCCAAAATCCGTGACATCCCAGCGCGGACGAGGTGGCAGGGCCCATCCATGGGCTTGAAAACACGTGGAGGCCGAGGCAATGAGGGCATTGATTTCGCTGCGTTTCATGGGGAGCTGAGAGGGGGGCAGATCAGAGGGTGACTGCCGAGCGAAGTTCCTGGGATTGGAGGGCCGCTGCAAACAATTCGTGACTGTGGACGGCCTCCTCGGGAGTGACACATCCAAACCTGCCATCCAATTTCCCGGCACGTTCTGCGAGGTAGGCGGCCCACATTTGTTGAAAACAATCCGGAAAACCAGGCTCAAAAATTCCGCCGGTGATGGTTGGGAATGGGCCGTGAAAACCCAAATCCGTGCGTTGCCAGGTCTGTTCCTTGCCACGTTGGAAGGTCCAAAGCGTTTTGGGTTCTTTGGTGCTGAATTTCACCCCGCCGTCGGTTCCGAGAACTTCTAGGAACCACGTGTTTGTCTCTCCGGGAGCCAGGCGTTTCATCTCAAAGCGCACGGGGACTTCGTTGCCGTCAACGTCGACCTCGGTGTGAAGCAGCGCATTGTCCCAGGTGTCGCACACCGCCATCCCTCCCTTGCCGTCGGGGCGTTCATGATAAACTTTCTGCAACTGGGCATACACGCGTTTGGGATACCATCCCAACCGGAAGGGCACATGCACGGCATGCATGCCAAGGTCACCCATCACACCGATCTCGCCACACGTTTTGACCTGACGCTTCCAGTTCGCTGGTTTTGTGGGGTCCAAGTCGCTGCTATGATGAAACCCGGAGTGTACTTCCAGCAACGTGCCGAGTTTTCCGCTGCGGGCCATTTCAAAAGCCCGTTGAACGCCGGGCAGAAACGGGAATTCAGAACTGCATCGCACGAATTGTCCGGAATCTTTTGCCGCCTTGGCAATGTGGCGAGCCGCCTCGAGGTCCATGCCAAAGGGTTTCTCCGCCAGAAGATCTTTCCCCGCCTTGAGAACATCGAGGTAGATGGCCTCATGCAAATGATGGGGCACGGCCACATACACAACGTCCACGTCGGGGCTTGCCAGCAGTTCGTGATAATCGTTTGTGAGCAGTTTCACACTTGGCACCTGTCGGAACCATTCACGTTGTTTCTCAACAAGGTCGCAGACAGCCGTCAGTTCGGCCTTCACCGGGAACGCCTCCAACACAAACCAACGCGCCAGCGCACTGGCCACTTCGCGCCCCATCAACCCGCCGCCGATGATCCCAATTTTTACCGGGGTGCTCATGATTTCAGGAAAGCCGCCGCTTCGCCCGCAGTGGCCCCATCATGAACAATGGCCATCAGAGCCTTGGTCATTCCTGCCGGATTGTCGTGTTGGATCACATTGCGCCCATAAACAATACCGGCCGCCCCCTGCTGAATCAGAGCCTCGGTCCGCTCGAGAATTTCTTTGTCAGGGGCTTTTCCGCCCCCGCGCACCAACACCGGGATATGACCGGAAATCTCAACCACCTTGTGATACATGGAAACATCATCGGTGGGATCAGCCTTGATGATGTCCGCACCCAATTCCACGGCCTGACGGACCAGAGGCAGAATCTTTTGCAGATCACCGTCCACCATGTATCCCCCGGCGCTTGCGTTGGATTGGAAAACAAGGGGCTCAATCATTAGCGGCATCCCAAAACGATCACACTCAGGTTTGATTTTCAAAATGTTCTGAATGCATTGGTCGGTCACGACCGGCTCGTTCGGAATGCGGAAAAGATTCACCACGACACACGTGGCATCCAACCGCAGGGCCTGCTCGACCGGATTTTCAATCATCCGGCTGAAGAGTGTGTGCGGAAGATCCTTGCCATACACGTTCGCCACGTCCGTGCGCAAAACAAGGGAGGGTTTTTCGCGTCCCGGTAAACCCTGCAGCAGCGGAGCCTGGCCCACCGTGAGCTGAATGGCATCAGGAGCCGCGGCAACCAGGGTGTCCACGGCCTGACGCAGATTCTCGATCCCGGAAAGGAATCCATGTTCATTAAAAAAGCCATGATCAATGGCGACATCAAAACATCGGTTGGACTTGGCGTTGAAGAGGCGGTTCAGGCGGTAGGTTTTCATAACTAAAGAAAGATGAGCGAATATGATTATATACAATTATAACAATCATCCGGTCAAGCGTTTTTCTTTTGTGTGAGGGTGTGCGGATTCAACGGGATTGGCCAGGTCGGCCCGGCATGCAGCCGCAAGAAATCACTCCAGCGTCCCGCGTGACCGGAACAAGCGTGGATTGGTTCCAAAATATTTCCGAAAGGTTTTTGAAAAATGAAAAGGGTCTTCATAGCCGGTATCCCGAGCAATTTCCGAGATGCGCAAGTCGCTTTCGATCAGGAGCCGGGAAGCGCGGTACATGCGATGTTTCACAAGGCATTCCATGGGGGAAATGTGGAAGGTTTTGGTAAAAAGAGAGCAGAAATACGGTGCTGAAATTCCAACCATTTCCGCAAGGTTATCCAGAGTGATTTTCCAGGAGGGACCGGTGAGCAGGAGTTGATGAACCTCGGCCAATCTTCGGGGAATTTTTCCCATGGTGGAGGGATCGGGCAGGCGCAGCAACTGCCGCAGGCTTTTTTCGAGGATGTTTCCCGCGATGACGGGATCAGGCCGGGACTGTGAAACCAGCTCGCCATGAATTTCCTGCAGGCCCTGTTCAAAGTGGAGAGGATTGGAAACCGGTAGGGGCTGGAGCAAGGGCATCCGGCCTTTTTGAATCATCTGCCGGATCCGGCTCCCCTGGCAATGAATCCAACTGTGGCAAAAACGGAAGGAACGATTTCCATAGAATTGGCCGCGTCCCGGAGGCCAGATCATCATGGTCTGAGGGGGTCTCATTTGGTCGTCATCGGATCGGTCAGACATGGAAGCTGGATCGTGGAAGAGCATGAACAGATAGTCCCCTGCGCCCCGGGGACGTTCGATCATGGAGGGAAGCATCCATTCCCGAATTCCGATGCCCCGAATACGAAGCTCAGAGGAATCCAGAAGAACAGGGGTGAAAAAAATTCCAAAGCCGGACTGGCAGAAGGAAGGAAACTTTTTGGCGGGTGAATCAGGACTCATGACCCACGCCTGTATGCACATAAATCTTAAAATAATACAGGTTTATCCAAAGCCTCCCCATGTTCTTTCTCTCAGGCTTGTTTAGAATATCCAGCTCAGCCAAGTCCCCCAATGCCTATAAAAATTCCGGAATTAAAGTTGCCGTTTCGCCCGCAATCCACCCTGCAGGTGGCAATGCCGATCGGGGGAATCGGCGCGGGATGCCTGTGCCTGAATGGCCACGGGGGTCTGCAGGATTTTTCGATTCGGAATCGTCCTGAGACGACCGCCCGGCCAGATGGCCATGGCTACAACGATGCGGCGTTTGGCGTTATTCACATCCGGGGAAAAAATCCGGCAACGCTCTTGTTGGAAGGCCCATTTCACCCAGAAAAAATTTACGACCAGGGTCTTCAAGCCCAGGGATACCGCCACGGGGGGCACGAAGGATTGCCGCGATTTGCCAACGCCAGCTTCTCTTCGGGGTATCCTTTCGGCCGGGTTGTCCTCTCAGACCCGTGCATTCCCCTGCAGGCTCAAGTCACTGGTTTTAATCCCCTGATTCCCATGGATGACAAGAATTCGGGAATCCCCTGCGCAATTCTAGAATACGCGTTTAAAAATTCTTCCCGTAAACCAGTGGACTACGAGTTTTCCTTTCACTTGTCCCATTTGGCTGTTGGTAGCCAGGAATTGGATCGGGGATCCAGGACCAGGGCTCTGAGCCGCGGGGTCTTCTTTTTCAATACGGAGAGTCCTGCCAGCGAGCAGTTTGGTAGCGCCTGTCTGATGGCGCTGGAAGGAAACCCTTTGGTGAAGGGCATGTGGTTCCGAGGCGGTTGGTTTGACTCCCTGACGCAATTATGGACCGAGCTCTCCTCGGGAAAATTCGAGCCAAACCCGGGCAGCACTGAGCTGGATCTGGAAGGCAGAAACGGTGGATCGCTTCTTTTTCGAGGGACTCTCCAGCCCGGTGAGGAAAGCGTTCACCCTTTGGTTATCAGTTGGTATTTTCCAAACATTTCCTACAGTCATGGCAGCGTTGAGTCCACGTGCTCCCGGAGCAAGTCCCCTGCTTGTCAAACCCACTGGAGCCCGTACTATAAAAGCCTCTGGGGGGATGCCCATGAGGTCGCGCGATATGTGCAGCGCAACTATGTCAGCCTGCGTCGTCGCAGTTCCAGCTTCAGTGAGGCGCTTCTCTCCAGCACCATTCCCGCAGAGGTCCTGGAGGCTGTTTCAGCCAATCTTGCGATTCTGAAATCCCCGACCATCCTCAGGCAGGAAAATGGGAATCTCTGGGCTTGGGAGGGCTGTTTTACCGATGTGGGCTGTTGTCACGGGAGTTGCACCCATGTTTGGAATTACGCGCAGTCCTTGCCAAATCTTTTTCCCGCTCTGGAAAGGACGCTGCGGGAGCAGGAACTGCTGCGATCTCTCAGCGCCGAAGGCCATGCCAATTTCCGTGCGGCCCTTCCGGACGGTCCCACCCCCCACGATTTCCATGCAGCTGCCGATGGGCAATTGGGCGGCATCCTGAAACTTTACCGCGACTGGCAAATATCGGGCGACACCCCTTGGATGAAATCCCTCTATCCCCACGCCAAAAATAGTTTGGAGTATTGCATTCGCACCTGGGATCCCAATCGCCAGGGTGCGCTTTTCGAACCTCATCACAATACCTATGACAT
>JBGTAR010000008.1:0-7389 GCA_041749815.1 Terrimicrobiaceae bacterium
CTCAGCCAATTACGCGGCTGGTTACCGATATTATTTTAATCCCGAATACACGGCAGCGGGCACAGGCGAGGAGCGGAATCCTTTCAACCAAACCGCTTTCGTTTCCATCGGCCATCTCGGAGCGCGTCATGAACTCACCCTAACCGGCTCCGCCAGCAGCGGAACTGGTTTTGATGTGCTTGCCGGCCAAAACCTGATCCAAACAAATTTGAGTGCCTCGATGGATTATCGCTACACCCTGACAAGTCATGTTGATGTGGGAGCCAAAGCCAGTTATTTGTTTCTCATCAACGAGGAGGGGACGCAGGAAAACCTCTCCGGGGACGGCAACTTTGATGCCTGGGATGCCGGAGTGTGGGCAGATTGGCTGGCAACCGGCAAAACGCGTTGGCGTTGGCAGCTTGATGCCGGCCAAACATCTCAGACCTTGCAAAACGAAAATCGGGTCGCGCGAAACTATGTACAGACACTTGTGAGTTTGGCCTACACGCCAACGGAAAAACTCTCCTTTGATGGAGGCATCGGCTTGGCCTATCTTGAGGATCAGGGAATCGAGCAGGGGGAAGACATTGGGATCCAACCTCGCTACCAATTCTCCGCGAAGTACGAACCCACAGAAAAAACCTCCCTCAAGGCCAGTCTTTCGCTCCTGGGGGCTGATATTCGCCCCAATTTCCGTCTCGAAGCAGGATGGCAACCACGCGTAAATACCGGGCTGTCCCTGGCCCTTTATCAAAATCAGGGATATTCCCTGACCACAACCGAGCAAGTTCAAGTCTCCCGCGGTGTGATAGGAACATTGTCGCAACGCCTCTTCTCAAAGATTTCCCTAAGTCTTTCGGGAGGCTGGCAACAAACGGAAAATCTTAACCTCTCAGCAGAGGCACAGGGTGGCTCCGGAGGAGATGATGCGTACACGTTTGTTACCGCTTCCCTGCTTTGGCAGTTCAATGATTGGTCATCGTGGAGCGCCACATGGTGGAACAGCGGCGGGAACACCTCAAACCAGGGCTCACGCAACTCACCAGAAACCCGTGCCACGGTGAGTTTTAATTTGACATTCTGAGCGATAACCCGGTTGTGTGAGTCAGATGGATTGGCACCTTAGAACTCAGATAAATTGGGCATGGAGACGAGGTGCGTCGCTTGCTCTTGTTTGCCTGCTGTGGGCAGGAACAGCTTTTGCCCAGCAAGAGCCGGTTGCCGCGGAAGAGGTAGCTCCCCAGGAAGCAATTTCGGCTGATGCCGTCCCTCCAGATCCCGCCCCTGCAATTTCCAGCCCAGCCTCTCAGGTCTTGACTTCAGCCGAGGGGGATTATGTTCTCTCGCCCGGAGACACTATTGAGATGACTGTCTTCCGCGAGCCCGAGCTCAATTCGCGCTCGGCGATTGCCCGGGACGGCAGCGTTCAGTTACCGCTGATTCGGGAGATCAAACTTGCGGGATTGAATGTCCGTGATGCCCGGGCACTCCTCACCAAAGTTTACAGCGAGAAATATCTGGTCAATCCCCAGATTTTTTTGAACGTGACCCAATTCGCCCAACGCAAATTCACCATCATGGGTCAGGTGGCCAAGCCCGGCTCTTATCAGCTGGAGGGCGGCCAATCCCTCAGTCTTCTCGAAGCCATCGGAATGGCCGGTGGGTTCACTCGGATTGCGGACCGTGGGAGAGTCCTTGTCCGGCGGGGCAGTGCGGCCGACAACCAAGTTTACAAGTTGAACGCCAAACGCATGGCCGAGGGCAAACTCGAAATGTTCGAAATCCTGCCTGGAGATATCATCACCATCGGGGAAAGCTGGTTCTAGGACTGACGATGATGTATTTTGGATGGTTCCGTGAGAAATCAGCAGACAAAAAGCCCGTGGAATGGGTGCGCGGTGCCATTCAACCGACCGAGGCATTTTAGGATTCATGGATGATCATTCGCCAATATTTGAGAACCTCAAAGAGGACAGCACTCCGCCTTTCGAATGGCGGCAGTATTACCATGCGATTCTGGATCGATTCTGGATCATTATCCTCGCGGGTGTGGTTGGGCTGGCTGGCTCGGTCTATCACCTAAAAAAGCAGGAAACCTTTTACCGGGCACGGTCGGTTTTGTTATTTGAGCCCGACAAGGAGCAAATTCTGAGTGGCGTCGAAGCGGTTCGGGATGTTCGGGTGCGCTCTCAGGAAATGATGAACACGCTTGTGGATTCCCTCCGTGGATATCCCTTCGCCCTGCGGGTCTCCAATCGCTTGAATCTTGCACAATCGCCGGAATTTCTGGCCACCATCGGGGCAGCAGACCAAAAACTGACTGCCAAGCAGGCTGCGGGAAGGGTCCGTGGAATGATGGACGTGCAGTTCCGAAAAGGGACCCGCCTGATTGACATCACGGCAACAAGCCGGTCGGCCTCTGTCGCGAGAGATTTGGCAAATGGATATGCCAATGAGTACTTGAGGCTTTCGATCGAGCAAAACACCGAGGCGACACGATCGGCAGCCCAGTTCCTTGTCGAAGAGTCCCAGCGCCTCACAGACAAGCTGAGGCTCTCCGAGGAAGCGATGCAAAGTTTCCGGGAACGAGAGCGGACCCCCTCTTTTGATGCCATGTTAAACGAGGCCGATGAGGCTGTGAAAAATCTCTCACAAAAAATTTCTGAGGATCATCAGACCTTGCAGCAACTCCGCCGGGACGCGGATGGCTCGGCCGTGGCGGGAGATGACGAGGCGATGTTGCTTCGGCTGCCAAGCATCAGGTCGGACTCACAGCTTGCTGACCTCAATCTGGCCATTGAAAAGCAGGAGGCCGAAATGGAAATCCTTTCGCTGCGCTACGGCCCCGAGCACCCACTTTACACCACCGCCAAGCAACGCATTCAGCGCCTGAAGCAGGGACGAAGCGAGCTTCTTCCAAAAATTGTCTCCGGCTTGGGGAACAGAGTGGAATTCTTGGAGGCTCAAATCCAAAGGCACGAGAATGAGAAGATTCTGGCGGAAAAGCGCCTGCTTGATGTGACGGCAAAATCTCTTGAGTACAACAGCCTCTCCAGAGATCTTGATACTGACCGCGCCTTGTATGGTGCCGTGATTGAACGGCTCAAAGAAGTTGATGTGACGAAGGGAATGACGGATGGATCGGTTCGCATTCACGACACGGCCCTTGGTTCCAACCCCACAAAGATCCCTATCACCAAAATTCTCCTCACGGGCATCCTGGGGGGGGTTGGGTTGGGGCTGGGCATTGCTCTTCTCTTAAATGCCATGGATTCCACCATTCAGACCGTCGACCAAGCCGAGCGGTTTACCGGCCTGCATGTCATCACGGCGGTGCCGGAGATCAAGGACAAACACCCGGGGCTGATCACCATTCAAGATCGACATGGTGTGGCGGCTGAGGCGTTTCGCACCCTTCGCACATCCATTGCCCTGCTGGGCGGACGTGAAACCCGAAAAGTGTTTCTGTTCACCAGTGCTTTGCCGTCGGAAGGCAAGACCTTCTCGAGCTCCAACTTTGCAGTCACCCTTGCTCAACAGGGTTTCCGCACGTTGTATGTGGATGCGGACCTTCGCAAACCGGCTGTCTCCCAACTGATTTTCGGCGAAGAGCGCAAGCCGGGGCTTACGGATGTCCTTCTTGGAGATGTTGCGCTTGAGCAAGCGGTTCATTCTGGTGGCTTGGACAATTTGACGGTCCTCACCGCCGGAAAAACCGCCGAGAATCCCTCCGAATTGCTGTCAGGGCCCCAACTTCAAGAATTTTTTGAAAAGGTTCGTTTGGATTATGATCGGGTTGTTTTGGACAGTTCACCTGTGATTCCTGTGAGTGACACCCTGCTTTTGCTGGGCCACACGGATGTGAATTGCCTGATTGTGCGCGCCCAATCCACACCCAAAAAGTCCATCCTGCATGCGATCCGCCTACTTGAGGAGGTTGGCAGCCCGCCGGCTGGCATTGTCATCAACCGCCTGCGTGTGGGGCGATCGTCCGCCTACTATGCCTATGCCTACTCGGGCCGTGTCTATGGCGGGTACGGATCCAAGGGGGTTTACGGTCAAAAAGCCTGAACTCTACAACTTATCAGCTAACCCCCCTTTTTTTCTGGGGTCGGCTTCCTCAATTCGTCGGGTGATTTCCAGCGCGATGTCCAGGGCGGCGGCGGCTGCCTTTCCCGTGACTTTCGGGGTCGAGCCAGCACGCGCACAGGACAGAAAATCGATGAGTTCCATGCGGAGGGGTTCGCCTTTTTCGATTTCGACAGGCTCCCTCACAATGCGTCGGCCGTGGACCTCGGTCGTGATGGCAGAGTCTGAAGCCAGCCCAATCAGTTTCTCCAACGTGGAGCTTTCCCGTTCAGAAGAGTCGGCCAACCGGAGAAGGTAGCCGGACTGGTTTTGATAATCGAGGGAGAGATAGGCATTTTCTTGAAAGACCCGGATTTTCCGAACTTTTTCCTGGCTGATCCGACTGGCTGTGAGGTTGGCCACGCAACCGTTTTCAAAATGGAAACGCACATTGGCAATATCCTCGCCGCTGCTGAGGACGGAAATCCCAACCGGATCGATGCTCACCAACGGAGACCGCACCAGATGGAGAATGATTTCGATGTCATGGATCATGAGATCCAAAACGACCCCAATATCGGTGCTTCGATTGGGATAAGGTGAAAGCCGCGTGACCTCCAGGAATCGGGGATTTTGGAGGCGACCCTCCAGGGCGGCGAGGACGGGATTAAAACGCTCGATATGACCCACCTGCAAAATGCACCCATGCTCACCGGCCAAGCGGGAGAGTTCGCGGGCATGGGCCGGGGTGTCAGCAATGGGCTTTTCAATGAGCAGATGCTTGCCTACAGAAAGAAGAAATGCCCCCGTGTCAAAGTGCGTCACCGTCGGCGAGCAGATTGTTGCGGCATCAATCCGGGTGGCAAAATCCTCAAGGGATGTGGCCGCATGGACCCCATATTTTTTTGCTATGGTACGGCAGACAGCTGGGTTGGTGTCATAGACTGCCGAAAATTCCGAGCCATCCAGCTCGGAATAAACCCGGGCATGATGGGCCCCCATGTGTCCGACGCCAAGAACGCCTGTGCGAAGAGTTTTCATAAAGTGATCCCATAGAGGGACAATCCCTCACGGGCAGCTTGCTCAACCACGGCGGGACGGTCCAGCAGCAGCGTTTGGCCAGCCTCCACCGCAAGGACTTTGACGCCGGCATCTTTCGCTGTGCTCAGCGTACGGGAACCAATGACCGGCACATCAAAACGCATGTCCTGAGCGGGTTTGGTGACTTTCACCAGAATTGCACCACCACGTCCGATTTTTCCTCCACGGAGCATGCAGGCGTCGGTTCCCTCGAAGGCTTCAACCGCGAGGACTGTTCCATTTTTAACGACCACGGACTGACCAACATCCATACGACTGGTCTCTTTGGCGATGGAAAATCCAAACCGAATATCCTCGAGCACGCGGGCCTTGAGGGCAGGTCCCGCAAAAAGGCCTTCAGGAGCAAGATGATCCTCCAAGAATGTGGTTGCAGGCAGAAGCTCAACGCCGATCAGCGACAACTGACGGGCCACTTCTCCAAAAAGAGTTTCCGCATTGCGGCGCTTGAGTTTCGCCAACAAGACGAGCGCCTTCAGGTCAGGACGCAAATTGAAGAGGTTGCTTGGCGCCAGTTGACCAACCATCATCGCAACGCCAGCCCCGCTTTTTTTCGCAGCATCCAGGAGACGTCCGAGTTGCCCAACTTTCAGAGGATAAACGTCATCCGCAGCAGCGGCTGTTGCTGGGTCGGTTTCTCCTTCAAATGTGGCCGCTGCAATGCGTTTGACGCCCAGTTTGCGGGCCTCCTCAATGACAAGGCCAGGATAACGACCGCTTCCCGCGATCAAAAAAACTGATTCAGGCGTTTCCAAGCCGCACATCATGCACGTCTCTGGGCACCTCTGGCAAGCCGCGCACGACTAAAACCCGGCAGGATCTTCGAAGCGGTTCACACGGAATGGCCCCCAGCCCTTGCGGGTGTCTTTTTTGTCAGACGCGGTTTGTGTGGGGTTGATATTCCGTGGGTCGGGAGTGGACCCAGGTCTGGCCGCTGGGAGGTTGAAGGTATTGATGGCCACCAGAGCGCTGCGCCCGGACCCTGAAAGCTTACGGCGGGGAGAGATAAACGCTCCTGGCACATGGTAATTCTTCAAATCCCGCCCGAAGCCGCGCTGGTTGAAACCAATAAACAGGTTTTTTCGAATTTCGAAATGAAGATGGGCCGTGTACATGCCGCGGTTTGTCCCAATCGTTCCCACCTGCTGCCCGCGCACCACCTGCTGCCCCTCGCGAACCATGATGCGATCCAGATGAGCATAAACGGAATCCACGGTTTTGAGCTGTTTGTCTTCAAGATAGGTGTGACGGAGGATCACAAGATTCCCCCACCCCATGCGCATATCCCGCGCCAGCACGACAATCCCGTGGGCCGTTGAATAGACCGGGGCACCCAGGTCGGAGTTACCACCTTTGATCCCATTCCAATCCTCTCCCATGTGGTAATTAGCACGAAACCCACGCGACATATAATAACCCTCCGCATCGGGCTTGCCGACCGGTTGGTCGAAGCCATCAGCCAGCCGTGTCCGCGCCGTCTGGGGAGAGGGCGCAGCCACAAGCGCTGCCACAAAAAGCGACAAAATGAGCCAAAATGCGGATTTGCGCATTGTTGAAAGGTTACTGCGTATCTTGGATGAGCGCAACGTTTTCAATTTATCGTGCATTGCCCCGACAGGGATGGGAATGATCGGGGATGGATGATTTTTTTCAAACGTTTGTTGTAATTTTTGGTGGGCTTGTCGTGGCGGGGGTGTTCACGAGGGTGGCCTGGCGCATTTCGGAAAACATTGCCAAAGCCCCGTGGCTGGATTTTTTTGTCAGCCTGTTCACATGGCTGCCCTGGCTCGCGGGTTATCTGATGGAAGGCTGGACGGGGCTTTCTGCCGGGATCCTGGCTCAGATTGTGTTTCTTCACGCCTTCTGCCTGCTGCACCGCACGTTACGGGGAAAAAAAGGCCGCACCCTCACCGATGCCCAGGCCAAGGTGCTGGGCCCCCTACGTAATCAGCTCTGCCTGCTGGTTCAGACGCCTGCAATTTTGGTTTTTGTTCAGGTGCGCTTCGCGGAAATTGTCCTCTACCCTCCCATTGCCTGGCTGGGCAAACTCCCCACCTACAAACACTCCGAGTGGGTGAATCTTTCCCGTCATAAATATGAAGGCCTGATCGGCTACGATCTCCTGTGGTGCTGGTACTGTGACTGGATGACCGGTCTGTGGGCGCTTGGCAGCGAAATGCTCCGCAATATTGAGTCCTTTTGGTGCCCCATCCAATTCCTGGACCCTGTCAAAAATCGCAA
>JBGTAR010000009.1:0-14033 GCA_041749815.1 Terrimicrobiaceae bacterium
GCGATGAAGTCATTGATCAGGAGGGTGTGAAAGTTTTTGTGGACCAGGAAAGTGGATCATATTTGGAGGGATGCACGCTGGACTATTCCGATGATTTGACAGGGGCGGGTTTCCGGATCGTCAATCCTCGGGCGGCCAGGAGTTGTGGCTGCGGAACCTCGTTTGAGCCGGCAACGCAGGGATCCTGAAATTTCGGAAACTCATGGCACTCGACAAAGGCCCCAAATCAGAAATTATTGCCGGGGAAGGCAGGCGCCCGCGCTCGAAGGGAATATCCACGGACCTGTTTGTTTGGACCATTGTCATCCTGCTGCTCATTGGGATTGCCATTGGATGCTGGATCGGCAGCTTTTACGTGTTTGGTCATCCTGAAAAGGCGGTCAGCTATTCCCTGCTCACGCGACTCAAAAAACTCGATCCGCCCAAAAGGTTTGAGTTGACTGCTGCCCCCCGGGGTCAATTTCTGAATCCAGACAAGTTGATCGAGAAGTATGGTGCCATGACGCCGCGCGAGCTTGACCGGCAAAACGAGCAACTCCTTCGAGATTTCATCCGAAATTATAAATTGTCGCCGGAACTTGTCACCTACGTGGTGGGGGACTTTAACATTTTGGATTCCTACGAGTTGAAGGAGACGGATTTTTTCCCGTCCGGTGTGGTGGTTGTTGCTGAGGCCAAGCAGAACAAAAATGTGTTGTTGGAACATGTTTTCACGGCGGATGCCAAGGTGGTGCCGATTTTGCACCGGATGTTGCTGACCGGATTGGACCTTCAATTGAATCGTGGACTCGATTTGTCGGCCCTGCTGAACATCAAGCGTCTTGATGATGGCAGGATGCAATTCACGGCGATCCCGATCGTTTATGGAAGTTATGCCACAACCAGTGGCCCCGGTACCTTTTCTTTGGATCCTCCCCAAACGCTGAATGTCGCCATGGGCCTTCCCGTTGTGAACACCGGGCTTGTGACAGAGGCCACACAAAAGCTCGCGTCTTTCAAGAGGAGAACGGGACTCAACGAAGAAACCACAGCCGCCCAGGTTCCAACCCAAGCGAGGCCACTGCCTCAACTTGTGCGTGTGGAGCGTCCTGTCGCCGTTAGCGCAAGCGACGACGTCCCGGCTCCAACTCCTGAGCCCGTTCAGCCAACACCAACACCCGAACCAACACCCTCCGTGGTTGTTGAGGCCACGCCACCCGAGCCCACGGCGACCCCCACCCCTTCGCCGACCGTCGCTCCGCCTTCCATCGCATCCACAGCGGGTGGTTCCTGGCCGACCTACGATGCCGGTCAGATGCCCCGTGGGCGTTTGCTCGGTATTCAGGACGCCCCGGATTTGGCTGATCGGGGCACAAGCGGGGAACGGATTTATTTGCAGGGCAGCTTTGTGGTAACAGCCTCTGGGCCAAACCGTGCCGTACTCCGCTCCCAAGCGGCCGTCGCAGAGACCTTGGGGCTCAAAGGGAAAACCTCGAACATTCGCATCATTGCCGAGTTCCCATCCGGTGCCAAGCCTCCTTCCGAGGGGTCCACCTTCTCCCGGGATTCCAGGCGGCCGTTCCAGATCACCGAGGTTCGCAAGTCGGCTGATGGGCAGGTAAATGTCTACGTACGCGAAGTCACCAAATAAAAAATTTGACACTCCGGAATGTTGGGTAATCTTGTGTGCGTTATGAAAACTATCCTAATTGCAGCAGTTTGTGTTGGTGTGGCCTCTCTCTCGGCAATTGCCGGACCCTGTTCTGGTGGCGGGTGTGGCGACAAGGGTGACAAAGGTGAAAAAGGCAAAGAAGCTCCCAAAGAGTCCGCTTTGATCACCGTGGTTGCCGAATAAGATCAGCCCATTCTGATAAATTAAAAAGCGCCGGGGAGCAATTCCCGGCGCTTTTGCTTTTCATGTGATGGGGATCGTGGTTTTCTTGAGTCGCAGAATGGCGAAGGAAATTCTACGGGTCTTGAAGCCGATCTGGCAGGTTACGGCGAGAACCTTCCGCCTCTACAGTGAGATTGATGGGGAACAGCGTGCGGCCTCATTCGCGTATTATGTTCTCTTTTCTTTGTTCCCCATGCTGACGCTGATCCTCACCGTGGGGTCGCTCTTTTTTGATGGCAATGAAATCGTGAGTGCCATTGATGCGGTGATGCCGCTTGAAGGGAGTCAGCAAAATGTGCTGTGGGAGATGGTGATGGCGCTGGAGGCGTCACGAAGGGGGGTCGGACTGGCCTCGGCTGTAATTTTGTTGTGGTGTTCCCTGCGATTTTTTCAGGCTCTGGTGCGGGGTGTGAACCGGGCTTGGCACACGGTGGAGATTCCATGGTGGCAAATGCCCCTCAAGAATCTTGTCATGTTGGGCGTGATATCCAGCGCTCTTTTTGCCGGGATTCTGATTCCGGCCATTTTGCAGGGAGTTGGTCAAGTCTTAAGGTACGCCGAGGATTTTTTCAAACTCCACTTCCCATTGGCAGATTTTCATTTGGCCTCCCTGCTCCTTGACGCGAGTCGTTATGTGATGGGAGGGGCTGTTCTGTTTTATTCCTTTGCGCTGCTTTACAAGCTCGCTCCACGCCGAAAGGTCTATTTTCGTCAGGTTTGGTTACCAGCCCTGCTTGTCGCTGTGGCCCTGCAGGCGTGCCAGATTGCTTTCGTTAATATTTTTCCAAACTTCGTGAACTACGGCCTTTATGGAGCCGTGGGGGGAATGATGCTGATCCTGATGTGGGTGTACTTTTCCGGCATCATCATCATGCTCGGGGGGTGCCTGTGTGCAGCCCTCGATCAGGAAGCAGAAATTGAGACAGCTACTCCATCCAATTAAGGATATTAAAATTGTAGGAGATCATCACCGCTACGATTGTGGCGAGGGCCAGTGCACCCGCCACCGCCAAGGAAGCGCCCCCGATGAGTGCCGCACGAATCAACCGATCTTCTTTTTCACTGTCTTGCATGCCCACTGGAAATACGCCGGGGACCGTCCGCCGTCAAATGAGAAAGCGAGATTATGAGAATGACCTTGCCGGAGATTTCGTTGCACGGCTAGTTTGATCGGAATGAAAATTCTTGTGACCGGGGGAGCCGGCTTTATTGGATCCCATGTGATTCGCCGTTGTCTGAAAGACGGCCATACCGTGTGTGCTCTGGACAATTTTAATGAATATTACGCCCGGTCGATCAAGGAGGCAAATATCGCCGATTGGTCGGACAAGGCCCAGGTGATCGAGGGGGATATCTGCGATGTGGATACCGTCAACAACATCCTTGTCGGTGGAGGCTTTGATGCCGTGATTCATATTGCCGCGAGGGCGGGGGTCCGGCCATCTCTTGAAAATCCTGCAGCCTACATCGAAACCAATATTGTCGGGACCAATAACCTGCTGGAAGCATCACGTCAGGGCGGCGTCAGCCGGTTTCTTTTTGCCTCCAGTTCTTCGGTGTATGGATTGGCACGGAAGGTTCCTTTTTCTGAAGACCTTCCTCTTCCTCAAACACTCAGCCCCTATGCGGCCACCAAACTTGCAGGAGAACACCTCTGCGGAAATTATTCGCACCTTTATGGTCTCGGGGTTGTCTGCCTGAGATTTTTTACGGTTTACGGGCCCGGTCAGCGCCCGGATCTTGCCATCCATAAATTCACCGACAGCATCTACCATGGTCGTCCGATCCAACAATATGGGGATGGCACCACACGCCGCGACTACACGTATGTGGATGACATCGTCAAGGGCGTGATGGGTGCACTTTCCTACCGAAGAACGCCTTTTGAAATTTTCAATTTGGGGGAAAGCATGACAACAACCCTCTCGGAGTTGATCTCCTCCATCGAATTGGCCCTTGGCAAAAAGGCCGTGATTGAGCGATTGCCGGAGCAGCAGGGCGACATGCCGCTGACCTGCGCCGACATCAGCAAGGCACGGGCGTTGTTAGGCTACAATCCCAGCGTGCCGATCTCGGTGGGAATTCCAAGATTTGTGGAGTGGTATCTCACAACTCAAAAATGAAGATTCCGACACTTCAGCTCCTTCAAGACCTGATCCGCATTCCCAGTGTGAACCCAGATGGGGATCCTGGGATTGAGACGGCGGGTGAGGGCGTCATCGCCGAATATTTGAAAACCTACCTGGAAGGTCTTGGCGCCAGGGTGGAGTTGCGAGAAGTGCTTCCCGGTCGCCCGAATGTGGTGGCAAAATTTCCATCCAGCCGAACCGGCAAACCGCGGCTGCTGCTTGCTCCGCACACGGACACCGTGAGTGTTTTGGGAATGACGGTTGACCCATTTCTTGCGGAGGTTCGTGACGGGAAGGTGTGGGGGCGTGGAGCCTCTGACACCAAGGGTCCCATGACCGCCATGTTGGGGGCTTTGCAGGAGCTTGGCGATCAACTGGGCGAATTGAGTCATGAAATTTGGTTTGCGGGTTTGATGGGGGAGGAGGCCGGGTTGCTGGGCTCCCTGGCGCTGGCCGAGCAGGAAACTTTTGACTTTGTGATTGTGGGCGAGCCGACGGGCATGCGTGCGGTCCACGCGCACAAGGGAGCTTCCTGGCTGACCCTCACAACGCGTGGTCGCAGTTCCCATGCGTCCACCCCGGAGGCCGGGGATAATGCCATCGTTTCCGCGATGAGAAGCTTGTCCGCCCTTCAGGAGGCTTTTGATCGTGAGTCCTCCAACATCTTGGATCCTGCCCTGGGTAAGTCCACGATGAGCATCGGAACCATTCGCGGGGGCTCAAAAATTAATATCGTTCCCGATCACTGCCAGGCCAAAGTCGATATGCGTGTTGTTCCCGGATTTGATGTGGCACGTTTTATCGAACGTTTTGCGGTGCAACATCCTGCCATCCGTATTGAAGCCCAGATTTCTCCTCCGCTTTTCACGGACCCGGCTCACCCAATCATCGAAACGTTGGGGCAGGTTGGAATCCCGACGGCAACGGCCCCATGGTTTTGTGATGCGGCGTCCTTTGGCCAGAAGGGGGCTCCCGCCATCGCGCTCGGGCCCGGCTCCATTGCCCAAGCCCACACCGCGGACGAACACATTTCCATCGAGGATCTGGAGCTTGGGCAAGCCAGGTTCGCCCGTTTCCTCGGGTCCCTGCGATGATTGATTGATGGTTTTAACCACTTCGAGGGTTGCCAATCATGCGATTTTGAGGTTTCTGGACCTAGTCACCCTTCCACTCACCAAAAGATTCAGGGTCTTCCAAAACCTGGCATCCCTCTCTCCTCCATGCAAAATTCGGCACATACAAATCGACGATTCCTGAAAGAAACTGGAAACCAGACGGATCGAAAAAGCGCACAAAACGTGGGTCTCCTCCGTGAATGGGCCCTATGTTACAAAATTGTCACACGAGAAACGTTCTTTTTATCTCCCCAACCAACATATTAATCGCTTCCCGAATCATTGTCATGAAATCCAATATCCTACACTCTCTCCTCCTTTCTGCAGCGACCCTCCTAGGCTTCACCGTCTGCGGGCACACCCAAACCCAGGTCTCAGGGGCCGGCGCCACCTTCCCGGCGCCGCTTTACCAACGATGGGCCGTGGAATTTGCCAAAGAAAACCCAGACGTTCAAATCAGTTATCAATCCGTTGGTTCGGGTGCAGGTGTGAAGCAATTTCTGGCGAAGACCGTCGATTTTGGAGCAAGCGATGCTGCCATGAGCGACAAGGAGATTGCCCAGTTACCAGGCACTGTACTGATCCCAGCCACTGCGGGGAGTGTGGTCCTGGCTTACAACCTTGATGGTGTGGCCGAGCTCAGGATTTCGCGGGCGGCTCTTGAGGGGATTGTGCTTGGGACAGTGAAAAAATGGAATGATCCGCTCCTTGTGAAAGACAATCCCGGAGTGAAACTGCCCGATCTGGCGATCACTTTTGCCTACCGTTCTGATGGGAGTGGAACAACCTATGTCTTCACGAACCACTTGGTCGCCATGAGCGAAAAAATTGCGGATGAGGTCGGAAACGATAAACAGGTCCAGTGGCCTGTCGGTGTTGGTGGCAAAGGAAATGAAGGGGTCACGGCCCTTGTCAAACAAACCCCCGGCTCGATTGGCTACGTGGAATATGGCTACGCCGAGAATAATGGCGTCCCAATGGCATTCTTGGAAAACAAAGCAGGCAAATTTATCATGCCAACTCCGGAGAGTGGTGCCGCGACCATGGCCGACATTTCTCTGCCTGAAAACCTCCGTGCATGGGCTGGAGATCCTGCAGGTGAAGCGGACTACCCAATCGTCAGCTTCACCTGGTTGTTGCTCTATCCGGAATATTCTGACGCCGCACGGGGCACCGCCCTCAAAAAATTTGTCGACTGGGGTCTCACCAAGGGGCAATCCTTCGCCAAGGAACTGGGTTACATTCCACTTCCCGAAACGGTGATTGCAAAATCCCAGGCCGCTTTGGCAAAGGTGCAAGTCAAGTAGTTGGGCGTTCGCCCGGATCCCATGGCTGATGGCAATGTCCCACCAAGCGCTCGCGCACAGCGTGGGATCCGTGTGATTCCGCGTCGAATCGATGTGTTCCGCATTTTTTGCTGGGCCGCATCAGTGGCCACAGTCGGAGTGCTCATCTGGATCGGAGTCACCATCCTCCAAGCCGCCCTGCCTGCCATTTCAAAATTCGGTCTTGGCTTCCTGACGAATGTGGCATGGAACCCGGTGCGTGAACAGTATGGGGCTGGAGCTTTTCTTTACGGGACGGTTGTCAGTTCGTTTATTGCTCTGATTTTTGCGCTTCCGCTCGGATTGAGTGTGGCCATCTTTTTAAGTGAGAATTTCCTTCCCTCGGCTGTGCGACAGACTGTCCGTTTTGTTGTGGAAATGCTGGCTGCCATTCCCAGTGTCGTTTATGGGCTCTGGGGCATCTTTGTTGTCATCCCTCTGGTTCAAAAATTTGGCCCGGCGATCTCCGAAACACTCGGGTTCATCCCCATCTTCCGCGGCCCGGTGATCGGGAACAGCATGTTCACCGCCAGCCTTGTTCTTGCCCTCATGGTTTTGCCAACAATCACCGCCATTTCCCGAAATGCCCTTGTCGCCGTTCCCAACACCCTCCGCGAAGGAGCTTACGCCTTGGGGGCAACGCGTTGGGAGGCCATCTTTGGAGTCATCCTCCCAAGCGCCTCCCCGGGGATTGTGGCAGCCACCATTCTTGCTTTTGGTCGTGCCATGGGAGAAACGATGGCCGTTGCGATGTTGATTGGAAACAGCCCGCGCTTTACCACCGCCCTTTTTCAGCCGGCCGGAACCCTGGCAGGACTCATCGCAAACCAATTTAATGAGGCGGAAGGGCTGCAGGTCTCCTCGCTCATGTATGCCGCGTTGCTGCTGATGGTTATCACTCTTTTTGTCAACCTGGCTGGGGAACTGGTGCTTCGTCGCACTCAAAGAATGACGCTTGGCGTTCGTTGATGACCCATGACATCCCCCAACACACCCACGCAAGTCTCTGATAAGTTTTTTTCGGGCAAAAAACACAAATTGGCGGTTCTTCGATCCCTTGGAAACCGGGCTCTCACCATCCTGTGTTGTCTTCTTGCCTTACTCACCCTGGTTCCGCTCTTCTCCCTGGTGTTTTTGGTGATCAAAAATGGGCTGCCTTTGTTGACTTGGGAGGTATTTTCCGGCTTGCCGCCTGCGGCGGGTTTGAAAGGTGGGGGGTTTGGAAACGCCATCCAAGGCACTTTCATCATGGTCAGCATGGCCCTCGTTCTCGCCATTCCCTTGGGAGTGCTTTCGGCGATCTATGTGAATGAATATGAACCCTATTCCCGGCTCTCAAACACGGTCCGGTTTGTGGCGAAGCTGCTCACGGGCATCCCTTCCATCATGGCCGGATTGTTCGCCTATGGCGTGGTGGTTTTGGCTTTTGGTTCGTTTTCGGCTTTCGCCGGGGCCGTTGCGCTAGGCATCCTCATCCTTCCCACCATTCTTCTCACGGCAGAGCAGGCGTTGCTTGGGGTTCAAACCGCTTACCGGGAGGCTTCTTACGGCCTCGGTGCCACAAAGTTTCAGACCATTGTGCGGGTTGTTTTTCCTGAGGCCCTTCCTGCGATTATGACGGGCATTATGCTCGCTGTGGCCCGGGCAGCGGGCGAGACAGCGCCGGTGCTCTTCACGGCTCTCTTCAGTCAATATTGGCTAAAATTCGAGAACCTGGATTCCCTTGTGAACCAACCCGTGGCGTCGCTCTCTGTGTTGATCTATAATTTCTCCACGGTACCCTTTGAATATCAACTCCAACTTGCGTGGACCGCATCGCTTGTTCTCCTCATCCTGGTGACCATTGCCAATGTGCTTGGCCAGCTTGTTTTCAGCAAAAAACCATAATTTGAACCCAGACCCGACCATGTCAAACGATGCCGTCAACCCTTCGCCCACGGCCATGCACACAGCGGCAACTTCCTCTCAGGCTCAGCCCAGACTGGACCTCCTTTCCGTGCGTGATTTCAGTTTTTATTACGGATCCAAGCAGGCACTCTTTGAAGTCTCAATGGACATTCCTGAACGCCAGATCACCGCGTTGATCGGACCATCCGGATGTGGAAAGTCCACTCTTTTACGAAACTTCAACCGCATGAATGAGCTGATCGACGGAACTCGCTGTGAGGGCGATATCAGCCTGCTTGGCAGAAGTATTTTTGACCCTGCTCTGGAAGTGATTGCGCTGCGCAGGTCGATTGGGATGGTCTTTCAAAAATCCAACCCCTTTCCAAAATCCATTTACGAAAATGTGGTTTATGGGTTGCGGGTTTCGGGTGAAAAGCGCAAGTCGGTTCTGGATGAAGCGGTTGAGCGCAGCTTGCGTGGTGCCGCCCTCTGGGATGAGGCCAAGGACCGTTTGAGTGAGAGCGCCATGGGACTTTCCGGCGGACAAATGCAGCGCCTTTGCATCGCCCGTGCGATTGCCGTGCAGCCCGAAGTGCTTTTGATGGACGAACCTTGTTCCGCGCTGGACCCCATTGCGACTGTGAAAATCGAGGAACTCATCAATGAGCTGAAACGGGAATTCACCATCGTCCTTGTCACTCACAACATGCAGCAGGCCACCCGCTGCTCTGACCGCACCGCCTTTTTTTATCTCGGGAAGCTCATCGAATACGACGAAACCAACAGAATTTTCTCAAATCCCAGGGAGAAACAAACCGAGGATTATATCACTGGACGCTTCGGTTGATTTCCCATCTTATCTTGCCATGTCCAACCAACATATCTTAACGAACTTTGAGGAATCCCTTCAGCAGCTTCGTAACGATGCCCTCATGATGGGCAGTCTCACCGATCGCAATCTGGCCAACGCTCGCAAGGGGCTTTTTGACAGAGATGAAGATTGGTGCAACACGGTGATCGCCGATGACGAGGAGATCGATGACCTCGAAGTGCTGGTCGACCAAAATGGCATTGCTCTCATGCTGAAATTCAGCCCAATGGCCTCCGACCTTCGTACCGTGGTCTCGACCATGAAGCTAAGCATGAACCTTGAGCGGATTGCCGACCAGGCCGTCAACATTGCCCGGCGGGGGCGTCGTCTGCTTGCCAAGCCGGAGCTTTCCCAGACCAGTGAGCTGGCCCCGACCTTTGAGATGGCAGAAACCATGGTGAAGGATGCCATCCGTGCCTACGCTGATGCCGACATGGAGCTTGCCCGCTCCCTCAAGGATCGCGACCGCAAGTTGGACGCCTTGAATCGGGATTTTGCCGAGAGGATCACCCTGAGGATGAGCCAGGATGTCGGAAACATCCCGGGCTACATCGATCTGATCTTCATTTCACGATTTTTGGAACGTATTGGTGACCAGGCAAAAAATATTGGTGAGGACACCATCTACGCGGTCTCCGCGGAGGAGACCAGGCACTCGAACCGTGGTCCCACACCCATCGAGCCCTGAATCGGGTCCCGATCAGGCCTCGATCAGGCTTTGATGCCTGCTTCCTTGAGTAGTTGCCGCTCGGCCTCAACCCAGTCCTGAGTCTCATCACCAAACCATCCCAGTTTCTGACGGCGCTCGGCAATGAAATAGGCTCTGAGAGCAATATCCTCATTCGTTGGACGTTTTGATTTTTTGGCTGCAGGCTTTTTGGCTGCAGCCGCCTTGGGAGCCGCCTTTTTTTTCGGCGCTGGCTTCGTGGGAGGCACTTGTTTCGCCTCGACCACGGCCGGTTCCTGGCTGACCTTGCTTTTTTTGGATTTCTCTCCTGTCTTTCCTTCCGGTTTTTTCTTGGACATATCGATTGTTGGTGTTGGTTCTTTGCCATCATGCAGAAAAATCCGCTGAACGCATGAAAAAATTAGCTTCTACGATTTCCTGCATTCGGTAAGATCAACGATCATGACAGCATTTGTTATTCGTTGGCTGGTCACCACGCTTGCCGTCTTTGTTGCGGCTCACGTGATTCCGGGAATCACTTACTCTGGATGGGGTGTGCTGGTCGGAGCCTCCCTCCTGTTGGGCATCATCAACGCCTTTGTCCGTCCCGTGCTGCTCCTTCTGAGCATTCCATTTATTGTTATCACGCTTGGCGTGTTCATTCTCGTTATCAATGCCCTTCTGCTCTGGCTGACCTCTTCCCTCGTTCCGGGATTTGTGATTCCTGGTTTTTGGAGTGCGTTTTTTGCGTCAATCGTCATCAGCATCGTGAGTTGGCCATTAAGCTGCTTTTTTCGCTCCAGTGATGGGCATATGCGGGTCATTACCCACCACCCAAGCATTAAGCAGGCCAACGCCAAGGTTCTGGATTGAGGAATGAGCCTTCCTGCACCCGAAGGCCTCTTTGTTAAAATTTGTGGCCTCACGCGATCTGAGGACGCACGACTTGCGGTTCAGGCCGGGGCTGATGCGATCGGGATCAATTTTTTTTCCGGTTCCAAGCGCTATGTGACATTGCCCAAAGTGGTGCCGTGGTTGGAAAGTCTGCCAGGCAAAGTCCAAAAAGTGGCCGTGGTCGTCAACCCGACCGAAGCAGAAGTGAAGGCCCTGCGGGAATCCCAAATTTTTGATGCGATCCAGTTTCACGGGGACGAACCGCCGGCGTTTTGTGAGCAGAGTGGTTTTGCGGTTTGGATCAAGGCCGTGCGTGTTTTGGACCGCTCCTCGTTCGAAAAAGCGGTGGAGTATGCCTCGCCCTATCTTTTGTTGGATGCCTGGTCCGAAACAGGGTGGGGGGGCACAGGCGTGCGGGTCGATTGGGGCCTTGTCCGATCCTTTGTTGAGGCTCATCCCGAAAAAAAGGTCCTCTTGGCCGGTGGCCTGACCCCCAGCAATTTGGCGGATGCTCTGCGGATTGTTGCCCCCTTTGGGGTCGATGTGGCCAGTGGTGTCGAAGTGGAGCCCCGCCGGAAAGATGAATATCTTGTCAGAGAATTTCTGAAAATCGCTCGATCAAAAAACCCGCTCGACGCGGCTTAGCTGCATCCCACTCAAAGAAAGTCCGCCCAGCGGGAGAAGACCGTGGTGGCTGTCTCGCGAACATTCGGGAGGTGAGCAAGCCCCTCTCTGCGGAGTTGATCCGGATCGACCCCCAGCCCCAACAGGTCCTCCTTTGAGTCGGCGACCATTTCCTCAAGGATTTCCGGAGTCATCTCCAAATGGAATTGAAGCCCGTAAAGGGAATGACCATAGCGGAAAAGCTGATTTGGAGTCAGGGCGCTGTGTCCAAGCCTCATCCCCCCCGGTGGGATTTCAAAAACATCCCCATGCCAATGAGTGGTCACGAAGGTCTTTGGCATGTCGCACCAGATGGGGTCAAAGTCCGAGATGGGATCAAGTGTGACAGGAAAAAATCCAATTTCCCGATGCGGACCTTTATGGACCTCGGCGCCAAAACTTGCAGCCATCAATTGTCCCCCAAGGCACAGGCCAATCACGGGTTTGCCTTGAGAGGCGGTAGATTTGATCAACCCGATCTCGGACCCCAGATAGGGGTATTTATCCACCTCATACACTCCCTGCGCTCCGCCCCCCACGGCCAAGCCGGAGTGGCTCACCAGGTGGTCCGGGATTGTTTCGCCCAAATCTGGTCGCAGGATATCCATCCCAATCCCTCGCTCTGCAAGAACTTCGCCCAGCAATCCCGGCTTGTCAGTTTCTCCATGTTGAATAAACAAAACCCGCCTGCCATTCATAAACTTTGCCACCAATCGCTCATAAGTCCGTTGCCGTAAGCAAGATGCGGGCCAACCCGCGAAAGAGCGGGAGATTCTGTCTTCGGACAACTTTCCGTGATGTGAAGGACGATCTGGTTTGCATCTCAACCTCAGAGGAGGGGATAATTATTGTTCTATGAATGTTGTTGAGGTTGGAATCAAGGACAAGCCCTACAAGATCCACGTGGGACGTGGGATGTTGTCTTCCTGCGGAGGGTTCTTACGGGAGGCTTTTGGCAACTCGCCGAAGTGTGTGATGATTTCTGACAGCAATGTGGCTCCCCTTCATGGCAAGGGGTTAAAAAGCTCTTTGGAAGCGCAAGGGGTTGATGTGACCGGGTTTGTTGTCCCTGCGGGAGAATCTTCAAAATCTATGACCCGCGTTACGGAGGCCTGTGACGTGATGATTGCTGCCGGTCTGGATCGTTCCTCCTTTGTGGTGGCCTTGGGCGGAGGGGTTGTGGGGGATCTTGCGGGTTTTGTGGCCTCCGTTTTTTATCGGGGGATTCCCTATGTGCAAGTTCCCACCACGGTTCTCGCCCAGGTGGACAGTTCGGTTGGCGGCAAAACCGGCGTGAATGCCCCGGGAGGGAAAAATCTGATTGGAGCTTTTCATCACCCCGCGCTCGTTCTTGCGGACGTGGAGACCCTCAGCACCCTGCCCGAGCGGGAGTTTAATGAGGGCATGGCCGAGGTGATCAAACATGGCATCATCCGGGATGCCGCGCTGGTCCAGGATGCTGTGGCTCTTGCCAAATCCCAATGCGAGGAACTGATCTCGCGGAATGTGGCGATCAAGGCGGATATCGTCTGCAAGGATCCCTTCGAAAAAGCCGACCTTCGGGCCCTCCTCAATTTTGGGCACACGGTTGGACATGCCATTGAGCAGGTGGGCGGATATGGTCGTTTTCTTCATGGAGAGGCCATCAGTATGGGCATCGCTGCGGCATTGCATCTGTCCTCCCGCCTTGCCGGACTCCCCGACAGCGATGTCAGAATGGTTCGCGAGGCCCTCGCCTCGTTTGGGCTGCCACTCACCATCCCGCCTGATCTTGAGGTGGACCGCCTTCTGGCCGCAATGTCCCGGGACAAAAAATTCCATCAGGGCCACATCCGGTTTGTCCTCACCAAGGCATTGGGTTCGGCTTTTGTGAGCGATACGGTCCGGGAGGAGGATCTTCGCGAAGCCATTGCCGCTTGCCGGTAGTTCGGGTGCCCCCCCCCAAAGGTGCAACTTGCAACACTTCACACCATCCCCATGCCGGATGGGCGAGCATGATTTTTTAACCACAGCCGAACGCGAGAACGCCAGTCACCCTCTGGGACCGGCATCTCTCAGAAAAACCCAACCACGGATGACACAGATTTTCACGGATGGAAAACCGGGAACCCCTGACCGGATCAGTGGATCGGATTTTTCCGTTTTCCTGAGAATCCTGCAAATCCTGAAATCCTGTCAAAAAATGACTTGATCAACTCTGAAGCACCGTTCATATGAACGGCATGTTGACATTTATTCATACGCCCGACCGATATCACCACAACCATCAACCCATCTCTCTTAGAGCCACAGAGATCGGATCGGCAAAGTGCCAACACACATTTTTGAAAGCGAGATCGCCACTCGAACCGCCCAAGACCTGCTTGGACACACAGACATATTCACCACAATGATTTACCTCCATGTCATAGAACGCCCTGGTGCAAGGGGCCCAAGGCCTCTGGATCTCGCTTAACCTCATGGTCTGAGGGTGCATGACGGCAGAATTATAAAGAGCGAATGAGAGGGAGATTTTCCTTGATAGTGTCTAGTTGCTAGACATATTTGGGTTGTGAACGAAAAAATCGCACAGCAGCGCAGGGATCTTCTTCGGGAGATGTCACTCATTG
>JBGTAR010000010.1:0-5989 GCA_041749815.1 Terrimicrobiaceae bacterium
CTGAACGCCGCCGACTGAGGCGCGCCCCCCGCTGGGATCAATCCCATCAGCTTTCAAGGACCGCATGAATGAGACCGAGGCCTTCGTGGCGCTGAACATGCTCCCGAGGGTGGGGCCGGTGAAGGTCAGACGTCTGCTGGAGCGCTTTCAGACCCCTCAAGCCATCCTTGCGGCAACCCGTTTGGACTTGCTTTCCGTGGAGGGTGTTGGAGAGGAGGTCGCGGGGTTCATCCGCGAGTGGGAGAGGCATACGGACGTGGCCGGCGAGTTTGAGGCGGCCCGCCGCGAAGGCGCACGAATCCTGACCCTGCGGGATCCCGAATATCCCGAACAACTCCGCGAAATCCATGATCCCCCCAGCGTGCTTTATATACGCGGGTCGTTTGACCCCAGGGACAGGACCTCGATTGGGATTGTCGGAACCCGCAAACCAACCGTCTATGGCGCCTCCTGCACAAAAAAACTCGCCTACCAACTCGCCTATGCTGGAATTACCGTCGCGAGCGGCCTGGCCCGTGGGGTGGACACCGCCGCCCATCAAGCCGCTCTGGCCGCCAAGGGCCGCACGATTGCCGTCATAGGAAGCGGCCTCTCCGCCATCTACCCCGAGGAAAACAAGCCCCTTGCTGACAAAATTGCAGAGTCGGGGGCCGTCGTCAGCGAGTTTCCCATGGCGACCACCGCGGATCGTCAGACGTTTCCCATGCGGAACCGGATTGTGAGCGGGCTGTCGTTTGGGTTGCTGGTCATTGAGGCGGCCTCCCGGAGCGGAGCCCTCATCACGGCCAATCAAGCTGGGGAGCAAGGACGCTCGATTTATGCGGTACCCGGCAAGATTGACTCGGCCCAATCTCTGGGAACAAACCGGCTGATCCAACAAGGAGCCAAGCTCGTGACCTGCGCCCAGGACGTCCTCGATGACCTCGGGTTGTTGTTTTCTGAGCAGCCCAATCTTTCCAAACCCACCCCGCCCACTTCTCTCTCTGACAATGAAAGCTTGATTTTTGGGGCTGTGGGAGATGATGAATCCTCCGTGGACGAAGTGATCACCAGAACCGGGTTGCCAACTCACGTGGTCTCCTCTACGTTGCTGGCCCTCGAAATCAAAAAACTCGTAAAGCCCCTGCCGGGGGGGCGTTTTGTCAAGACGCTCTAACCTCAATACACCGAATCATGCCAGCAGCCACCACCGGGAAAACCCTCGTTATCGCAGAAAAACCAAGTGTCGCCACCGATCTGGCCCGCGCCCTTGGCAAGGTCCCGAAGAATGGTGATTTTTATGAAAATGACGCGTATGTGATTTCGTCAGCGGTCGGTCATCTGGTCGAATTGTGCCTTCCCGGCGAGCTCGACAAGAAGCGCGGCAAGTGGTCCTTTGCGAACCTTCCCATCGTCCCGGATCATTTCGAACTCAAACCCATCGAAAAAAACCAGACCCGCTTCAACCTGCTGAAGCGACTGCTCAAGCGCGCGGATATCAGCGAAGTGATCAATGCCTGCGATGCCGGACGTGAGGGGGAGCTGATTTTCCATTATCTGTTCAAGCTGGTGGGCAGCAAAAAGCCGACCCGCCGCCTCTGGCTTCAGAGCATGACCCCTGATGCCATCCGCGAGGGGTTTGAGGGGCTTCGGAGTTCCACGGACATGGAACCGCTTGCCGATGCCGCCGTCTGCCGCAGTGAAAGTGACTGGCTGGTCGGAATCAACGGAACCCGCGCGATGACGGCTTTTAACTCCCGCGATGGAGGGTTTCAGCTCACGCCTGTCGGCCGCGTGCAAACCCCCACCCTCGCGATCCTTGCCGAGCGGGAGGTCCGGATTCGTGACTTCAAACCCAAAACCTACTTCGAAGTGTTTGGGGACTTTTTGGTCGCAGCCGGTTCCTACCGTGGACGGTGGTTCGACGAAGCCTTTAAAAAAGGCGGCGAGGAAGAAGCCAAGGCCGAGCGAATTTGGACCCGCGAACGCGCTGACGAAATCGCCGCCAAATGCACGGGAAAACCCGGAACCGTCGAGGAGGAAAAGAAACCCTCCTCCCAGATCGCGCCACAGCTTTACGATCTGACGACCCTTCAGCGGGAGGCCAATTCCCGCTTCGGCCTCTCCGCCAAACGCACCCTGCAAGTGGCCCAGGCGCTCTACGAAAAACACAAGGTTCTCACCTACCCGCGAACAGACTCCCGGTATTTGCCAGAAGATTATCTCGGCAACGTGAAATCCACGTTCGGAAAATTCGATCCCGGCGACCTGGCCGACCATGCCGCAAAAGCCCTCCAGCAGGGCTGGGTGCGCCCGAACAAACGGGTCTTCAACAACACCAAAGTCACCGATCACCATGCCATCATTCCCACCGGGATGAGCGCAAAGGCCCTCGATGATTTTGAGTTCAAAGTTTACGACATGGTCGCCCGCCGTTTTGTCGCCACGTTTTATCCTGCCGCCCAGTTTGAGATCACCACCCGCATCACCCGCGTGGAGGGAGAACCCTTCCGCAGCGATGGCAAAATCATCACCGATCCGGGCTGGATGGCTGTTTACGGAAAACACGCTGCCGCCGAGGGAGACCAGACACTCTGCGAGGTCAAACCCGGTGAACCGGCCGCGACCGAAACCATCGAGGTCAAGGAAAGCGAGACGAAGCCCCCCGCCCGCCTGAACGAAGCGACCCTCCTCTCCGCCATGGAAGGAGCCGGAAAGCTGGTTGATGACGAAGACCTCCGCGAGGCCATGAGCCAGCGCGGCCTCGGAACACCCGCCACCCGCGCACAAATCATCGAAGGACTGATTCTGGACGGGTACCTGATTCGTCAGGGTCGCGACCTCATCGTCACTCAAAAAGGACTCTCTCTGATCAACCTGCTTCGCGGAATCGGCGTGGATGCCCTCACCTCCCCGGAAATGACCGGGGAATGGGAATTCAAACTCAAGCAGATGGAGGCCGGTCATATTCCCCGCACGGAATTCATGGACGAAATCCGCCGCTTCACCGAAGAAATTGTCGGCAAAGCGAAGAATTATCACGGGGACTCGATTGAGGGCCAATTCACAGATTTGGAAACCAAGTGCCCGAAATGTGAATCGACCGCCTTCAAAGAAACCTACAAGGCATACGAATGCCGGGGATGCGGACTGCTCATTTGGAAAAACATGGCTGGCCGCGAACTCGAACGCAGCGAAGTCACGACCCTCCTCACCTCCGGACGCGTTGGCCCGCTGGAAGGATTCCGCAGCAAACTCGGACGCCCGTTCTCGGCCCCCGTCAAACTCGACCCCGAATTCAAACAAACCTTCGATTTTGGCGACTCCGGCGATAATGCCGCCGCCAACCTCGACTTCACCGCCCTGCCGATCATCCACCCCGTCTGCCCCGCCTGCGGCAAAGGCGCGATCCATGACGCCGGGAACGCCTACCTCTGCTCCAACACCTCCGCCTGCAAGTTCCGCATGGGCAAATCGATCTGCCAATACGAACTCCCGCAGGAACAGGTCATCAAACTCCTCGCCGAAGGTAAAACGGATTTGATCCGCCGCTTCATCTCCAAAAAAGGCAAACCCTTCTCCTCATTCCTCAAAATCGAAGGCGGCAAAGTCACCTTCGAATTCGAACCCCGCAAAGCCGCCGGCCCCAAAAAACCCACAAAACCAAAACCGATCCGGGGCAACTCGGACAAGAGCTGAGCGGACTTGCTCAAATATACTGCTCGCAAATAAAATAATCCTGTGCAGACCGCGTACATTGAAACCACGGTCCCAAGCTACTATGTGGCGCGGCCATCGATGAATGTGATTCAAGCATCCAGACAGGCGAGTACTCGTATGTGGTGGGACGGCGGACGTTCGTCGTTCGACTTGTTTATTTCGCAGGAGGTCTTGCAGGAGGCAAAGCTCGGAGATGCCGATATGGCACGCCAGCGTCTGGAGCTTCTGTCTCCACTTCCCAAGCTGGAACTAACCGAGGAAGTTGGTGCACTGGCTCAGAGCCTGATTCGAGCTGGCCTGGTTCCTGAAAAGGCGGCTTCGGATGCCGTTCATGTCGCTGTGGCTTCCGTGCACAAAATGAACTACATTGTGACATGGAACTTCAAGCATATCGCCAACCCTTACACACGGGATCGCCTGCGTGCTGTGGTTGTAGATGCTGGATTCCAGTTGCCAGTAATGTGTAGTCCAGAAGAACTAATTCAATACGATGAAGACACTTGATATTAAAACGGTTGCTGCTGATCCCGTGATTTCCGAAGTGCGCCGCGCAAAAACTGCGGTTGCGCAGAAGTATGGTTTCGACGTCATCGCCATGGTGCGCGCCATGCGGCAGATCGACGAAAAAGAAAATGAGAACAAGGCAGCGGACTCATACCCTTCCTGCCGGGACGCAACGCCTCCTGCTGAGCAGGAGGCGCGCCAAGGGCAGCCGTGAGTCACCTTGGACGTTGACACAGCAAGAATCCGCTTCCTGAGATCGAGGCCTATGAGACTTTCGGCGAAAATCATCCTGGTCTCAACCAGTCTATTTCTCGCGATTCCCGTCTTATTGTTTGCTGCCGGATGGACCTACTTCGCTTCTATTTCAGAGACACTTGTGTCATGGGATGCTCCACATTCCCGAGAACAAGCAATTGCAACAGCCTTTGGATCCCGACTTGGTCTGCCGATATCCGCAAAAGAAATATATGCTTTCTACCGCAACGAGGGGACCCAGCAAAACTCGGTATATATCAGGTTCACAGCCACGCCAGCAGACATCGAAAGGTTTGTCCAACATGAATTCGAACGGCATCGACGAGTTTTCCCAAACGAACAATTGGCACGAACACCAATCTCGAAGCAGAGCTTTCACGCACTCCCTTGGCCAATTATGCGCCCTCGTTGGTGGGCACCTGAGGTGGTTACCGACGGAACCTACATTTCCATCGACAGTGGCTTCGGCCCGCGCTTCTGGATCGATTCAACTATGAACACGCTCTACTATTACAATTTTTCATGAAACATCTCCAAATGCCGCAAATACGCAGAGTGGAAAGCCAGATAGCATGTACACTCCGAAAACACGCCACCGAAGAAAAATCTGTCTCGCAGAAAGTTTTACCGATGTCGCACCCAAGCGGCGCGCGGACTTTGATCAGGAGGCTTTATAACTTATGAGAGTGACCCCCTTGGCTGTTGTTTGGCTGTCGCATCGGGTTTGCATCTTCACTGCTCCATTGATACGGTAACGCGTCGCTATGATAACGATTGCCAGTTTCAGCAAACCGGAAGAGGCCCACTTGCTCAAACTGCGGCTCGAAGCCGGTGGGGTTCCTGCTTACGTCCAGGACGAAAACCTGATCCAGATGAACTGGATGTATTCAAATGCCATCGGGGGCGTCCGCGTTCAGATCGCTGAGGAAGATGCAGAACACGCCCAGGCCATCTTACAAGAGACCCCTCCTCCTCCGGAAACAACCGGGATGCCAGCCTGCCCGAAATGTTCCTCCACCCGGACCGCACCCGATGAACTGCCAAGAAGGCTGTCCTTCCTTTCCCTGCTGCTCGCAGGATTTCCGTTTATTTTCTCCAGGACACGTTGGAGGTGCTCAGCCTGCAATCACACTTGGAACGAGGCAAACAAACCCGCTGGAGCTGTTTAAAAAAAGTCGTGGCCACAGAAATCTTTGTAGCCCCACTCTGCTGGGGCGTGGTCACGGCTGCCCTGCCACTCTATCACTTTTGCAACTTTCGGAGATGCGACCCAGGGCTTCGCCAAAATGAAGCCTGAGAAGAGAAGCAAATCGTGGGCGCCTTTAAAGAAATGTCATGGATTTGGGATATCATTTTTTCGAGCTCGGTGTTTCTTCTGAATGGCCTCCAAGAACCAAGCCAATGACGAACCCATTGCTGCTACGGGAAAACTGACAGCCCCCGCCAAAAAAAGAGCGATAGGCCAAAGGTTATGCGATGTGGGATCCTTGGCCGTGTCAGCCACCATCCTCAGAAAGTAGGCAAGCAGGGG
>JBGTAR010000011.1:0-1781 GCA_041749815.1 Terrimicrobiaceae bacterium
CACCATCCCAATCGTCAATTTTGGGTCGTCGAGCATCCCCTCATCAATGTTTGGCCCCCCATATTAGGGCACTTCACCCTTTAATTTGCTGTCCAGTTTTGTACCGGCGAAAATTCCAGTTTTGTACCGTCGCCGACACCCCAAATGACCATCCTTGACTTCGGTCATGACCGCTGAGAGGCTGCGATGATTATGGGAAAAGGCAACAACAGCAAACGCAAGGAAGTCAAAAAGCCCAAACAGGAGAAACCCAAGCCAACGCCGGGTGGCAAGCGGGCTTGAGCAAATCTGATCGCTTCAGTGATCGCCCTTGTTTGTAAACAGGGTGAGCCTTCCCTCCAGATAATGGAGAGATTCGGGAGTTTCTGAGACTTTGCAATTGGGGTGATGCCTCAATTCGTCAGCAAGGTCCTGAGTGGAGTAAAGCGTTTCCAAATGGAGGGTGTTTGGGATGAACATCCACCCCTTCCCGCCATAACGCTCGGTCATTTTTGAGACCAAAACCTCGTCATTTTCAAGCGTGCAGGGAATTGCCATGCGACGCATGTCGCCCGTGGTGAAAGCGTTGAGGAAGGTTTTTCCTTCATCCATGGCTTCGCGCAGTTTCCGAGTGGTGAAGTCGGCATTTCCTATTCCGATGGCGTTGCCATGGGAGGCTTCTGAGAGAGTGAGGGCGGCAATGACCTCAATTTTCGGGCGACTGAGGTCTTCATATCCATTCACCCCCCGGCGGCCGATCACGTTGGTGTCCATACCCGTGCCGCTGTAGGTCTTTCCAATTTCGTCGACAACCAGCACTTTGATGGTGTCGCAGGGGAGTGCGGGAAAGTAGTGACGGTGCCGCTCAAGAAGAGTTGCCTCGGTTTCCAAAATATCTGCGGCAGCGACAGCATGCAGCTCCGCGGTTTCATCAAATCCATCTTCGAGAATGGCAAGCCCTGCAAAAATTTTTCCTGATCCCACAAGCAGAGCGCCCATTTCCATGAGCAGATCTTTCATGAGGGGAGTTGGTGTCGAGTGAAAGGTGGCAGCCGATTGGATTTTTCCCATGCCAACCACCATCATTTTGGTCAGGCCGCTCTGGACCGGTCCCGCAAAGCAGGTGTGAAGCTTGATGCGGTTCAGGACGAGCACGCCTGCCGCCTGAGAACAATTCTTGTCCATCCAAACGTCTCCCGAAGAAACCGTGCCGACTTTGACGACATCCATGCTGGATACAATTTCCATGCCGGTGGCCTCCTCGGTGAGCCCAAGGGACTCAATCATCTCGCGTTGTCCTTCGGCAGTGGCCCCATTGTGAGAGCCCATACACGGCACAAGGAATGGCTCGGCTCCATTCGCACGAAGCCAGTCACCTGCCGCTTTGGTGATCGGGAGGATGTTTGAGATCCCGCGGCTTCCGGCTGTGATGGCAACCCGCCCCTGGGGAGGTTTTACGCCCAAGCTTTCAAGCTGGCGGAAAACTTCTGATTCAATCTCTTGGAGTGGGTTCGAGATCAGGTCTTGATCAACGCGGAAGACATGCATAGGAAATGAAAAATTACCATACTCCCACCCTTGGGGGCTCGCGTTCTTTTGTGCTTCAGGGTTTAGAGGCTGGCGACCCAAATTCTGTCATCATGGCCCGATGGAATGGCCTAATGGAATCTGTTCCCGAGGAGACGTCTTTCTCAATGTCCCAATAGCGATCCATATAGGCAAAAAACGGTTTCCAATTCCACAGGGCTTCAGCGTCCATTAGCCTGGCCGTGAGGGCGTGGCCGATGATGGAACTGCCCACA
>JBGTAR010000012.1:0-44541 GCA_041749815.1 Terrimicrobiaceae bacterium
TGATCCACTGCCGGACGTTTCCAGCGGGGAGGAATCGCGAAAATAGCCGCATTTTCCGAAAGTTCCACCGGATCGGGAGCCCACGAGGGAAGGGGGCTGGCCTCAGGACCGGATTCCCAACGCACACTCACCGACTCCATCGGACGACCAACATCAAGCCCGGCATCCTCGGCCCCCACGGCCAAAAACGGCAGCATGGCAGCCAAAGAAGCCACCATTCGTAGTTTATGGATGGGAGAGATCATTCCAGTCAAAAAATGCTCTCTATTCCATATACCGGGATCGCCCAGCGTCAAGGTTGATCAGAGACACGGGCCATGACAGAACTCTAAAATCCGGGCATACACTTTTGTTGGGATTTTCAAACTCTGCTTCCAGCGACAACGCGGCGAACGATTTCCTCGACATGATTGCGGAAATCAGCGGCTTGCAGTTTATCAAACGGAGGCTGCGGAAGAGCGATTTTGAAGGCACCCATGGAGAGGTCGCTTTCCCTGATCGGTCATGCAGCGTCCTCTTTCAGTTGGCAGGAACTCCCTGGCAGTCGCGGCGTGCGGTAAACGCCCCTCTCGACGACGACTGGCTCGACGAATTGGGCGGTCAGATGCGGGATGGTTTCGAGAAAGATGGCTTCGTGCTCGAGGCCGATATGATTGAAGAGCACGAGGTGCTGGTGGATTTGCCCCATGTCGCCGACGTGGGGGATGACCGGGATGCCGAATTTTTTAGCCATCAGGCTGATGGCAAGGAACTCACTCACGCCGGCGACGCGCAGCGCATCCACCTGGCAGATGGCCATGCCGCCGCATTGGAGGTAGTTTTTAAACGCCATGCGGTTTGCCACGTGCTCGCCCGCCGCGACTTTGACCGGGGCGATCGCCTCAGCAATGGTCTGGTGGCCGAGGATGTCGTCCGGGTGGGTCGGCTCCTCCAGCCAGTGGATGTTCAGGGCGGCAGTCTTCTGACAGAATTCTATGGCCTGAGCGATGGTCCATTGCTGGTTGGCATCGGTCATGAGGGTTGCGTCGGGTCCGGCGGCTTTTCGGACGATGCGGGCGCGGGTCACATCGCGTTCGAGATCAGGCGAGCCAACTTTGAGCTTCATCGCAGTGAAGCCGTTGGCGACGGATTTGGCGACGTTGCTGGCGACCTGTTCGTCGCTGTAGTTGAACCAGCCAATGGAGGTGTCGTAGCCCGGGTAGCCGTGGTCGAGGATCGCCATCCGCGAAGCGCGGGTGGGGCGCGCAGAGTCAATGATCTCCGCCGCTTGGTTCGGCAGGAGGACGTCCTCGAGATAGGAAAGGTCGAGGGTGGCAAGCAACTCGTCGGTGCCAAGGTTGAGGAGGAGTTGCCAGAGCGGGACGCCGCGCTGGCGGGCCCAGGCATCCCAGCAGGCGTTGGTCACGCTGGCGAGCGCGAGATGGACGACCCCCTTGTGCGGCCCGAGCCAGCGGAACTGTTGCTCGTTGCTCGCGGCGTGTTGCCAGCCACCGAAGCCAGCCATGAGTTCGTTGAGGTCGCGGCCAACGAGTCCCTTGGCTAGAAACTCAGCGGCGGCGCAGACCAGTTCGTTGCCAGCTCCAAGGGTGAAAGCGAGGCCGGTGGCGACGGTGCCGTCCTCAAGTGCCAGTTCGGTCACGGAGTAGGAATAGATCGGGTCGCGGTGAATGGCGTCGCTGCCAGCGCCGGGACCGAGCGGGAAGCGGCGGTCGTGGGTGGTGATGGATGTGATTTTCACAAACGGTAAATGCGTTGTGCGTTGGAGTTAAAAAGTTTTTCGCGATTGGTGGCGGATTCGTCAGAGAGGATTTCGTCGAGTGCGCCGCACCACGAGCGGAGGGTGCCGTTGAGAGCGCAGACCGGCCAGTCGCTGCCCCAGACGACTCGCTCCCAGGAAAATATTTCGATGACTGATTCCACCCAGGGGCGGAGGGTTTCGGTATTGGCTTTGCCGGGCGGGCAATTGGCGGGGAGGCCGGAGATTTTCACGGCGAGGTTCTCGCGTTGCGCGAGACCTGCGAGGGACTTCCGCCAGGAGACCAAGGCGCCCCCGGCAATGTCAGGGTTCCCACAATGATCGAGCACAATCTGAGTATCCAGGCAGGCGTCGATGAGCTTTGCGGCGAGAGCATGCTGGTCGGCTCGAACGCAGAGGTCGAAGCTCAACCCGCGTTGGGCGAGCGCGGCGATGTTCTGTTGGAAAGTGATCGTCTGAGAAACCTCATCAGGCACGACATGAAGGACGCGACGGATTCCTTTGAGGGCGGGATGGGCGATCTTCTCGAGATAGTCGGCAAAACCGTCCTGCTCGGGACGTCCGCTGGCGATGACGCCCATGATGCCGCTGGCGGGATCCTCACTCAGCTTGCAGAAATAGCTCGCCTCACTGCCGGATTGCTCTGTTGCCACATCCCCCTCCATAAAAAGTGTGCTGCCGATGCCGCAGCCCTCGGCGGCCTGCTGATAGTTGTCCAAGCCGAAGCGACCGCTGAGCGGTGCGAAGTCCTCCGTCCAAGGATAGCTAAAGCATTCGGGTAGGAGCAGGTGTTGGTGGGTGTCAATTTTATTCATCGCCGGTACCCGATTTCTGCGCCACCTGAAACGTGCATGATGTGGCCGGTCACAAAGCGCGCTTTGTCGCTGATGAGGAAGACGCAGGCGTCGGCAATGACGTCGCCATCGGGGCAGTGGCCGAGCGGGTGGATGTCGTCGAGGTATTGCTCGATGCTGGCAGGATCAGGTTGCTCTTTGCACCATTGGCGTAGCATGGGCGTCCAAGTCCCCGCCGGGCAGACGGCGTTGACGCGGATGCCATCGGCGGCGTAGTCGAGTGCCATCGACTTGGTGAGTGTGTTCATCGCACCCTTGGTGGCGGTGTAGGCCGCGTGAAGGGCCTGGCCCATGACGCCGACCATGCTGGAGGTGTTGAGGATGTTACCCTTGCTGGCTTTGAGGTGCCGATAGGCGTGGTGGGTCGTCCAGTACACGCTCTTGAGGTTGATATTCATGAGCGCGTCCCACTCCGCCTCGGTCGTCTCGTGCAGCGGTTTGGAGGGGCTGGCGATACCGGCGTTGTTGTGGATGCAGTCGAGACGTCCGAATTTTTCAACGGCAAAAGAGACGGCTTTTTCGACTTCGACGCCGATCGAGACGTCGCAACGGATACCATGGTGCTCGCCGGGCAGTTTGGCGGCCTCCTCGGCGGCGAGATCGCCGTTGCGGGCGCACAGGACGAGCTTCGCACCCTCAGCGGCGTAGGCCTTGGCACAATCGAGGCCGATCCCGGTGGATCCGCCTGTGAGGAAGATGACTTTGTCGTTCAGAAGCATGGGGGCAGTTGGGGGTTGTTAGATGTTCTCGGCTTTTTTCAGCCTGGAGGAAAGGTGGCGTAGGCGCATTGGCCAACGACGTAAAAAATCCAGCCGATTCTTATTATCACGGTGGCCAGTGTGAAGTAAATGACGCGTTCGGTAGCTGTCTGCGGGAGGAGACCCAGGATAATAATGAAGACGTCGATGATGCAGGCAGAGGTTCCGAAAATGCGTGGTTGTGAGCAAATTATGGGGGTGGTTCCTGATCGGCGACATTGCTTTCTCACGATCGCAGTTTTTAGACATACTCCTGCCGGAGTCATTTTCTATATGGGCATCACGCGCACCATTGCCCCCTCGTGCCGCATCAGCAGACCCTGTGGGTGGCGCGCTCATTATCTTGCCTTTGATCAGGGGGGCAGTCAGGGTGGGTAATGGTTAGAAAGAAGCAAACTGGGAAACGGGATCAAGGGAATTGGCGGGAGGCAACGTTGAAGCTCCTCAAAGCCCGTGCTCTCGACAAGGTGGAACTCTCAAAAGCGTTGAAGGTCCCCGAGGATCAGCTGGACAAATACAACGATTTCTTGCGTCAGTTGGAAGTCGATGGGGGGATTGCCAGAGTCCGGAAGGACCGGTTTATCATTCCCGCCGCGGCGGACTTGTTCACGGGAACCATGCAATTTCATGCCAGTGGAGCAGCCCATGTGGTGAACGAACAGCCAGGCGGCCAGGATTTGTATATCAGCGGCGAAAACACCTTCACAGCGATGCACGGGGACCGGGTGGTTGCCAGGATTGAAAAGCCTGCGAAGTCGGATGAGGGCTGGCGGAGACGCGCAGGGAAACCTGATTCCGGCCGACGCGAGGGCCGGGTGATTCGGATTCTTACCAGGGCCTCGGAGACTTTGGTTGGAACCCTTCAGAAGTCGAAAGCGTTTTTTTATGTCGTGGCGGACGACCCCCGGTTTGTGCACAACCTCTACGTTCCCGAACCCAAGCCGCCATTGATGGCGCATGTGGGTGACAAGGTTGTGGCGAAGCTGGAAGCGTGGCCTTCGCGCCACGTGAACCCCGAGGGCTCGATCATCGAGGTTCTCGGGCCGGCCGACCAGCCGGGCGTGGACATGTTGTCCATCATTCGCAAGCACCACCTGCCCGAACGATTCACCGAAGAGGTGCTTCGGGAAGCATCAAATGTTTCCCCGATTTTTGATCCTTCGGAGATTGCCGGACGTGAGGACCACCGTGGACGGTTTGTGATCACGATTGATCCGGATGATGCCAAGGATTTTGACGATGCCATCGAAGTGGTGGAGACCCCGCAGGGCTGGCAACTCTCCGTACATATTGCGGATGTCTCTCACTACGTCCGGCCTCACAGCGCCCTGGATCGGGAGGCGCAGGTCCGCGGAAACAGTGTTTACCTTGCCGACCGGGTGATTCCCATGTTGCCCGAGGCTCTCAGCAATGGCATTTGCAGCCTTCGCCCGAATGAGGACCGTCTTGTTTTTTCCGTGTTTGCCACCATTGGCAAAAACGGAAAAGTTCAGACTGCCAAATTCGGGCGCAGTGTGATCCGCAGCGCCGCGCGGCTGACCTACAAAGAGGCCCTCGCCGCATTGTCCAAACCTCCGGGCAAGGATCAGCTTTCAAAGAGCCTGCATGTTGCATGGAACCTCGCCTCCGTGCTTCGTAAAAAACGCTTTGAAACCGGATCCCTTGATTTGGATTTCCCTGAAGTGAAGGTCTATCTTGATGAAACGGGCCTTCCGGTCCGCATGGAGCGGCTGGAAAATGATATTTCCCATCAGCTGATCGAGGAGTTCATGCTGCTTGCCAACGAGCTTGTGGCGAAGGAACTGAAGAATGCCCGGCAGCCAGCCGTGTACCGCATCCATGAAAAACCCGATGCTGACCGGTTGGCGGAATTTCGTGAAACAGCAATGACCTTTGGCGCAAAATGCGGAGACCTCACCAACCGCGCCGAACTCCAGAAACTGATTGCCTCTGTTCGTGGAAAACCCTGGGAGCACGCCGTCAAAATTGCCCTGCTCAAAAGCCTCAAGCGGGCCCGTTACGCGACCGATCCCGTGGGACACTTTGGACTCCATAAAAGTGACTACACGCACTTCACGAGCCCGATCCGGCGTTATGCGGATCTCATCGTTCACCGGGCACTGGAACGTCACCTCGGCCTCACCAAGAAGGGGCCTGATTCCGCAGCCCTCGGTGCTCTCGCGGAACACATTTCCATCACCGAGCGGGTGGCTGCTGACGCGGAAAAAGAATCCGTCCGCCTCAAAAAACTGGAGTTTTTCAAAAACCAGCTCACCGAAGGGGCCGGTCAAAAATTCCGTGCCCGAATCCTCGACGTCCGAAATTACGGATTGGTGATCGAGCTTCCCGATTGTCTCCTGACAGGTCTGATCCACGTGTCTGCTCTCGAGGGCGATTTTTACGTCTACGACCAAGGCCGGGGATCCCTCACAGGCAAACGCACCCGGCGCTCGTTCCGGATGGGCACAGAAATCGAAGTGACGGTTGACCGCGTGGATATGTTTAAACAGCAGGTCGATTTTCGTCCGGTGTAAAATTGGCAGTGATGGTTGTGAGTTCTTCCAAAATTCATTTTTTACTAGGCTTCAAGACAAGCTGATATTGCTCATCTGGTTGTTCTAGCTTATGAACCAAGCGTAGTCCTTGATCACGAAATTTATAAATATTTAAGTTAATCCCCGTGCCGTCAGACATGACAAGCTTGATTGTCAGTTCGTCATTGATATCAGCTCCAAAAGTCCAAACGCCTGTGTCGGTAATGAGTTTTCTGGTAAATATCGAATTTATGCTAAGACATTTGGCAACGAATTTATTTTCAGGGTCAAGCCTCAACAGAGCATCGCACTCAGGGGTGCTGATAAAGTATGATTGGCTTTTGTCAATGACCCATTCTCCCTCTATGCTTCCTGATACTTGGTTTAAACTAACCGTGCAGAACGGATCATCACGAAAACAGGCACTTAAGAAGAAACAAAACGTGGCGATTGTGAAAAGCCCAATTGCCTTTTTCATTTTGGGTCATAAACACGTGTTCTCATTTTATAACTATGCTATGACTTGTCGGATAAACCAGAGCTCTCATAATCCAGACTTTGTATAGCATTCCCACACGCTTAAATCGGTGTTGTCGACTGAAGTATGGATTAAAAGGATCCCACTTTTCATCTTTTTTATTTCATCCTCGCTTAGATTTAAAACCCTTACACCATATCCAGCTTTACCATCTAGCCAATTGACAGGCTCTCCATCTGAAACACGCACATTTTTAATCAGGGAATTAAATGCATCATAAAAAGCGATCGAGTCGTCGTCCATGTTGTCTTGTGAATTGAAGCCCACTACTATCGCATAAGACAAAGCTTTTGATGGAATTGTGACTTTAATTTTACCGTCAGCACTTGGGGTTAATTGTTTTTTTGTGAAGGAGATTGGCAGGCACCCACTACTTGCTAACACAGCCAGTATCCCGAGCAGGCCTAAAATAAAAGAAAAATAACTAAGTATCTGTTTACCTTTTTGCATCTTTGTAACATTTAGCCAGAACTGATTCAACCCAGTCATTACAATTACCATATAAGATGCAGTAACCTGAAGCAGCAGTGCTCCGGCTTTTTTTTACGCAGTCTACGAACTTCTTAATATCGTACTTGCAATCATCAAGCTTTATGATTTTTGAACTACTCTGCTGCCCGTCTAGAGGGTCTGGTGACTGTATTATGCCAGTAGCACCTAATAAACCACCTGCAAAGGCGTTTGAATTTGGATAAAAACCTACGCTCCCGCCACTCCATGCTAACCATTTGTGAGGTTCAGGATAATTCTTAATTCGTATCGATATTTCAGTATCAATGGTCTTTAGGCCCAAGGGGTCAGTTAGCCTTGTTGGAGAGTTGGAGACATACCGGTAAAGATGTATTCCTCCTTCCTCCCCAATCGGATCCCGCGAGAGCCACCGACCCGTCTCTGAGTCATAGAACCTGAATCCAAAGTAGGTGAGGCCGCTTTCGGGGTCGTGGTATTTTGTGCTCCAGCGGAAGGGATTCACCTTGGCAAACGTTCCAGACACTACAAGCGGCTCGCCGAAGGGGCCATATTCGTAGCGGGCGGCTTGCGCACCGCCGTTGGCGAGGTCGTAGAGTCCGGTGATGTTTCCATTGAGGTCATAACCGGTGGCGAAAGTTTTGCTCTCGGGCATTTGACCGATGAAAAGCAGCCCGCCAATTCCCCCGGCACCCTGCCAAGAGCCGCTGAGATCGGTGCCCCATGTGTATGTCCGTATAAGTGGCCCGCCAGCGAGCATCTCGGCAATCAGATTCCAGCCATCATAGAGGTAATGCATCCTGTGATGGAGCGTAAACTGGGTTCCGTTCCAACGTTCGCTCTGCTTGGCCACCCGTCTGCCAAGATAGTCATAAACAAAGCGGAGACGTTCACGCGGCACGCCAGCTTGAACTGCTGCCGTGTTGGTTTCCATGGATGCAAGCCGATTTTCCCCATCCCATGAGTAGGTCCACCGTCCGTCGGCCAAGAGATTTCCATCATCGTCATGGCCGAAAACCTCCGGAGACTGTGGAATAAAGATATGACCCGAAAGGGATGCAGCACCGGAGGGACTGGTTGCCTCGACTGTTGGGTTAAGGAAAACAGCAGATGCTGCGTTGGACACCGAAATCTGAGCGTAGTAGTCGAGGTCATCGCGGGTTACGGCCTGCGCGTTCACTGTGACTGTGGCATCAGCATCAGCCCTACCAAGCAGGAAAGCGACTCCGGGCACAGTGCGGGAGGCATACTGATTCAGATTGTCCGGCGTGTAAACAGATGTGCTTCCGTTGGCCGTGGAACTCAAACGATTTCCTATTCCATCGAAGGCGTATCCAAATTGATGACCACCAATGGGATCACCGGCGGATTTACGCTTTACGGCTGAAGTAACCTCCCCGCGATCGTTGTAGCCATAATCCCAATAGCTACCTCCTTCGATTGTGGCAGCCTCGCGAAATCCCTCAGCATTATAAAGGCCCTCAAAACTGGATGATGGTCCAACAACTGGAGTTGTTGAAAACACTGTGGGTCTTGACAAGCCATCAAAGCTCCGAATTTGGGTTACGGCGGTGGTGCCGCTATGTTTGAACGTCACGCTTTGGACAAGGGCCGACTTTGGATGATACGCAAAAGTTGCGGTGTTGTTTTCTGATGTAACGGTTTCTAATCGTGAAATACTGTCGTATCCAAACCCGGTTTGGATCAACATTGTTCCCTTTCTTGAGGCCGTAATGGAATTCAGTCTCCGCAGCTGGTCATAGCCTCGTGAAAGTGTCAATCCTGCCCAAGGAGATGTTCCAATCATTGCCTCGGTGCCAAGCTCAAAACGGGATGCATAGGAAAGCTCGCGTTTCCCTGCTGCATCATCGACGAATTGAAGTCTGCCGAATTCGTCATACTTGCGGATCACCGATGGCGTGCCATCGGAGTAGGTGATGGTTTCCAAGTCACCGGCATCGTTATATGAGTAGGTGGATGTGACTCCGCGAGCCCATGCTCTGACTTCCAAGCGAGCCGCTGGCGTGTAAAAATATTCCACTTTTTTGTTCGCGTCATCGACCTTGGAGTCAAGCCATCCACGTTGGGGGTGATAGGCCCATGTTGTCACTCCTGTAGCAGTTGTCATGGTGCGCATTCGGCCTTGCGGGTCATAGGTGTAGGTGACGGGATACGCGGCGCTTCCTGATTCGGTGTGCAGTTCTCCGGTGGGATAGAATGTGCGTGAAATTGTTCGGTTCGTCCCCGGAAACGTTTCCGTGGTCACTTGGCCCAAGCCGTCGAGCCCGTAGCTTGTAAGCTCCGTGCCGCGTTGGATGCTTGTGCGCCGATCTGCGCCATTATACCCAAACTCGGTGACCGTCGAGAGGCGTTCATCGATCTGTTTCCACAACCTGCGATGGGGATCGTATTGCGATGTTATCGATTCCGAAAACTTCCCGCCACCTCCCTCCTGGGTGGAGCTCACGAGCCGTTCGTCCTCGAAAATCTGGATTGTTGTGGATTCATCGGGGTGGGTCGTTGTTTGGGTTGACCCACCCAAACCGTCATACTCGCGGGTGATCAGTGTTTCGATGCCCTCACGAACTTCTCTTCGGTAGCGTCCGTTCGGAGTCGTTTCGACCAAGCCTGTCTCAGTCAAAGTTGGCCCTTCTAATGTTGTCGTCTTAAGCAAGGGACCCGCAATCACCTCGCGAACGGTTTTTATACGGCGATCGCCGTTGCTAATATCGGCACTGCCATCTGCGTCGACAATCTGTTCCTCAAGTTCACCTTCTCCATTGTACAGGAAGAATGTCTTTACCTGATCGGGATCGGTGCGGCGCTCAAGCTGACCTTTGGTGTTATACTCCCGCGATTCCTCAGCTCCGTCAGGATACTCCATGCGAACAATTTGGTCTGCCATGTCCGAATAGGTTTTTGTCCATTCTGCTTCCGAGGCTGCCTCGCCAACACGTATTTCCTTGGTGAATCGAAGGCCTCCGGTCGCAAAACCATATTCGTAGTGGATGGGATGTGCTGCGGCTCCATTTCGGGCGAGCAAACTTCCGTCTTTGTGAAAAGTCTCAGAGAACGAGTGGGCGGTGGGGAGTGTTGTCGTGCGGACATTCCTGCCGTTAGAATCAAACACCTCTGTAAAGATCGTTGTGTGATTGGCACCATCCGTGGTGGAGGTCAGACGTCCAGCCAAGTCATAATCATTGGTTTCGATGGTGATTTCCGAATCGTCGGTTCCTTTGCGCGTCCGGGATTTTACGCGGCCGGCCCTATCAAAAATCGTGGTGATTGTCAGTCCATCGCGTGTCTCTGTTTCGAGCCGACGGAGCGCATCGTAACCATATTCCATTGTGACTCCATTCCGATCCGTGCGGGATGCAACGGCACAGCATGTATACACCGTGGTTTCCGAACTGGTATCCGAGTAAGCAATTAGAGTGGGGCGACCATGGGAATCGGTGGTCTGCGTCGTTGCTGTCTCGATAACGATCTCTGTGGCAATGTCACTGACGGACCGAGAAATCTGGTTTCCCTGCAAATCGGTAACGAGATGAATGCGCTGCCCACCAATCACTGCACTGCCAGCGAAATCCGCTTCGCCTTCGTCTGTTGTGACTGTTCGTTGGGTGGATGTCTGGGAATAGGATGTGACACTGAGGGTGCCATCAGGACGATAAACGCTGAGAATTTCCCCGGCGAACGGGCCTCCAGCAATCGGATTGTAGCGCTTTGTGATCGTCACGAGGTTCTCTGGAGCATTCCACGATGCACCAGGGGCGAGACATGTTATTTCCGTTTCGACGGCGATGGCAGCACCACTCCCCTCTGAACCAAAAACCGTATAACTCCTGGCAACCTCGTTGCCGTTTATCGTTTTGACTACAGTTTTGTGGGGGGCCGTTGAGGCATAGCTGGTGGCCACGACTTGATTTGATGCCTCCGAGGAGGTCAGGTCGTTGTCAAGATACTGGGTAACTCGCTTGGTTTCGAAGCCTGCCTCATCATATTCATACTTTTCCCAATGCCCGTAGGCATCGACTACCTGATAAAGGCGACCATAGGAGCCAACCAAGGCAGGTATGGTGTAATACTCATAGCTGGTGGTCAGTGCCGCGCCGTCTGGATCCAACTTCTCTTCGATCACTTCCCATCCCCACGCAAAGCGTTGTGTTTTTGTTTGGGTTTTTGCAACAAGGGTTGTATCCCCATTCCTTATCGAACGAATAGAAGTCCGAGAAAGAGGATTTCCGTTCGCGGTTGAGGTTTCAACAGTGGAGACACTTTCGGAGCCTAGTGCATCCGGTCGAATTAAGCTCCAAGCATTATTTGCAGCATCGTAAGAGTACTCTGTTGTTTTACTCCCAGAGCATTTGAACTCTGTCACATGCAGGCGATTGAAGACTGTTGACGAGGCATCAGGATTGGCAATCCGAACTTTGCGGAAGTGAGACCCCGTTGTTTGGTAAAATCCTGCCCCATCTTTTGCGCCCACATTCTCCGGCGCATAGAAGAGAAGCTCGTAGGAGTAGGGATCGATAACAACAATATCAACCAGGCCGCTCGGAAGTAGGACCTGTCGCGGGTAGATGGTTGTAGAAATCAGTTCTGCATCCGCTGTAAACTGCAAGTTGAGAAGATTGGGCTTTGCAAGACCCAAATTCGGATACTGCGCTTTGATGCTCGCAACAGAACCTCCAAGCACAGACCGTCCAAGGCCTATACTCAAGTCAATGCTGCCAAGTTCCGCCTGAGTCGCCCCCGGCTCACAATCCCCCGAGGAACAAGGCCCGCAGTCCTCGAAATCAACCGTGATTGTCCAACCGCCTTGATAATTTCTCGTCGGGATTATTCCAGGTAGTTGAATAACTCGGGCACTCTCACCCTCCGCATGGGCTTTACCGGCGGGTCCATTCGGGCCATGAAGTTCGCCAGACACGTTGATTTGGTAGTATCCAGGAAATACGCCAGCACCAAAAATAAACGTATCTCCAACAGGAGAAACGTCTAGGTACCCCGTGCCCTCGTCGTAATACGTGTCGATAAAGGACACCACTCCATTTCCCTCAACAAAAAATATGATGCCGCCCGTCCCAGTGTAAGACGTACCCGAGGTTTTTTCGACCATAACACGCGTGGGGATCACAAATGACGCCCCATTTGGGTATAGAACCCGGAAATCCTCCCAGCCGCTGCCCAGTTTGATGTTTGTCTTGAGGTGCAGACGTTGATTTGGAAACACAAGGGTCTGTCCCGTTTGCTGTGCCCTGGTTTCTGAGGCAGAAATCAAAACGAGAAGGACCCAAACCACCCAGGACATTCTAGCCAAACAGCTCTGGAGATTTTTCAGCTCTTGTTTTACCTTGCCCTGAGATGTCGTCGTGCTTTTCATCAGAATTGCTACTCCAATGGGGTAAATACCATCAGTCCTGCGGCAAGGGGTTGAACCTCTGCAGTCTGAGGATTTGTGTTCGCAAGATACTCCGTGATATTGGCTCGCCCATCGCCATCGCTGTCCACTGTGGCATCGTTGACCAAAGGGTTAAGACCATTGGCCACTTCATAACCATCAGGAATCCCATCCCCATCGGTATCTGCCTTGAGTGGGTTGAGCCCCAAAATCAGCTCATCCTGATTGTTTATTCCATCACCGTCAAAATCCCCTGTAAATGGGTCGCCGGGTCGGTTGGTCGCATGCAAACGCCAATACATCTTGTTCCCAGTTAGCATTAAAAAAGACCACTCCTTCTCCGTGCCGTTTCCCGGCTCGATAAGATTCACATTCGTCCAGTCCACGAGGTCATCCGAGACCTCCAGAAAATACGTCCACCCGATATACGACTGCCAAATCAGTCGAATCTGGTTGTTGGCGGTGTTGTGTTCAATCTGCAACTGGGGGTCCTGACCCTCTGGAAACTGTGCAAAGCTGGCTTCCATGCTTGCCAGCACAATTACCGCCTGGATCGCGAGAATACGGAGTATTTTCATTAGGGGAACCTTTCACTACGGCTGCCCTTGAGAGCATGAACACTGCGAACCGGAAAATAATTGATTACCGTGTCTTGCGGAATTGGCGGATGATCTTTCAGCCACTGTTCATGAGCAATACGGGCTTTTTCTACTTCCTCATAATCTTTTATCAGCTTCGCACGGTTCTCATCGTAGTACGCATGGATGGCCTCCATGGCTGCTATAGCTTTGTTATTTTCCTCAGTTGCCAAGCCTGCAACAACCTCAAACTGAGAAACCCCATCCACTTCTTTTGGAAAACTCGGGTAGCCAATCACAAGTGAAGGGTCTTGCTGCTCTGCCTCCGCAACCGCCACATCGGCCCATAAATCCAACATAAAAAACGTACTGTAATAAACCCCATTCCCCTCAAAGCCATACACCGGTTGGAAAAACCGAAAATCAATCGAGCTTAAAAATCGAACACCACCGTCTTGAGTCCAAATAAAAACCTCCGATCCTTTTCCCTCGTAGGCAGTAGCCGAGGGATAAAAGCCCTGATAATCCATGTGCTCCCACCTCAACTCTTCCGCCTGCTCCTCCGGCGTCATTGGAATGGGAGCAGCCACAACGTGAGGCTGCTCCATTGGTGCCTCGATCTGTTTTAAGTCTGGAGGTTCAATCCGATTCAAAAAAATGGACCGGTCCCCAAGATCAATTTGAACTGATTCAAGAATTTTAGGGTTCTCTGAAAGATCGAAAGGTTTTCCAAAAGCTGGAAGTATGAAAAATGCCGTAGGAACTAATAGGAAATAGCTCAATTTTGAGAGACTCCAGTTTTGCATGGTGGATTTTTGTTGTTGATGGTTCTGGCTGGAGATTAAACGCTGACAAAACTCATTGAACAACTGGGAAAATCCCTAGATTACAAAATCCGAAGCATGTCTCCATGGGTGGAGATAGTGGCGGGTTACTTTGCTGTTAGTCAAGAAGCATTATTTGAAAATGCTTTGGAAACCAGCCGAAATATTTGTGGAGAAGCTCTCAAAAAACTCCGGATCAGCATGGGGCTCTCCCAGTCTCAGCTCGCCATTCGTTGTCAGCTTGCTGGTTGGGATGTTGACCGCAAGCTTTTAAGCAAAATTGAGACCGGTCTTCGAGAAATTGCAGATTACGAAATCCGGATTCTCTCTAGTGTGCTTGACGTTTCACCAAACTCTTTTTTTTCAATGACGGAGGATGAGTTGAGGTACTCTTTCAGAATCGTCTCAGACGACATGCACTAAAAAGGTCAGGCAATTCTTGGCATTGGATCTGGGCTGGAGTAGGCATTTTGATTTTTTGGAACAGGCAAGACCGCGTTTATTGGCTGACCATGTATTTGGCTGATATTCAAAAGGGGATGTCAGGGGGGGTCACTGCAATTCGAAGTTGATATTCACCGAGTAGGCGCCGCCTCCACCCAGTCCGGCGGGCAGGGGATCGATCTGACGCACCCGGGCAATGGCGGCTTCCACGGATTGATCCATGACGGCATTGCTGCTGCCCCGGACGATTTTGGCTGAAGAAATGCGGCCGTCCTTCTCGATGCGAATCTGAACCGTGCAGATAAAGCGTTTGCTGGAGTCGAAGATCGAGGTGGGTTGATCCCACTGACTGAAAAAGCGGTCATGGATCAGTTCATGATAAAACCCGAATTGTGAGGGGTCACCCTGAGCTGCGGATTTTGACGCCGTTCCTTCGCCGCTGGCCGCGTCAGATTTTGGTTTGTCGGCGGATTTTGAGGCTTTCGGCGAGGGGCTGGCTTTGGGTTTGTCTGAGGCTTTGGGAGTTGCCTTGGGGGAGGGGCTTGCGGTGGCTTTTGGTTTGGGCTTGGGCGTGCTCTTCGGAGTGGCTTTTGGTGTGGCTTTCGGAGTGGCTTTTGGTGTCGGCTTGGGGGTTGACTTTGGTTTTGGCGTCGGAGTCGGAGTGGGTTTTGGCGTTGGCTTGGGAGTCGGCGTCGGCTCGGGGGTCGGTTCTGGCGTTGGTTCTGGCGTTGGTTCTGGCGTTGGTTCTGGCGTTGGTTCTGGCGTTGGTTCTGGCGTTGGTTCTGGCGTCGGGGTGGGTGTTGGCGTTTCCAACGGGATGGTGTCCTCAAGGGGAGGTTCCGGGGTCGGTTCGGGTGTTGGCTCAGGTGTTGGCTCAGGTGTTGGCTCCGGAGTGGGGGGAGGGGTTGGCTCGGGTGTGGGTTCTGGAGTCGGTTCTGGGGTGGGTTCGGGAGTTTGCTCAGGAGTCAGTTCGGGAAGAGTCTCTTCCTCGGGTTTCTGAAACGATCCGGCATCCATCCAGACCACTTCCCCGGCAGGTTGGACGATGCTCTGACGGGCAAAAATCAAGACGGCCCCTATCACAACCACATGGGCCAGGGTCACCAATATCAAATTTCTGCGAAAACGCCGTTCCTCCATCTGCAGCAAAACGTGGCTGAGTTTGTGCGTGGAGTCGAACGGTTTTCACGTTCCGGGTGTGATTATAGGAAGGAGTGAGGAAAAGAAGGATGACCGATAGGTTGCCAGCGGTCCAGGGCGAGCGATCAGATCACCGCGTGCCGACAGTGAGCACAGCCAGAACCGCCTCAGGCTCGTTCAGAACCACGCATCCGGACACCAGTTTTCCGTTTTGGTTAAGGACTGGCGGGTTGATGGACTCCAATTCCTGAGTTTTTTCATGCGGTTCCGTGCTGCGAATCAACTCAAAACGGACGGTTCGGCCAGCAGCCACCCGGCGCATGAGTTCCCAGGTGAGGCGTCCCATGGTGAACCGGGGATTCATCTCCACCACTGGACGCAAATTCAAAGAGCCCTCGGCGGTCCGATATACAAATGCGTCAATGCCCACGGGGCCAACATAGTTGGCCGCACCGAGCAGGGGTTCCAGCTTTTCAGGCACCTGTTTTTCGTAAAGATCGAGGGGCCCGCTCATCAGAAAGCGGGTGATTTCAGGTGACACGCCCCGGCAGAATTTGGAACCGGCCACACACGCTTGGAACTGCCCGCGGCGATCGTTCTCAAGCTGAACGAACCCCACGAGGCGGAGTCTGGATGAGGTGCTGTCATAGTGCACAGAAAAATCTAAAACCCGATCCAGCCACGGCTCCACCACAACGGCCCCCTGCTGTGTCATCATGCGGCTTGCCCAGGGCTGGATGTTCGCTGCGTCGCGAGTGGAGAATTTGCGGTTCTTCTGTCCTGCGGCGCCGAAGGGAGCCTTCGCGACTCCTTCGGCATGACCCTTCGCAGCCAGACAATCAGCGGCTTTCTGCAGTTCCCCTGATGTTCGGCAGACCACACTCTCGACACCAAGGTTTTCCACTTGCCAGTCTTTTGCATGGAGTTGCCGGATCGCAGCATTCCAGCGGCCGGCCACATGCTCGGGATTTAGCGGCGTCATCAGCGCCGCACTCTGCGGGCACCAGGCCCAGGGACGAAGCTCATTGAGCTTGCGCTGAAGTTGAAGGCTATCGGATGAAAGGCGTCCGTCTGGGGTGAGGGTTTCGCATTCAGGAATTTCCAAACCCACGTCAAGCAGCTTCTGCCGGTGTGCTCGGGAGGGGGCACGGCCCAGCAAAACAACATCATCGCGATGACATAAAAACGCCGGGAGGATTTCCAAATCGCGTTGGAGAGCCCGGACCTCCGTGCGGGGCGAAAATCCTTTTCCATCCAATCCAAAAGCCATGGCCGCCTCCGCATCGGGAGTGAACCAGAGCAGGTTCGGGGTTCGCCCCTTGGACTGGCTGAACACCTTCATTTCGTGAATAAAGGCATCGGCCAACCCGGCCTTGCGACGTCCCTCGGCATTGAAGGGCACATTGCCGCGACCCCGTGCCGGTGAGAGCGGAAAAGGAAGCTGCCTTTTGTACGCGTCCCAGTCGGATTCCCCCGCGGCCTTCCAGCGTTGAAACCATTTGAGCCCAGACCCCACATGCCCGATCTCATCCCGGTAGATTCGTGAAAGGATACGTGCGGTTTTTGGGTCACCCGCTTCGCGCATCAGACCGGCATAATGAATGGCATAGTCGAGATTGGCCTGTTCAAAGGTGAGGCTCAGCCTTGCCACATAATCCAGCGGTGTTTCCATCGGAGCAATCGAATCCCAGAAAAACCGGCTGAGCGGAAAATCCCCGAATCGGACCCCACACTGCTGCATGCGGTCGAGATACCAGCGGGTGTGTTGCTGTTCCTCCTCCAGCGTGCGGATAATATCTTTTCGGAACTCTGCCGGGGCTTCGGGGAACTTTAGCAAAACAAGCGCCATCAGCTCGGTGGCCAACAATTCGTGGTTGGCAAAAAAATGCAGCAAAATCCCGCGTTGTTCCTCGTTGATGAGTTTGGTGGTCCCCGGAAACTCGGCACGCACCCCATCGCGGCGGAGTCGCAATTCCACGGGACGTCCCGGTTCCCCCGGCGTGCCCAGACTTCCCCCGGGGATATCATCAGTGAGGTCACCCGCTGATGCCAGTTTCTCCTCCAACGAGTTGGAGAATAAAACCTTTAGTGCGAAGTCGCGAGTCTCCATGCCATTCCGCAGGACCTAGGCTTTTGCCCCCAGGGCCATGATGGTTTGAAAATGGGGGGCCTGCTTTTCTTTTGCGATGATGGATGTTTGCACGCTCGAAAATCCGGCTTCAGTCAAAAGCTTGCTGAGTTCGATTTCCGAAAACCCGAGCCAGACATGGGCATAAAGTTCGCGGGCCTGTTCATAGGCGTGCGCCGCAAGGTCCAGGATCAGGATCCGTCCGCCGGGTCGCAGGATTCGATGGGCGGAGGCCACAGCACGGGCCGGGGAGGCAGCGTGGTGCAGGGCTTGACTGAAAAGCGCCAGATCGACCGAGCCATCCTCGATGGGAGGTTCCTCGATATCTCCCAGCCGGTACTCTAAATTTTTGAACCCATTGGCTTTTGCGACCGATGCCCCGAATTCCACCATCTTTGCCGAATTGTCGATGGCGATGACCTGTCTGGCATTTCGGGCGAGGAGTTGTGAGAGGGTTCCTTCGCCAGCACCGAGGTCGGCAATCACCATCGGTGGCTGAAGCGAGAGCAGGGCATGCGTCAGCGCCTGCCATGATCTTCCGGGGATGTACGTGCGCCCGAACTTTCCGGCAAGTCGGTCAAAATAAACGGCGGCGAGATCTTTGCGGCGTTTGAGGGTTAGAGCCAATGCGGCCTGGTCATTTGCCGCATCAGTGGTCTCCTTGGCCGCGGCCTCCAATAATGGCAACAATCCCTCTGGGATTCTGCGATGACTCGAATAAAAAATGTTTTTACCGACGCGCCGATCGCTGACGAGCTCTTCGCGTTTGAGCAGGCCGAGGCTTGCGGAAATGCGAGACTGTCCCATGCCAAGGACTTCCTGCAATTCGGCCACGGTGAGTTCCTCAGCTGCCAACAAAAGCAGAATTCGGGCCCGTGTGGGGTCCGATGCGGCCTTCAGCGATCGCAGGATAAACGCCATGATGGTGGAGGCTGCCATGGAATGCTGTACGAAATCCATTGGATAATCTGCCCGTCCCCTGTTTATTGTGACCCGTCATGCATGCAAACCAACAGAGACCAGCCCGATGAGCGAGATTGCTGAATTACGTTCACGCATCGATTCCCTTGATACGGACCTCGTCCGCCTGCTCAACGAGCGGGCTGAAGTCGCCAAAGAAATCGGAGCCTTCAAGCACAGGGAGGGGCTCCCGATCTATGCGCCGGAACGCGAAGATCACGTGCTGCGCAAACTCGTGGAAAAAAGTCCCGGCCCCCTGACCCCTGATTCCCTCAAAGCAATTTACCGGGAAATCATGTCCGCCTCGCTGGCCTTGGAGAAAGATATCTCCATCGCTTGTCTGGGACCTTCCGGCTCGACCACCCATCAAGCCTCGCGCGACAAATTTGGATCCAGTGTGAAATATCTGATTCTTCCTGATGTGGAGTCCGTTTTTAAAGAGGTTGAGGCCGCTGGGGCGGACTGCGGGGTGGTGCCCATTGACGAGGCGGATCATGGAATCATGAGCGCCACATTGGATGGGTTGGCGGAAAGCTCGCTCTCCATCTGTGCGCAAATTGTTCTGCCCTGCGAAAGCGGCGACGAAACCCGCAGCGCTGCCAGACTTTTTGTGCTCGGAAAATCAGCGAATCCTCCCTCCGGCCATGACTCCACCATGCTGATGTTGAGGATTGAGGACAAGCCGGGCGCTCTGGTCCAAGCCCTGGAACCTTTCAAAGAACACGAGATCAACCTCAATCATTTTGCCAGCCGCCCGGCTTCCAAAGGCAGCAAGGACATTTACTTTTTTGTGGAAGCCGAAGGTCACAGCCGCGAACTCCAGATTTCTGATGTGTTCCGCGCCCTCTCCATGCGCTGCCGCGCAGTCAAAATGCTGGGCAGCTATCCGAAGCAGGATTCCTCAAGCTGAAGGATCTCTTCTGTCCGTCAATGTGAGATCAATGGCTTGAGGTCTGCTGGCGTCCATTGCAGGAGTGGCTGCATGATGGGTTGGAAAATAACCACACTACGTTGCCAGCACCATTCCGCCATTTTAAATCACGCCCCGAGACCGATGGGGCTGATTTTTAAACAAGCGGCCCGATAATTGCTGGTAACAGAAATATATTCACTTCAACCCCTCATCAATCCATGCCTACCCTTGCAACCACGGTGGACGGCCTCAAAATGCCGAATCCGTTTGTCATCGCCTCCGGGCCTCCCGGAACCAACCTCAATGTGATCAATCGCGCCTTTCGGGAAGGGTGGGGTGGGGTGATTGCAAAAACAATCAGCCTCGATTCTTCGAAGGTTGTGAACGTCACACCGCGCTACGGCAAGCTGCATGCCAACGACAAGAAAGAGGTTATCGGATGGGAAAACATCGAACTCATCAGTGATCGACCGATTGAGATTTGGATCGAGGAATTCAAGAAGTGTAAGAACGAGCATCCTGAGGGAATCCTCATCGCTTCCATTATGGAAGAATTCCGCAAGGATGCCTGGGTGGAAATTGTGGAGCGTTGCGAGGCGGCGGGGGTGGATGCCTTCGAACTGAATTTTTCCTGCCCGCATGGACTGCCTGAACGAAAAATGGGAGCGGCTATGGGCCAGGATCCTGACGTTTTGGGTGAGGTTTGTGAGTGGGTCTCAGAGGCAGCCAGCAAGCCGGTGTGGGCCAAAATGACCCCGAACATCACCCACATCGAAGAACCCGCCCGTCGGGCTCTTCAATCGGGGTGTCAAGGAGTGAGCGCCATCAACACCATCCGCAGTGTCATCGGTGTGAATTTGGAGACGCTCCGGCCCGAACCCACGGTGGAAGGGTATACCACGCCCGGCGGGTATTCCTCAAAAGCCGTCAAGCCCATCGCGCTGCGCATGTGCATGGAACTGGCGACGCTGATCAATACAGAATTCCCCGGTCGGACACTTTCCGGCATGGGAGGTGTTGAGACGGGTGCCGATGCGGCGGAATTCATCCTGCTGGGTTCCGACACCGTCCAGGTCTGCACGGGGGTCATGAAATTTGGTTACGGAATGATCAAGACATTGAATGAAGGTTTGCTGGAATTCATGGAAAAGCATTCTTTCAACACCCTTTCGGACTTCAAAGGCGCCAGTCTCCCGTATTTCACAACACATGCCGAGTTGGTGAGGATGCAGCGTGAGCGCAAGGCCGCTCAAAAGGCTGCGGAAAATGACAAAGTCGTGAAGGCTGATGGGGAATGGAGCGGCGATGATTTTGTGAAACAGTCCGATGCTTTGGCCGAGTCCTGATTTTCTCCGCTGGCCAGAACTGGAGCGATAGTGTTCAGTGCCGTGATGCCGGAAGCGCCTCAGGGAACCATCACTTTTGTCTTCACCGACATCGTCGGCAGCACCAGACTTTGGGAGAAATTCCCTGCGGAGATGGGAAATGCCGTCAGAGAACACGATGCTCTGCTGCGGGAAATCTTTGAAGGTTCGGGCGGGTATGTTTTTAAAACAGTCGGCGATGCGTTTTGTGTGGCCTTTGAGCTTCCCGCTTCTGCTGTTCGTGCCGTGGTAGAGGTTCAACGTCAGTTGGCTGCCAAAGAATGGGGGGACCTTGGCGGGCTCAAGGTCCGTGCCGGGGTTCACTCCGGGCCGGCAGAGTTCCGCAATAAGGATTATTTTGGTGGCACATTGAACCGCGCGGCCCGGATCGAGGCCGCCTCACATGGTGGCCAGATCCTGGTGTCGGGTGTCACTCGGGATTTGCTTCAAGATGATCCGCCTGAATCGGTGGCGTTCCGGGATTTGGGGGCACACCGACTGCGGAGTCTGGAGCGGCCAGAGCAACTTTTTCAAATTCTTGCCGAGGGACTCACCCCGGATTTCCCCGCTCCGAAAAGCATGGAAGTTCTTCCCAACAACCTCCCCATCCAAACCACGAGTTTTATTGGGAGGGACAAAGAAATGGATGGGGTCTCGACAATCCTTGAGAGTCGTACGCGTCTTTTGACATTGGTGGGAACGGGCGGTACCGGGAAGACACGGCTGGCCATGGAAGCCGGCGCCCGGCTGATCGGGGCCTTTCCCGACGGCGTCTGGCTTGTCGAGTTGGCCCTCGTGACCGATGCCTCGCGCCTCCTGCAAACCGTCACCGACTCGCTGGGATTGCGCGAGGAGCCAGGCCGACCGCTTCTTGAGACCCTGCTGGGATTTTTGCGCTCCAAAAAATTGCTGCTGATCCTGGACAACTGCGAGCAACTCACGGGTTCGGTCGCTTCCATCGCCGCCGAACTCCTGCGAACCTGTCCCTCGCTGAAGATCCTTGCCACGAGCCGTCATTCCCTCGGGCTGGCAGGGGAGGTGTTTCTTCCGGTTCCTCCTCTGGGAATTCTGGACATCCACCGCGAGGAACTGGGAGGTCCGGGGTTTGTCGCCCGCGTGGCGGCTTATGATGCGGTGAAGCTCTTTGTCGAACGGGCCGCAGCCGTTCACCCGGAGTTCACGGTCACAACGGACAATGCTCCGGCGATTGCGGAAATCTGCAGCCGACTGGATGGCATTCCATTGGCCATCGAACTCGCGGCCGCGCGAGTCCGTCTTCTGGATGTCAAACAAATCGCGGAGCGTTTGGTGGATCGGTTCCGGCTGCTTCGTGGAGGCAACACCGACCGACTCCCTCATCAGCAAACCCTACAAGCGCTCATTGACTGGAGTTATGACCTGCTCTCTGACTCCGAAAAACTCGTTTTTTGCCGCATGGGGGTTTTTGTGGGTGGCCGAAGTCTTGAGGCCATTGAGTTTGTGTGCAGTTCCGAGGGGGTTGAGCCAGACGACGTGCTCGACCTGCTGCAACAACTCATCGAAAAATCCCTCGTCAGCGTCGAGGAAACAGAGCTCGGCACCCGGCGCTACACGATGCTGGAATCTGTGTGGCACTACGCTCGCAACAAGCTCAAAGAGTCCGGGACCGAGGACCAATTTCGAGACCGTCATTTGGAATATTTTTTAACAGCCGCGGAGGAAGCTGCGCCTCATTATTTTGGGTCCGACCAAAAGCAATGGCTCGAGGCTTTTAATGACGATGTATTTAACTTTGAAGCGGCTGTGAGATGGAGCCTGGCCTGTTCGCGCCATGTAGAAGCCATTCGTTTTTTGGCTGCCCTTGGCCGTCCGTTGGAAGTTCGTGGATTCTTAACAGAAGCCAGGCAGTTGTTTTTCCAGGTTTTTGACCGCGAGTTCGAGGCGCCTGCCGGTCTGCGTGCCCAAGCCACAGCCAGTGCGGCCCGCCTGGCCTGGGCCATGGATTCTTACCAAGAGGCTGCCAAACTTTTTGCCAAGTCGGAGGCCTTGGCTACGGAAGCCGGGGATCGGAATCTTTCGGGAAGTTGTCATGCCTTCCTTGGATTTTTGGACCGCAGCGAGGGTCGCATCGATTCTGCAGAATCAAGATTCCGTCATGGGTTGTCGATTGCCGCCGAGACAGGGAGTTTGTCGTTGCGGGCATTATCTTTGAGTGGCTTGGGACGAGTGGCCATGAACCGGGGAGAACTGACCTCCGCCCGAGCCCTGGCTGAAGAAAGCATCGGCATGTACCGCACGCTGGGCGATCAATGGGTTATTGGTCTCATTCTTTGGGGGCTTGCCCGTACCGCGATTGCCCAGAATGATATTCCACGTGCGGAGGCTGCCCTGTGCGAGTGGAGTTCCATCATTCAATCCCTTGGGAACACTTGGATTCTTCCCTACGTGATTGAGACGTTTGCAACCGCCGCGTTGGCCTCCAAGGAACTGGACCGTGCGGCCTGGCTCTTCGGCGGGGCCGCCGCGATGCGGGATCGGATGGGGTCACAACTCACCCTGGATGAAATCACAGACCATGATCGTGATATGGAAATGCTGGCCTCGCAGTTGGATGAGGCGTCACGGGAACACTTTTGGAAGGAAGGCGCTTCGGCCTCGGATGAAGAACTGCTTTCACGCGCCAGAAGGAACTATTGTCAGAAGCCGGTGTGATGCATCTCTCCAAAGGGGACCGATAGGAGAGCCCTCAACCATTTTTAATGACAACCCTTCGGAGGCCTCTCGCGCATCTGAGATTGAAATTTTTGGGCCGTCCCCCTATTGAGATGAGAAACTGATGATTCACTTCTCCGATGCTCTGGCTTGTTCGATTCCGGCTCCAGAAGAGGGAGGCTCCATCCTTGATGCCTCCATGGCAGCAGGTGTGCCGCATTACCATCAGTGTCATGGACGTGCTCGTTGTACGACCTGCCGGGTGCGTGTGATCCATGGAGCCAACCACCTTTCTGATCATGAAGCCGCCGAGGCCGAGGTTCTTAGCCGTCATAACCTTCCTCCCGAAGTCCGGCTGGCCTGCCAGACCAGAGTGAGTGGGGATGTTACGCTGGAGCGTGTGATTCTGGAGCCCTCCGGCTTGGAACTTGAGCAGGAGTCGGATGGACATGCCGAGGAGCGGACGCTTTGTGTCATGTTCTGTGACCTGAGGCGGTTCACCCCATTTGCCTCAGCCCATCTTCCCCAGGATGTCATCTATGTCTTGAATCGATATTTTCGCGAAGCCTGCGAGCCGGTTTTTGCGAATCGCGGACACATCAATCAATATTTGGGCGATGGATTCCTTGCGCTCTTTGGACTGCAGAGCACCGATCCGACAGCATTCTGCCTTGATGCCGTTCGGGCCTCTGTTCGGATCGTGGAGCGGCTGGAAGTCTTTAATGAGTGGCTGGAGCAAAGCTTCGGCCAGCGCTTTGAGTGTGGCATTGGTTTGGACATTGGGACGTGTGTGGTTGGGGAGGCGGGACACCCTCTCCAAAAACAACGCATGGTCCTCGGGGACTCGGTGAATCGGGCGAGCCGAATTGAAGAACAAACCAAAAAAATTGGACACCCGATCTTGGCTTCCAAGGAGCTTCTTGAGCACGTGGCCCCATTTCTTGAGATTGGAAGAACTCACACGACCAACCTGCAGGGCTGGGGGTCTCAATCCGAAATCGTTGAAGTCAAAGGTCTATTGGCCAATGACGCTTCCACCTTGGTCCAGCGGGAGTTTGACCAAGTGCGTGATCGCTCGGCCGAGTTTGCCCGTCTATTTTATGAGAAGCTATTTGCGACCGCGCCTCAAACATCAGCTTTTTTTGCAAACACGGACATGGAGATGATGGGTGCCAAACTGGTGAAAACCCTGTCGCTTGCGGTTGATCACTTGGGAGAGCCGGAGAGGATTGCGGGGGAGTTGCGGAATTTGGGAGCCTTCCATGCGGAAAGAGGTATTGGCAGCGAACATTTGGCCTTGGGCGGCACCGTGCTCCTCGGCACGTTGGAAGAGTTCTTTGGCAGCCTCCACCCGGCGTCCCGGAATGCCTGGTCATCCGCTTACTCGGATATTATCAATACGATGCAGGAAATAAACCCTAGCGAGTAAGGGCATTCAGTTTCCTGAACTACCCTATAGAGAGCCGCAGTAAGAATCTTTTCCTAGCTGTCTTCCGCGTTCAGCGCCAGCGGCGTTTTGCCAATCCGAATAGTGCCACCAAGGCAAGCATGCTTGCGGTGGTGGGTTCGGGCGCGGGAAGGTCCCCGACATTTTCTAACGTCAGTGGAGTATCATAGAGCCAAAGGCCGGATATTTGCAGCGCATCATTTTCGCTTCGACCGGTATGCGTGTCATCCACAAGAAATTGAAGGGTGTTAGCAAGAGTGTAGTAGCTATCTGCAGGACCGGTGCTGGCGAGCGCGAAACTGTCGGGGTCGCCGCTATAAAGGTTCATCGTCGTGCCATCGTAGGATAAGGCAATCCGCACCCACTCGTTGGGAGCAATCGTCGGACCGCCACTACCCAAAGGATAAAATGTCGCTTTGCCATCGTAAAAATATACCCCAGAATCTGAGGATCCCCCATCGAGTGACATGAGCTTGTTATAGTCGCTCACCTGCGATGAGCGGACATCCATGACGATGGTGTAGTCAGTTTTGTTGGCAAGGGCCGAAACATCAAGATTTAACCCCTGCAAGTCCGTGAGGTTGAGCACGGTCTTCTCTATACCGAAGACCATTTCGGTCGCGTAATCAGCTGTGGGGGGGGTATAAGCTCCCGAACCATCATAGTTAAAGGCTGTCAGGCTAAAACCGGGCAAACTATTCGAGAGGTTCTCCTCAAAGCCGTAATAGGCTAGTGCAGCGGCGTTGGAAAGCGTGGGCGTGAGCAGGAGGAGTCCCGCTAGGAAAGACCGATATAAGTGCTTCATAAATGCAGGTTTTAGTAAAAGGATGCAAAATGACAAGCAACAGGTTGTGACACAAGAAAAATCTGTTGCAAAAAAATCGGCAGCAAGGAATTGCGAAGGGTTGAGCAACCCTGATGAGGCTAATGCTCCCGGCGGCGTTTGACTTTGAGTTGGGCGAGGGATTTTTTACCAACGGGCTGGCCATTTGAGTCTGCTGGGATACGATCCCAAGCGCATGAGAATTTCCTTTGGGAATCAGTCAGGTCGCCCGGCAGGGGTATTCGGTAAGATTGGCATCACGGTCTTTTTTTCGCTCTTTCTCGGGATGGGGTTGTTGTTTACGTGGCTGATTGGGCACTTTGTGATCCAGTCGTATTCGGCGTATCAATGGCAGCCGGTGTCCGCAACGATTGTCTCCAGCAGTGTGGGCGAGTCGACGAGCAGTGACTCGCCGTATTTTGCCGAGGTGAAATTCCGATACGAGTGGCAGGGTGAATCCCACGTTTCGGACCAACTTTCGCTGACGCGTCAGACTTACAGCAGCTACGACAAAGCACAGAGCTCGGTGGCCGCACTCCCGCCTGGGCTTGTGAGGACATGCTATGTGAACCCCGAGAACCCCGGCCAGGCGGTGCTCGAAAGAGCGGATTTCTGGGTGGGACTGTTTATTTTGATTCCCCTGGTTTTTGTTGTGGTTGGGGCGGGCGGGATTTATGGAGCATGGTTCGGGAAGGACAAGACATCGGGCACTTTGAGTCCACAGGCAGGAAAGCGTGCGAAGGGGGGGGCTCCCTGGGTATTGGGAGCGATCTTTACTCTTGTCGGAGGAGGGATCCTTGCGTTCTGGTTTCTGCCCACGCTTGCCCGGTCGATCTCCTCCACCACCTGGAAGGAGACCCCGTGCACGGTCATTTCCAGCAGGGTGAAATCCCATTCCGACTCGGACGGCACGACCTACAGCGTCGATATTCTGTATCAATACTCCGTCGACGGAAAGGAATACAAGTCGAACCGGTACCGGCTTTTTGGCGGATCTTCCAGCGGCTATGACACCAAAGCCGAGGTCGTGAGCCAGTATCCGCCGGGTCAGCGCTCGGTCTGTTATGTGAATCCCACCAAACCCACTGAGGTGGTGCTCAAACCGGGTCCCGGCTGGTCGTTTCTCTTTGGATTGATTCCACTGGCATTTATGGGAGCGGGAATCCTGGTCATGATCCAGGCGGCAAAAACACCGCAGGCGGGGAGCTCGGCAGGACTCTCTGCACGTGGCAGTCAGACCCTCAAACCTGCGGCCTCACCACGCATGAAGGTTTTCGAGATTTTGCTTGTCGCGTTGTTCTGGAATGGAATCGTTTCCGTGTTTGTGTCGGATGTGGTTCACGGCTTTTCCAGGGGACGCCCGGATTGGTTCTTGACGCTTTTTATGGTGCCTTTTGTGGCCGTGGGGCTCGGTCTCGTGGCGGGATTTTTCTATCAAATCATGGCCCTGTGGAATCCCCGCTGCGAGATCCAGATCAATCCGCCGGTGCTCGTGCCCGGCCAGCCTGTGGAAGTCTCGTGGACCTTGAGGGGATCGGTCCATCGCGTGCAGCGGTTTCTTATTTACCTGGAGGGACGCGAGGAGGCGACCTATCGCCGCGGGACTTCCAACTACACTGACAAGGAAACATTTTTCCGAGTTCCCCTTGCTGACACAGAATCCCCGCTCGAAATGACACAAGGGGAGGCGAAGGGGGCATTGCCGGTCGATGTCATGCCCACATTCATCGCCTCGAACAACAAGGTCGTATGGGCCATCAAAGTCCGCGGAGAGATTCAGAGATGGCCGGATCTCAATGAGGAATTTTCTGTCACCGTGACGGGAGGAACTCAATGAGCGCTGAAATCCGTCTGGAACGCACCACCTACCAGCCGGGAGAAACAATTGAGGGCGTGGTCACATGGAGTAATCAAAAGCCGCCGCGCCGGGCGGAGCTCCGGCTGTTTTGGCACACCAAGGGCAAAGGCGACCGTGACTCGGAGACCGTTCAGCAACAGGTCTTTGACATGCCCCAACGACAGGACAGCCGGGCCTTTGTCCTGCAAGCTCCAGACTTTCCGCCCAGTTTCTCGGGTCGCCTGATCTCGCTGATGTGGGGATTGGAATTGGTCTTGGAACCGGGCGAGTCAAAGGCCATTGATCTCCTTATCGCGACCGGCGGAAAAGAACTCGATCTCCAGCGCGAGGAATGGCTCCAGATTGCAGACACGCAGAAGAAAAAAATGTTCTGGAAAAGATGAAGGCTCGCCACAATCCCTTCCGAAGCGAATGTGTGGACGCTCTGCCCTATCGCGCCGAGGGATTTTCATGGGATATCCTCACAACCCGCCTGCACGCCCATCAGGGTCGCGGGGCCATCATCGGTCCTGAGGGTCATGGCAAAACGACATTGCTTTTGGAATGGAAACAAAGATTCCAGTCGCAAGCCTCCTCCACCTGCTTTGTGAAGCTGGAAGATCGCCAGCACCGCCTGACATCAGATCAGCGCAAAAATATTTCCGGGTCGCAACATATCTTCCTCGACAGCGCGGAGCAACTGGGCTGGTGGGGCTGGCAGGAGGCCCGGAAGCTCACGACCCATGCAAAGACCCTCATCATCACCACCCATCGCCCCGGTCGGCTTCCCACGCTCATGGAGTGCAGGTCATCGCCGCAACTCCTTGCCGGGCTGATCGCCGAATTGACGAGCCATCCCTTCGATGCCGACGCGCTCTGGGACCGCTATCGGGGTAATATCCGGCTGGCTCTGCGTTCACTCTACGACCACTGCGCTTCCACGCCTCAACCGAGTGAGGCGGGTACCACTAAGCACCAAATGTCAACTGGCTCCCTTAGTGTCTGCGGCGGCGTTTGACTTTGAGTTGGGCGAGGGATTTTTGGAGCGAGGCTTGGACGGCGGCGTGATCTTCCCCGAAGAGTTTTTCATCGCGCATGGAGGCCTCCGCACGCTGCATGGCTTCCTCGGCCGCAGACTCATCGATTTCGTCCTCGCGAAGGGCCATGTCTGTGAGCACGGAGACCTTGTTGGCCTGAACTTCCACAAATCCCGCCCCCACCGCCAGGATGAGTTCGGTCCCCCCTTGTGAGACCCGCAACTCGCCCGGTTCGATTTGGGTGAGCAAACCGACGTGGTCGGGCAAAATGCCCAGTTCGCCATCCACGCCGGGTACCACCACGCTGTCCACCTGATCGGAGAAGGTTTTGGACTCCGGGGTCACAATTTCAAGAAGCATGGGCATGAGATATTGGGCTCGTGATGATTGGGTTTTGAATCAGAGGTCAGGACACGATCTGGTCAATACCGCCCTTCATGTAGAAATTCTGTTCGGCCACATCATCATGTTTGCCTTCGAGAATTTCTTTGAAGCCGCGGATCGTCTCCGGAATGGAAACGTATTGACCGGGGGTGCCTGTGAAGATTTCGGCCACGTGGAAAGGTTGACTCAGGAAACGCTGGATTTTGCGCGCACGATAGACGGTGAGTTTGTCCTCTGCCGAGAGTTCATCCATCCCGAGAATGGCGATGATATCCTGGAGATCTTTGTAACGCTGCAACACCTTCTGCACACCGCGGGCCACGTTGTAGTGTTCCTCACCGACCACTTCGGCCGAGAGGGCTTTCGAGGTGGAAGAGAGAGGATCCACGGCCGGGTAGATACCCAATTCCGCAATGGAGCGCTCCAACACGATCGTGGAGTCCAGGTGGGCGAAGGTATTTGCCGGTGCCGGATCGGTCAAATCGTCCGCGGGCACGTAAACGGCCTGCACGGATGTGATCGACCCCTTGGTGGTGGAAGTGATCCGTTCCTGAAGATTTCCCATTTCCGCTGCGAGGGTGGGTTGGTAACCGACCGCGCTGGGGGTTCGTCCGAGAAGAGCGGATACCTCGGCACCCGCTTGAGAGAACCGGAAGATGTTGTCGATGAAGAGCAGCACGTCCTGATTTTTTTCATCACGGAAGTACTCGGCCATCGCAAGGGCTGTGAGAGCCACACGGAGACGGGCACCGGGAGGTTCGTTCATCTGGCCGTAAACGAGGGCCACTTTGGATTTGGCAAGGTCGTCTTGGACGATGACGCCTGCCTCACTCATTTCATGATAGAGGTCATTGCCCTCACGGGTGCGCTCGCCCACACCGGCAAACACGGAATAACCACCGTGGCCTTTGGCGATGTTATTAATGAGTTCAAGAATAACGACCGTCTTGCCGACGCCGGCACCACCGAACGCTCCGGCTTTACCGCCCTTGGTGAAGGGACAGATCAGGTCGATGACTTTGATTCCCGTCTCGAGGATCGAGGGTTTGGTGTCCTGTTCGAGCAGGGGAGGGGCTGCGCGGTGAATCGGGTATTTTTTGGTGAAGGTCACGGGACCACGCTCATCAGTCGGCTCGCCGGTCACATTGAAGATACGACCAAGGACGCCTTCTCCCACAGGCACGGAGATCGGAGCGCCCGTATTGGTCACGTCCACTCCACGCTGCAATCCTTCGGTGGAACTCATGGCGATGGCACGCACCCAGCTTTCGCCAAGATGGGCTTGAACTTCCAGAGTCAGGTGATTGGTGACACCATCCGCCACGAAATCAATTTTGAGGGCGTCATAGATTTTTGGGATGGGTCCATCGGCGGGATTGAATTCCACGTCCACAACGGGGCCGATGACTTGAACGATTTTTCCTTTGGTGCTCATGATGATAAAAATTTAGCTGAGAGAGAGTTGGGCGGTTGCGATTTCGAGAATTTCGTTGGTGATGGATGCCTGGCGGGCCTTGTTGTATTCGAGGGTAAGGTCTTTGACGAGTTGCTTGGCGTTGTCTGTCGCGCTTTTCATCGCGACCATCCGGGCGCTGTGTTCAGACGCCCGTGTGCCGAGCAGCATCTGGAAAAGCTCAAAATGCACGTAGAAGGGAAGGATAACATCCAGAACGGAGTAGGGATCAGGTTCGATCAACAGGGTCGAATCATCGGAGCTGATCTCCTCTTTTTCCTGCAGTCCCAGCTCTTCCAAGCTGGTGATGGGAAGAATGGGAATGGCCGTGGGAATCTGGCTGAGGGTGTTGACAAAGCGTGGAAACAACACGGTCACGCGGTCCACTTCGCCGGAAAGGTAACGCTCCATCGCAAATTTTGAGATACTCTTCGATTCCAGAGAGGTCGGCTGGTCTTTGAAGGGAAACTCCGCCACAACTTTGCGACCGGTTCGAACGAGCAGTTGGGTGCCTTTGCGGCCAACCGAAACAAAATCGGTTTTCTCTTTGTCGTAGGTGAGGGCTTCCCGACCAAGGTTGGTATTCAAACCACCGCAGAGTCCTTTGTCGGTGCTGAGGAGAATGACGAGTTCACGGCCGCCGGGTTCGCGTTCGGCGAGAAGGGGGTGCATGCTGTGATCCACCCGGTCTCGCAAAGAAACCAGGACCTTGTTGAGAAGGATGGCATACGGACGTCCTGCGATCGCGGCCTGCTGGGCTTTGCGCATCTTCGAGGCAGCCACCATCTGCATCGCTCTGGTGATCTGCGAAGTGTTTTTGACCGACTTAATGCGTCGGCGGATGTCGCGAAGGGAAGCCATGGACTAAACGTTAAATTTTTTGAATTCTTCGATCGTTGTGGTCAGTTCTTTTTCGATCTCTTCGTCGAACTGTTTTTTCGCACGCACTTTGTTGAGGAGGTCCTCTTTGCGGGTCGTGAGGTAGTCCTGCAGCTTGTTCTGGTAGGTCTTGACGTCCTCAACGGCCACATCATCAAAAAAGCCTTTTTGCATGGCCCAGATCATGACGGCTTGAAGCTGAACTTCGAGAGGCCGGTATTGTGGTTGCTTGAAGAGTTCCACAATGCGCTGACCACGATCAAGCTGGGCTTTCGTGCGGGCATCGAGATCACTTCCGAACTGTGCGAAGGCTGCGAGTTCACGGAATTGGGCAAGGTCGCCTTTGATTTTTCCAGCAACCTGCTTCATGGCTTTGATCTGAGCGGCAGAACCCACACGAGAAACCGAGAGTCCAACCGAGATGGCCGGACGGATGCCCTAATAGAACAAATCCGTCTCCAAATAAATCTGACCATCCGTGATCGAGATCACATTGGTGGGGATGTAGGCGGAAACGTCTCCAGCTTGTGTTTCGATGATGGGCAGGGCGGTGAGTGAACCATTGCCGGCAGCCTCGCTGAGTCGGGCGGAACGTTCCAACAACCGGCTGTGGAGATAAAAGACGTCACCAGGATAGGCTTCGCGTCCGGATGGGCGTTTGAGGAGAAGGGAAACCTGACGGTATGCCGCCGCGTGTTTCGAAAGATCGTCAAAAACAATGAGCGCATCCATTCCATTGTCCATGAACCATTCCCCCATTGAGGCTCCGGAGAATGGTGCAATGTATTGATCGGTGGCGGCATCGGAGGCCGTGGAGGCCACGATGATCGTGTATTTGAGAGCATCGTGCTCCTCAAGGACGCCGACCACGCGGGCGATGGTGGCATTCTTTTGACCGATGGCCACGTAGATGGAATACATCGGCCGGAAGTTGGGATCTCCCGTGGCTTCACCTTCCTTGTTGATCTTGGCTTGGTTGAGGATGGTATCAATGGCAATGGTCGTTTTGCCAGTGGCACGGTCGCCGATGATCAGCTCACGCTGACCACGCCCAATCGGGATCATCGCGTCGATGGACATGATTCCGGTCTGGACCGGTTGATTCACGCTTTTGCGCTTGATGATGCCTGGAGCAATTTTTTCGACAGGATAAAATTGTTTGGAGTCAATCGGACCTTTGCCATCAAGAGGCCGGCCCAGAGCATCAACCACACGGCCCAGGAGTCCCTTTCCAACAGGCACAGAAAGCAGGCGTCCGGTCGTCTTGACCTCATCACCTTCGCTCACACCGGTGTAGTCACCAAGAATGATGGCACCCACTTCGGTCTCCTCCAAGTTGAGGGCCAATCCGAAGAGTCCGTTTCCGAAGTCCAACATCTCGTTGAGCATGGCACCGCTCAGACCTTCAATCTTGGCAACACCATCACCAATTTCCCGGACGGTCCCAACATTGGTCTTTGTGGTCGATCCGCTTTGAATGGAGTGAATTTTGTTTTCGAGTTCTTCGAGAATGGTGCTCATGGCTGTGTTATTGGATGGGTAAAGAGATGGATAAAATGTGGCCGTTAGATTTGGCTTCTGAGTTTGGTGAGGCGGGCGAGGACACTGCCGTCCCAAACATCGCTGCCAATCTGGATGCGCAGACCGCCGATCAGGTCGGGAGAAACCCGGAATTAGGTGGTGAGATCCGCACCAAACTGGGAATGAATTGTTTTGGCGATCGCCTCAGCGGAGGCTTGGGGCAATGGAACGGCACTGACGATTGTGGCATGACGCCGTGCCAGTTCGAGCCGGACGAGTCGGGTGAGTTCTTTGAGGGCCGCAAAATATCCCCGGGGCTTCGACTCGGTGAGCCCGGTGATGATTTGAGAAATCCGCGAGGCATCGAGCTTGCCGTCTTCCGTGGCAAGTCGGAAAAGGTCTCTTGCGAGTTTGCGGGATTCGCGACTGATCTTCATGAGGCAAGCTGACGGGCGGTCTCATCCGATAGACGTTTTTGGTCATCCGATGTCAGGACCTTACCGGTCACTTTGGCTGTGGTATCGACCACGAGGCCAATGAGTTCCTTTTTGACTTCAGAAACCATCTTGCCTCGTTCGAGTTCGATGGTCTCTTGAGCACGGTGGATGATTCCTTCGGCTTCCTTGATGGCCTGTTGGGCGGATTTCTGTGAGTGGAGTTCGCTGCTAAGGCGGGCCTCTTCGAGAAGCTTGCCAGCTTCCTCATTCGCTTTGCGAAGAATTTCCTGGTAACGTAACTCAGCTTCAGCGAGTTGGCGTTTGATTTTTTCTGCGTTGTGCTGACCTTCTTCAATGCGACGACGACGCTCATTAAGCATCGCAAGCACGGGTCCAAATGCGTATTTGCTCAGGATGAAATAAACGATCAGGAAAAGGATGACCTGAGCAATGAATTTCGGAAGCGTGACTCCGAAGGTGCTGAAAATTTGACCAAATGCGTCCATGTGATGGGAAGGTTGGGGAGACGGCCTTGGAAGACCGCCTCCCCGAGGGTTGTATGATTATTTGCCGATGAGCGTCATGATCAGGGCATAGATGGCGATAGCTTCTGCCAAGGCCATGCCGATGATGCTCAAGGTGAGCACTTTTCCGGATGCACCGGGATTGCGGCCGACGGCCTCAACGGCTTTGGCACCGATCATGCCGATGCCGATGGCGGCTCCGGCTCCTGCGACGGCAAGACCAAGGTTGCCAGTGACTCCGCCAGCGACTGCTGCGGCTTCTGCTGCGATTACGAGTGAGTTCATGATATATTATTTATGTTGTTGGGATTTCCGCCGCCCGCAGTCTTTGCCACGGTCCCGGCGGAAAAGTGTCAGTGCTCTTCGTCTTCCTCGTGGCTGGTGGAAAGCTGAATATATACGGCACAAAGGAGAGTGAACACCGTGGCTTGGAGCAGGCCGACAAGGAGTTCAAGGAAATAAAACGGAATGGGAAGAGTGACGGAAGCAATCGAGGCGGCCCAACCGGGGAGTCCCACCTGCTTGCCAATGCCAATCATCGTTGTCAGCAAATTTTCACCGGCAAAAATGTTGCCGAACAAACGCAGGGAAAGTGCCACGGGGCGGAAGAGAATGGAAACGATCTCAATGATGCCGACAAAGAAGAAGATGGGGATCAGGAGAAATTTGATGAAGCCCTGCAACCCCCCTTTTGGCCCGAAGGTGTGTTCAAGAAATCCTTTCAAACCAACCTCGGAAAGCGTCCAGTAAACCCAGAGCACCATAAAAACAAGAGCCATCCCGAGGGTCATGTTTAAATCCGCCGTGGTTGGGCGCAGCAGGGGCACCGAGACTTCAAACCCCGTCGGAGTCTGATGACCCCATCCAACGGAACCGACGCCGGGGAGCAGGCCAAACCAGTTTGAGAACAGAATAAAAATAAAAAGTGTCACCAAAAACCCAAACACACGGCCAACCATATGTTTACCCACAATGCTCTCAATGGACTCATGAAGAAATTCCACAAGCGCTTCAAAAATGTTTTGAGAAGGTCCAGGAACAAGCGCCATCTGACGCGTGGCTTTGCGGGCCACAAGAATCACCGCCACGGATACCAAAAGGCTGACAAAAATCGAATTGGTGAGCCACTCCAAGTAATCGACCCCAAGGTGTTTCTGCCCGAAATTGGGAGCATCAATGGTAAGTGCAGCGGCTAAATTCAAAAGTGGCATGGTTTCAAGGGACTGCGCGCATCCCAATATGGCCATGACCGATGCGGGTGAATACGCTGGAAACGGACCGAGGGAGTTCGGCAGAACGATTTGAAATATCAGATTTTCATCACACGACAAGTCAAAATGCGAAAAACTGCAAAAAATCACGGGATTTTTTATCGATCTGAGTCAAGTGCCACTCGCCAGCCATGGCGCAAAAATCATACCCCATTATCAATATCCGGTGTGATTAAAAGCAGGGGGTGAATAAAAGAAGAGTTGCTGGCTGGAAGCCAGCGTTGCCGGGATGAGCAGCCTCAACCGCTCTCAATCACATTCCGCTCAATGCAAAGCCAACAAAAGTTCTTGCCTGTGATCGGGCAATTGTGAATAAATGTTGAAAACACTCTATGAAAGCTATCACCCTCCTTGTCATCTCGTTGGTTACCTCAAGCCTGGTCATGGCTGACATCCAAGCACCCCCCGGAGCGGATTACGGTCCCACACGGAAGCTTGGACGTGGCGTCAGCAACATTCTGTTTGGACCAACGGAACTTCTCGATTCCATGGCGGCTGTGAATTACAGCGACGGAAACAGCGCGGCCTTTGGTTATGGTCTGGTGCGCGGCATCGGTCGCTCATTTGCCCGCTTGGGTTATGGGGTTTATGAAGTCGCCCTTTTCCCATTCCCGACGCAAAAAGGCACTTACAAACCCCCTTACAAAAGCGATATCCCTTGGATCAACTCTGGCTACACGGAATTTCCACCTGAGCTCGGTTGGGAAAGCCGTTATAACTACGCAAGGGATTCCCAACGCAGTCCTTGGTGATTTGAGTTGGGATCATTGATCCTGAAGCCATTCACAAAAAAAGCCGGTCGTATCACACGACCGGCTTTTTTGTTGAAAGAAATGCCCCACTTGTGCCGTTTCGGTACATGTCCCGTTCCCTCAAGATGAGAGTGGATGACCATGAACCGTGACGCTGATTTCCAGTGAAGGCGTATCATTGCCACGACCCAACAAGCCTCCGGGACGATTTTTAATTATCGGTTCGGGGTTTGCACCGAGCAATCGCGAACACAGCAGGGCAAATTCGAAATCTGTCAAAACAGGCGACAGATTTTTAAATTGGTGGAAGAACTATTCGCGGAAGCCGACGGCAAGGGCCGATTTCAAGTGGGCTTTTATGCGGTCTGTTGCCGCGTTGACTTCCTCGGTATTGAGAGTCCTCTCAGGGGAGCGGAATGTCAAGGAAATCGCGAGCGATTTTGAGTCCGCAGGCAGTTTGTTTCCTGTGGGGTCATGAAACACATCGAAGGCTTCAATGGAGGCCAGCAGAGGTTCCTGCGCGGAGGTAATTTCTTTGGCGATGGTGGCGTAGGTCAGAGAGAGCGGGCAGACGATGGCGATATCGCGGTTCGTGGCCGGAAACTCGGCGATGGGGAAATAGGCGACAGGTCCCGCCGCCGCCCTTTTTATGAGCGGGCGAAGTCGGATTTCCACAACAAAGACGGGATCGGTGGCATCAATCGCACGACCCAAAGCCGGAGAGAGTTGACCAAGCCAGCCGGCAGAATCATTGGTCACCGAGAGGTCTGAACGGACAATCCAGCGTGCGTCGGGAACGGAGGCCCCAAATTCCAAGGAGAGAAAATCGAGAAGCCCCTTGACCCCAAAGAGGTCGAGTGGGGCGGGGGATGGGGTTTGCCAATGAGGCGGCTGACCTGGACCGGTTACTGCCAGGCCAAGCATGAGTTCCTCACCCTCTTCTTGAAAAACTTTGCCGACCTCAAAAAGGCGGATCGATTTTTCGCCATAGCGGAGGTTTTTTGCGAGGACCGCCAGCAAGGCCGGGGCCAGGCCGGGACGCAGGATGGCCTGGTCTTCACCAAGCGGATTCCGCAGACGCACGATGTTTTGGTAACCTTCCGCCTGTTCGGCCGAGATCAATGTGCTTGTCCGGGCTTCGGAAAAACCTCGTGCGGAGAGGGTGCTTCGCAGCGAAGCCACAAAATCAAAAACTTTGTCAGCTTCACCCACCGGTGCAGGAAGGACGGAAAATTTTGAAGGAATCAAACCAATGCCAACGTGTCTTGCCACTTCTTCAATGAGATCAATCTCGCGCGTGAGATCAGAGCGATACGAGGGAATGTTCCATAACCCGGAGTCTCCCAATGTGAGGCCAAAGGCCGTGAGCGCTTCACCTATTTGATGATGAGAGATTTCGGTGCCCAGAACAGAACTGCAATAAGAGGCCCTGAGCGGCACAGGAGGAATTGAAGGAGGCAGGATTCCCTGAATCACGAGGGCAGTCGCTTCCCCTCCGGCATGATGGATGATCAGTTCTGCAGCTCGGGCAGATGCAGGCAGGACGCCTTGGGGGTCCACACCACGCTCGAACCGGTAGCTGGAATCGGTGGAGATGCCGAGGCGCCGAGCGGAACGCCTAATCCCGGAAGGCGCAAACCAAGCGCTCTCCAAAAGCACGGATGTGGTGGTTTCCGAAACGGAGGAACCCGCTCCACCGATGATGCCAGCCAGGGCTATCGGGCCACTGTCATCGGCAATCACCAGATCGTGTCCATTCAGCGTGTAAGTCTTCCCGTCAAGCGCTGCGAAATTTTCTCCCTCCACGGCATACCGCACACGAATATGGCCATTCACTTTCTCCGCGTCGAAGGCATGCAGGGGCTGCCCAAGCTCCATGAGCACGAAGTTGGTAACATCCACCACGGGATGGATGGGGCGAAGGCCGATGGCTGTGAGTCGTCCAACGAGCCAGTCGGGCGAGGGAGGTTGGATGGGGATTGTGATCCGGCGCAGGGAATAAAAAGGGCAGGCGTCAGCCGCCAGAACTTCAATCGTTTCGTCCTCATTGACGGTAACATCCGGACATTCCGGGAGTCGAATGGGGCGACCAGTGAAGGCAGAAATTTCGCGTGCCACGCCGAGATGACTCAAACAATCCGGACGGTTGGGCGTGACCTCCAATTCCAGAACGGTGTCCGACGGGAAGAGGCTGGAGATGGGAGCTCCCACGCAGGCGTGCTCGGGCAGAATCAGCAATCCCGCGTCATCGCCCGGGAGTTGGAGTTCTTTGGCGCTGCACAGCATGCCCTGACTCTCAACGCCTCTCAGCTTGCCTGTTTTGATTTTGAAGTCGCCAGGTAAAACAGCACCAGGCATAGCCAGGGGAACTTTGTCACCGACGTGATAATTTTTGGCCCCACAGACAATCTGCCGGGGTTGAGCGCTCCCGTCGTTGACCTGACAGACACTGAGCCGATCGGCATTGGGGTGGGCGGTGGATTCAAGAATTTGAGCAATGACCACATACGGGAAATCCGCCCCGCGGGTTTCAACCCCCTCGACGGTTAACCCGGCGTTGGTGAGCACGTCCTCGAGAACGCCGGAGCCTTCCGGCAGGTCGAGAAATTCAGCGAGCCATGAAACAGAAACCTTCATCCCGGAAATTGTTTGAGAAAACGCAGGTCGTTTTCGATGAGCATCCGGATGTCCGGGATGCGGGCAAGATTCATGGCCAGCCGGTCCAACCCGAAGCCAAAGGCAAAGCCGCCGACAAGGTCCGGGTCATAGGCACGATCTCCGCGTTTCTGACAGATGGCTTCAAAGACGGCAGGATCAACCACCCCGCAGCCCGCAAGCTCCATCCATTTTCCACCCAGAGCTTCGGCGCGGATATCAATTTCGTAGCTGGGTTCGGTGAAAGGGAAAAAGTGCGGACGGAAGCGGGTTTCGGTTCCTGGTCCAAAAAGCTCACGGAAGAAAAATTCGAGGGTGCCCTTCAGATCCGCCAGCGAGATCCCCGGGCCGACGGCCAGTCCCTCCATCTGCGTGAATTGGGCCAGGTGGGTGGCATCAACCTCATCGCGCCGGTAGGCTGCGCCGGGAGCAATCACCCGAACGGGGGGAGGCTGGGATTCCATCACACGCACCTGAACCGTCGAGGTGTGCGAGCGGAGTAACCTGCCGTCCGGCAAATAAAAGGTGTCCTGCTCATTCCTGGCCGGATGGTCAGCGGGGGTGTTCAGGGCATCAAAACAATGCCACTCGGTCTCGATGTCGGGACCATCGGCAATGGCGAATCCCATGCGTCGAAAAATCGAGGCGGCCCGGGTCAAAAGATGGGTCAACGGGTGTAAAGATCCCCGCAGGGGCGCCGCCCCGGGCAGTGTCGCATCCAACCCAACAAACGCTGCCTCGTCCCGCTGGGCTTGAATTCGTAACAGCTTTTCCTCGAGAGCCTGCGTTGTCACCGTCCGCAGCTCGTTAAGAAGCTTCCCGAATTTTGGTCGGTCTTCTTTCGAGAGGCCTTTCATGCCCTCACCCAAACGCGTGATCTCCCCCTGCTTTCCAAGCAAACCCACACGCACCGAATCCAAGGAATCAGCATCCGCCGCAGAAATTTGCGTCAGAGCACGTTCCTTGAGTTCTGCAATGTGTTGCTCGTCCATCAGGCAGGTTCAGGCAAGCCCGATTGATAAGGGGGCTCTCCTTGGTGTTTCAGGGGAAATACCTCACAGAGAAGCCGGTCCCGCAGCAGCAGGACCGGCGCTCTCAAGCTTGCGGCATTCGGACATGCGCCCATCAAAAAACCCTCAGGCGGCTTTTTTCTCGAGCGCAGACTTTGCCAGATTGACCACCTCTTTGAAAGCTGGCTCGTCGGTCACGGCGATATCTGAAAGCACCTTGCGGTCCAGAAGAATGTTCGCGGCTTTGAGGCCTTCAATGAAGCGGCTGTAGGTGATTCCTTCGGCACGGACGGCCGCACTCAGGCGGGTGACCCAAAGAGCACGAAACGTGCGCTTGCGGTTTTTGCGATCCCGGTAGGCCCATGTCTTGGCCTTCATCTGGGCGTCTTTTGCGTAACGGAACAGTTTCGATCGGCGGCCTCGGTATCCTTTCGAGGCATCGATCACTCTTTTGCGGCGCGCGCGGCTGGCCGGCGCATTGGTTGCTCTTGGCATGTTTTGTTACCCTCCCGCCGGTTGATGGGCACGAGGGTCTCCTTGGGAGCGGTTGTTGGTTGGGTGTTAAGATCTTCCGACTCACCGGCTCCGATTCATGCCGCGCCTATCGCGCGGCCAGTCGGGAAGATCTCTTGCTTGACCGATCCTAGTGGAAAGGCAGGCAGGCTTTGATCCGAGGGGTGTCACTATCAGAAACCACCGCGGATTTCGCGAGCCTGCGCTTGCGACCTGCGGATTTGGATTCCAAAAGGTGACGACGCCCCGGTTTGGAACGAACCAGTTTCCCGGTTCCGGTGACTTTAAAACGTTTTGCGACCGACTTTCTGGTCTTGCTGCGGGCAATGGACTTTGGCATAAAAATTAGAGCCCGTCAGAATTCACCAATCCTTCCACACAAGCAATCCGAAAATTCATCATTTTTCTCCTTGCGGAAAATTAATCTATAAGTTTTTCTAATAATCTTACAAAATCATGAAATTACAAAATGATGAAAATCGGTCCCTGGCGGCAATTTTGGTGGCGGGATTGATTGTGATGGCTGCCGTGTATCGGGTGGTTTCGGCGACGTATTTTCCGGAACTGCCGAATTTTTCACCGGTGATGGCGATGGCCTTTTGCGGCGCATTCTTTCTTCCTTCGGCATTGGCATTTTTTGTTCCTCTGGCGGCGGTGTTGATTTCAGACATTGCTCTGGCGGTGTTGATCGGTTATCCGGCGTTGAGCGTTGGAGCGGCCACTGGCTGGCTCTGTGTGGGTGTTGCCGTTGTGACCGGGAGGTGGTTGGCTTCGCGCGGGAGTCGGGGGGCGGTTCCTCTGCTTACCGGTCTTTTGGCCAACAGCCTGTTCTTTTATCTGGTGACCAATGCGGCCAGTTGGCTTGGAAATCCGGCCTATGGAAAAAATGCTGCCGGTTTGGTGCAAGCCCTCACCGTCGGTCTGCCCGGCTATCCGCCCACATGGATGTTTTTCCGCAACTCCTTGATGTCTGATCTGCTTTTTGCGGGATTGATCCTCGGAGTGTATTTGCTGGCTACCAAGTTTGACCCATCAAAGCATGCTGACGCCAAACTGGCGTTCCAAACAAAGCTATAACCCCTTTCATTCCTGGTCCCCTCTGCGCTTTTACCTGCGTTCCATCCCCTGTGGCGTTATCCCTCGACTTAACCACCACCCGAACTCACTGGATCAGGACACTCCTACGAATCGTCACCCCGGTTTTCACCGCGTTGACGGAAAACCGGCTCACGGCCAGCATTCCGGTTGCCGACGGTCAACGGCCAGAGCGCACGGTATGTGCGCCAATGGAGGCTTTCTGCCGCTCGTTTTCCGGGATCGCGCCGTGGCTGGAGGCCAGGGGGCTTTCGCCCGACGAATTCGCTCAGCAACAGGCAACCATCGCGCTGATCAAAAAGGCGCTTCAGAATGCGGCAGACCCTCACTCGCCGGACTTTCTAAATTTCAAAGGGGATTCACGCCTCGGCGCTCAGGCGCTGGTTGAAGCAGCCTTCCTTGCCCTGGGGCTCATGCGTTCGCGTCATGTGATCTGGGAAACTTTGGATGCTGTCACTCGTCAACGTCTTGTCCAGTCCTTGAAGGCCTCACGCGATCACAACGCCCCTCTTTGTAATTGGCTGTTGTTTCCAGCAATCATTGAGGCGTTTCTTGCCAGCATCGGCGAAGAGGCCAGGGAAGGGGTTCAGGCTTTCGCCATCCAGAAGCACGAGGAATGGTACAAAGGCGACGGAGCCTATGGCGACGGCCAATTTTTTCATTGGGACTATTATAATAGCTTCGTGATCCAACCGATGTTGCTTGAAATTCTTCGGCTCGAGGAAAATGACCACCCTGATCGCGTCAGCTTTCGCACAACCGTGATGGAAAGGGCCCGGCGATACGCCATGGTTCAGGAACGATTGATTGGGCCTGATGGAAGCTTTCCACCCATTGGACGGTCTCTGGCGTATCGGTTTGGGGCCTTTCACCATCTCGCGCTGATGGCCGCGTGGGATGAACTTCCAAACGAGATTCCGCCGGCTCAAGCGCGGTGTGCGCTCACCGCTGTGATGGATCGGACGCTGGCTGCCCAGGGAACTTTCGACAAAAATGGATGGCTGACCATTGGCCTTGGCGGGAACCAGCCAGGACTGGCCGAGAGGTACATCACCACAGGCAGTGTTTACCTTACCACTGCGGGATTTCTTCCGTTGGGGTTGCCGCCTGCGCATCCATTCTGGAGCGAACCTGATGTCGCATGGACGTCAAAAAATGTTTGGGCCGGAGTTGATGTTCCCGCGGATCATGCCCTCCATGACTTGAGTTAGCATGCCTGCTTACTGAGCCGGGTGTTTGATTTTTTTGCTATGACGAGTCGCGTTCAATTGCCATGGCGATTCCCATGCCTCCTCCAATGCAGAGGCTCGCGATCCCTTTTTGATAGCCCTGATCCTCCATCAGATGGACAAGAGTTGTCAGCACTCGCGCTCCGCTTGCGCCGATGGGGTGACCAAGCGCAATCGCTCCGCCCCGCTGATTGAGCTTCGCCATGCCCAGGTCCAAAAGGCGGGCGCACCCCAAGACTTGTGCAGCAAAGGCCTCATTGATTTCGATGGCCTCCACCTCGTTGAGATTCCAGTCCGAGCGACGGCAGACGCTGCGAATCGCTTCCACGGGTCCCAGTCCCATGAGCGCCGGATCGCACCCAACCACCGCCGTGGCCACGATACGAGCCCTCGAAGTTAAATTGAGGCGGGTGACTGCATCGTCGCTTGCAAGCAGGACCATGGCAGCTCCGTCATTGAGGCCCGAGGCGTTGCCCGCAGTGACGGTGCCGTCTGCGCGGAAGGAGGGTTTCAGTTTAGCGAGAGATTCTTGCGTGGTCCCGGCCCTGGGATGTTCGTCATCTTGGATGGTTCCGTCAGCCCCACTCACAGGGACAATTTCCCGTTGGAATTTTGAACGATTTTCCTCAGCGAGTTGTTGGCTGTGGGCTGCAAAGACGTCCTGTTCGGCACGACTGATCCCGAACTTGTCGGCAATGCGTTCGGCGGTTTCGCCCATGCCGATCTTGAGCATCGCATCACTCAATCCGTCGAGCATGAGGGAATCCTGAAGGGTGATATCACCGAGTTTTTTGCCCCAGCGGGCATCCGAGGCGTAGTGGGGGGCTCGGCTCATGACCTCGACACCGCCGGTGAGGACAAGCTCATTTACTCCAAGGTGGATGGCATCCGCTCCCAATGCCACGGCCTTGAGGGAAGACCCACAGACCATGTTCACTGTGAAGGCAGGTGCCTTTTCCGGGAGGCCCAGCTTCCACCCCGTCTGGCGGGCCACGTTCATGCCGGATCCGGCTTGAAGGACCTGGCCAAGAATCACTTGCTCCACCTCCGAGCGCAGGGGTTCGTGGACCACGGCCCCCGCAATGGCAACGGCAAGGTCGGTGGCAGAAAAGGATTTTAGACCCCCACCAAATCGGCCGATGGGTGAGCGTTTGCAGGCAACAATATGTGCGGCTTTCATAAAAATACGGGAAGAGGCATGGATCGCAGGGATTGAGAGATTCTCGGGACAAATTCCATTTGATCAAGCACGTCATGTTGGAGGTCGATGCCGGGGGCGATTTCTATCAGGAGCAGTCCTTCAGGGCTCAACTCAAAGACAGCACGCTCTGTCACAAAGAGGACTTCCTGTCCCTGCGCCAGAGCCGAGGGGCCGTGGAAAGAGATTTGCTGCAATTGTTTCACAAACTTGGCATGGCGGCCCTCACTCAGAATGCGCAGCTTGTCCTCGTCCTTCGAGATTTTGATTTCACCCGCGCGAAAGGTGCAGCAAAACACAAGCCTTCGGGCGCTTTGGGCAATGTTGGTGAATCCACCAACGCCGGCAAACCGTCCTGCAAAACTTGTGATATTCACGCTTCCTGCGGCATCCACCTCCACCGCCCCAAGCACGGCAAGATCCAGTCCTCCTCCATCATAGAAATCAAACTGTGACGGCTGGTCGATCACGGCTTCGGGAAAATGGCTGCACCCGAAGCTCAGGCCGGATGCCGGAGCACCGCCGATGGGGCCGCTTTCCACCGTGAGGGTGAAATCCTTGAGCCTCCCGGTTTGTGCCGCAACCATGGCCACGGTCTCCGGTAGGCCAATGCCGAGATTCACAATGTCGCCTTCGCGGACTTCTTGCAGTGCTCTCGTCCCAATGATCTGACGCTCAGAAAAATCAAGCCGTGGTATCGTCTTGGTGTCATCTCCCGTCGTGACATAGGATGAATTGAAGATCTCGCCGAAGGTTTGATCGTGCTCTTTTCCTCCTGACACAACGAGGTAATCCACCAGCATCCCGGGAACGCGCACGGACTTGGGATCATCGATGTGATTCACGATTTTTTCGACTTGGGCAATGACGATGCCCCCATGATTTTTTGCGGCTTGGGCAATGGGCAGCACCTCCCCGATCAGCCCTTCACGTTCCATGGTCAGATTTCCCCTTGTGTCCGCGCTGGTGGCTCGAATGAGACCCACGGTGATGGGCATCGATTTGTAACGAAGCCATGTTTTTCCATCGATCTCGACTCTTTCAACAAGGCTCTCCTGAGTTCGTTCATTGAGTCGTCCGCCACCATTCAGAGGATCAATAAAGGTGTTCAGACCCACCTGC
>JBGTAR010000013.1:0-3469 GCA_041749815.1 Terrimicrobiaceae bacterium
TCCTTGATGCCGGGGTGGCGACCAAAAGCCAGACCGCGCAGTGCCAACTCGCGGGCATGGAAAGAGCGCTCAGCATGGCTCTGTTCGTCGGTGCGCTCTTTGACTCTCACGCCCACCATAATAACCACCGCCGCCAAAAAAGCGATCCCCCAAAGCACGATGGGAAGTGCGATCCCGCTTTGACGGTTCATGGGGTGGGAGGCTCCTCTGTGGGCGGCGGCTCTTCGTTCGGGTTGGGCGTCCCCTGCTGCACACTCACGAGGGTTGGCAGCCAGAAAAATTGTTCCTGCTCGGCCTCGGGCCCATCCGCTGAAACAAAACGCAAACGAACCAGCGGTGGACGGGGCGCATCCAGTTCCCACTCTGAACGCCATTCGCCCTCCACCAAAAAGGCCCATTCCACTTTTTCGACCTTGGGGAGAAGTGGAAACCACTGACCGGGGTTCCTCCGGCGGTCGCTGTCACCTTTGGGGATCCTCAGCACTCCAAACGTTCGTGTGCCATCGGCCTGTGCCGGCGCTGTCAGCACCACCTGCCCACCGCTGGTTGCCGCCATTCCATAATAGGAGCCCGCATCGGCAAACACGATTTCAGGAGTTGCGGCACCCCCACCGGACTCATAACGCAGTCCCAGTTTTGCCCGGGCGGGCATTGTCAGAAAAGCCTTGCGGGTTGCCCGTAAAAAGGCATCGGTGCGCTCATACCAGATTTGATCATCCATGCTGGTCCTTGCGGCCTCAAGCGCGGCATGGGTCACCGCATAGAGCGCACCCGCCAGCAAACCGAGCAGGGCAACGGCCAAAACGGTTTCGATGAGGGTGAAGGCGCAACAACGGCTCCGAATGAGAGTGCGGTCGGGCATCAGGGATTATAAAGAAGGGTTTCCGCCGTCTGCTCGGAGTCATCCATGGTGACTTTGATTTTCAGAAGCCAGAGGCCGGGCAAATCTTCCTCCTCCCGGTTTTTGGCAAGGAAAGGCTCCAGGGTTTCCTCCACCTCCACACCGCGATTTTCTTTGGCGGCAATCACACGAGGGACTCCGGGATCCGGAGGTTGGGCCATGCTATATGCCAGGCGATTGTCCAGTTCCGCACGCATGCGGCTCGTGCTTCTGGCCTCCAAACCGGCAGAGATTGCCGAGTCAAGCGCAAGGGCCAGTCCCATGAACGCCAGCGCAAAAATCCCGAGAGCAATCAGGATTTCAAAAAGCGAGAAGCCGCCCGCCGGGTTTTGGAGGCGGCGGGTCACGGCAGACTTTCGGGGGGTTCCAGGGCCGTCAGCGGGTCAAACGCCACTTCATAGGTGCGCCCGGCACCCACCATGCGCAGGACAATCGGTTCACAAATTCCCTCTCCGTTAAATTCCCAAATTTCCCCCTTCAGCGGCTTTCGGAATTTGGTTTCACCGGTGCGGCGGATTTCGAGCGACCAGCCCTCGGGGACTTTGGCCACACGTTCCCCGCCTTTGATGTTCAAGCCCGACAAAGAGATAACCATCTGTTTGGGCTCCCCGGAAAGAAGGGCCTCTGTCCGCAGGGCCCGGCTTAATGTTCGCAGGTCCTCGGCGGCCGTGTCCACAGGGTCCACCGCGTTGAACATAAACGGCACGGTGGCCACCGCAATCAGTCCAATAATGGCCAAGGTTATAATTACCTCCAGCAGCGTGAAGGCTTTTTGTCTGAGCGGCGGTTCTTCCGCGTGTCGACATGGGTAGGGCGAGGCAGTCCGCTGCCCGCCGACTTTTTCTCGCCAAGCAACGGGCGGCGACGGATCGCCATTCCTTCCATCGCGTGGGTAACCGGAGCTCGATTTCACACGCTTAAGTCTTGAATTAGCACGATTTTGAGCCCAGGTTTTTGTTGCGAAGTGCCTTACGGCATTGCGCTAAGGCTTGATGTCGTCATCGCTTTCAATCCCATCGCTCCCGAGGGAGAAAAGGTCAAAGCCCTCCGGATTGATCTTTCCGGGATTGCGATAAAAATACTCATTCCCCCAGGGATCAAGTGGGACAACCTTGAGAAGTTGCTTCCACTTGCGGGGCTTGGGCTCGGAGGTTGGCATTTCCACAAGTGCCTTAAGTCCCTGAGCCGTGGTCGGACGACGGTAATTCCGGGATTCGTAGGTTTGCAACTGCATCGAGATCGCTTGAATATCGCTCTCAACGCGCTGCTCCTTTGCAATGTCCAGATTCCCTGCCAACATGTAAATCGCCGATCCAACCAGCACGGCAATGATCGCCAATACGAGCATGATTTCGACGAGGGTATACCCCCCCAAGCTAAAAAATCGGGATGATCGCTTGCGTGGGCGGCTGAGGGCGGAAATTTTCATGGGTTTAGTCTATCACATCATCTTCTGGTGTTCCAGAATTCCGGCTGGGAGGGTTCACAATCACAAGCGGCAGGATCGGTTCAGGTTTCGGAGGCGTCGTGACCACCAGCGGCAAGGGAGCGGGATCGGGAATATAGTCCGGGGCGGCGTAAAAATTTGGCTCATCCGGGTTCTGGGGGTCGATGGTGGCGGTTTGGGAGTGGGGTGTTTGATCTGGGACTGGCTGGGCGGGCATCGCTCCAAAACGAAGATGGAGGTACACGTTTTTGATCGAGACCTGACGGATAATCGGACCGGGAGCATTCTGAAGGCGGATCACAATCGAATTGTCCAGGGGCTTCCAATAAGATGCTGGCAGAAACAGGGAATGATTCCGCCATCCCGCGAGGATCAAAAAGCCGTCCTCGTCAATCGTCACAGCGGGGTCATCCAACCGGAACGTCGCAATGTTCATCTCGCCGACGGTCTTGCCATTCACTTCCACAATGACGCGAGACCCCGGGTCCAGACCCAAAACCTCCGCATGCAGCACGGCCCCCTCCACTTTGCCCTCAACCGGAACCACAAATTCGAACTCCGAGTCAAATGGCTCAATGGGCGCAATTAATTCGGCTTCCAAAATCGCGCCATCCCTCAGGTCGCCGGACAATGGTGTCGGCTCGACTCCATCAACATCCTCCACCGTCAAAATATCAGGCGACCGCTCGATAACCGCCGGTTGCAGGCCGGTGCCGACCACCGCAACGGTCACGTCCCTGGCAGGCTGTAACGTCACACTCCGCAACCCGCCAGGCCGACTCTCCAGGGAGACCTCCAGCCGCCCGCCGTTTTCTGTCAGCTCCTGTGGCACCAGCACGGTGCGCGCATGCAAACCCAGAGATGTCGGAGATTCTCCAAGCCCTTCCGAAAGGGGAATCGAAGCGGCATTGTTGGGCGGATACCAATTTACCACCGGGCCGGCATCCTCGGTGTCATCAAAAACCACTGTCAGTACAAGCTGATCCACTGCCGGACGTTTCCAGCGGGGAGGAATCGCGAAAATAGCCGCATTTTCCGAAAGTTCCACCGGATCGGGAGCCCACGAGGGAAGGGGGCTGGCCTCAGGACCGGATTCCCAACGCACACTCACCGACTCCATC
>JBGTAR010000014.1:0-4559 GCA_041749815.1 Terrimicrobiaceae bacterium
GATGAGGAGCATCATCATGGCCACACACATCACCACCCGGTTGGACTGCTGAGCCGCCTCCGAGCCGCCCTGCATGTTGCTGTTTCGGATTTTTTGGATGTGATGGTTTATTTCGTGTTGGGGGTGGCGGTTTCTGCGGCAATCAGCACGGCTCTGAATCAGGAGGTTCTGTTGCCCCTGGCGCTGAATGACTGGTTTGCCACCGCTTCAATGATGGCACTCGCTTTTGTGCTTTCTCTTTGCAGCACATCGGATGCGTTTATTGCCGCCACCTTTGTGGCGTTTCCAGCCGTCGCCAAGTTGGCATTTCTGGTTTTTGGTCCCATGCTGGATCTGAAGCTCGTGTTTATTTACAGCTCGGTGTTTACAAAACGGTTTATTTTGGGGCTGGCGGTTGGTCTTTTTGTTTTGATTGGATTAATCTGTGTGAGGCTTTCTGTGATTGGGTTATGACACATTCCGCACGTCGATATTTTCAGGGTGCTTCTCTTGCTGTTTGGGGAGTGGTGGCGCTCTCGTTTTATTTTTCCGGCAGGATCTCGTCATACCTCCACCCCGGATTCCATGGGTGGACGGTCTTTTCCGGCATCGTTCTGGTTCTGATGGCCGCCGGGACAGTTTTCTTTCCTGCGGAGGACGAGTGTTGTGATGACGATTGTGGCGCCGCCCATGGTCCCAAATCGTCATGGGGGCTGGTGCTGACCACAGCCCTGCTGATCATTCCTCTTCTGGGAGCCGTCATGATCTCTCCCAGCCAGTTCGGAGCGGTGGCCGTGATGAATCGCGGGCTTGCGGACAGTATCACCGACCTTCCGGGATACGTGCCTTTCACCGAGCCTCCACTCCCCACCGAGGATGGCTCCATCGGACCGGCGGGGCAGGCGGCAGACTTTGGGTCCTACCTGACCAAAAGTGATGACGGTCGAATCGTGGCCTCCACGATGGACCTCCTGTATGCCGCCAACGAACCCGGGATTCGTCAGGACTTTGAAAACCAGGAGATCGAAGTGATCGGGCAATTTTTTCCGGCCAGAAAAAACAACCCGAATGGCGACCGATTCTCGTTGGTGAGAATGTTTGTGATGTGTTGCGCCGCAGATGCGCGTCCCGTGGCGATCACCGTCCGGGCTTTGCAACCGGAAGCATTTCCAGACATGAGCTGGGTGAAGGTGTCTGGTAAAGCGACCTTCCCAACTGAGGGCGGAAGGACAGTGCCTGTCATCGTGGCCGAGACCGTCGTGCCCACTGATGCTCCGGCGGAGACGTTTGTTTATTAACAACTTTGCTGGTCGATAGGTTTGTGTCCCAAAACCAATCCTGAGACGTCGGAAAGGATTCGCACCCAACCGATCCAGTTTAAATATGAATGGCGTGTCCGCCTGCGGCGTGAGCGGCCTCATGGACGGATTCCATGAGGGTCGGGTGGGCGTGGATCGTGCTTGTGATCTCGTCCACCGTGGCCTCCAAAGTGATTGCCAAGCCAAGCTCGGCAATCATTTCCGTCGCATCTCCGCCGATGATGTGCGCCCCAATGATTTCTCCGTGGGGTTCGCCGATAATCAATTTCACAAATCCTTCGCTGTCTCCGACGGCAAGGGCTTTTCCGCTGGCAAGGAATGGGAATTTGCCGATCTTGAACTTCAAACCTTTTTCCTTGGCTGCGCGTTCGGTCAACCCCACGCTTGCGACTTGGGGGTGGCAGTAGGTGCAGCCCGGAAAGACGGTCACTTTCTTTGGTTTTGAAACTCCAAAAATCCCTTCGACTGCCTGCACGGCTTCAAAGCTGGCCACATGCGCAAGCCATGGAGGCCCGATGATGTCACCTGCAGCAAAAACGCCCTTCACGCTGGTCTCATAGTTGTCATCAACCTTGATCCATCCTTTTTCGTCCGTTCCAATTTTCACCCCTCCAGGGATCACCGGACTCACCCCAATGGCAACCAGGGCAACCTCCGCCTCCAAGGTTTCTGATTTTTTGCCGCTCACTTGGATTTTCACTCCCTTGTCCGAAGCCTCGGCTTTTTCGACCTTTGTGCCGGTCAGCAGGGTTATTCCCTGCTTGGAAAGCGATTTTTCGAGGGCCACACTGACCTCGGTGTCCTCGACGGGCAGGATATTTGGCAACATCTCGACCACGGTGACTTTTGTTCCAAAGGCATTAAAAAAGTAGGCGAACTCGATGCCGATCGCACCAGCGCCAATAATGATAATATCTTTGGGCTGCTTCTCCAGAACCATGGCCTGCTTGCTGCCGATCACGGATTTGCCGTTGAATGCGAACCCCGGCATTTCCCGGGTGATGACACCGGTCGCGACCAAAATCTTTGCTCCTTTGACTTCAGACTTTTTGCCGTCCTTGTCAGTGACTTCCACCACGCCGGCTTTCGGGATGGATGCCTCGCCACGCACGTAATCGATTTTGTTCTTTTTGAAGAGCATCTCAATGCCCCCGGCAAGACGATCAGCAACTTTGCGGCTTCGGGAGACCACTTTGGTCCAATCAAATGAAAGGCCCTCGACTTTGATTCCAAAATCATCGGCATGATGTTCCAGGAGTTGGAAGATTTCCGCATTCTTCAAGAGAGACTTTGTGGGGATGCATCCCCAGTTCAGGCAGGTTCCGCCAGCGCGATCCCGCTCCACAACCGCCACTTTTTTGCCCAACTGAGCCGCACGGATCGCGCCCACGTATCCCGCCGGGCCGCCACCAACAACAATCAAATCGTAATCTGCCATAATGAGGCTTTGAATTTACAGCGAAGCTCTCGCCTTGCAAAGACGAAATGGCTCTTGTTCACAGATTGGAAGGCTATTTCCATCGCCCCGGTGCTTGACACCGGCACGAAGGATGCTCTTCTTGAAGGCAATCATGAGGTTTCCACTGCCACTCACCGCCAAGATTGCCGCCACCATCGTTGGTAAAAAGCTAAAAGGCGTCAAAAAATTTGCGACTGTCCTTCAACTTGAGCCCCTTCACACCTGCAATCTCACCTGCACGGGATGTGGTCGAATCCGGGAATATTCCACGTCGTTAAAAGACGTGATGCCACTCGAGGATTGCCTCTCGGCAGCTCAAGAATGTAACGCCCCGATGATTTCCATCTGCGGCGGCGAACCGCTTATCTATCCCCACATTGAGGAGTTGGTCGCTGGACTCCTTGAGCAAAAACGTATCGTTTATATCTGCACCAATGGTGTCTTTATGCGCAAAAAAATGCGGGATTTTCTGGCCCAGGAGTGGATCGTCGATGCCTCCAAGCGCCCCCAAATCTCCAGTTGGCTCCAGGTCCTGCTCTCCGAAGAGTTGATCACCGCCGACCAGGTCCGCGAGATCGAAAACCCCAAATCCGAAAATCCCGCCTCGAAACCCGCCATTCGCCCGTCCGCATGGATGTATTGGAATGTTCACCTCGATGGGTTGGAGCGGACCCACGACCTCATTGTGGAACGGGAAGGCGTCTTCAAAGAATGCATCGCCGCCATGCGGATGGCCAAGGTGCTCGGTTATCAGGTTGCCACAAACACCACGATTTATAAGGAAACCGACATGAACGAAATCGAACAGATGTACGATTACCTCTCATGGCTCGGGATCGACGGTCACACGATTTCCCCCGGCTACGACTACGATGCCGCCAAGGAAGACATGCGTAAACGCCTGAACCTCGAACCCGAAAACTTTTTCCTCACCCGTGAGGCCACCAAACAAAAGTTCCAGGACATCACCGAATGGGGGAAACGCTACACCCTTTTCGGTACCCCGATCTACTTTGATTTCCTTGCTGGCAAGCGCGAGTTGACCTGCTCGGCATGGGCCATCCCCACACGCAATATTCGCGGATGGAAAGGCCCCTGCTACTTGATGACCGATGCCCATCACGCCAGCTACACCGATCTCCTCGATGACACCGATTGGTCAAAATATGGCGTGGTGGATGGAGTGGCCCGCGACTCACGCTGTGAAAATTGCATGGTCCACTGTGGCTACGAACCCACGGCCACCCTTGGCCTCTGCGCCCAGCCCGGTGACACGTGGAAAAACATTGCCTTCAACTTTGGGCCCAAACCTGCCCGCCGCATGCAAGGTTCCACGGTCAATGCCTTCAACGGTGTCTCTGCCGGCAATGGTCACAAAACTGGCCGCCCGGCAAACAAACCGTCAGCGACTCCGGCGTAAGCTTAGAAGCTGTGAAATAATTGGGATCAGTCGTGCGAGAGCAGAAAAGTCCGAGTGGCTAGGCGACTGCTGAAAAAGATCCTATAAGACTCATGTGACCCACACGTCCCATGGGCCAGCCTCAATCAACGAAACTGAGCCCTGCAACAATCGGGAGGGCCAATCAGTCCACGGGATTCACTCTACCGACCAGGAGCAAATCTGAGGGCAGATGGGGGATTTTAGAAACCTGGTCCTCTGCGATCCCAAGGGTCGGCCCGATGACACGGTCAGGAAATGCGGGGGTTCCACCGGTGAGGCCAATGTCCTGCACATCGGGAGTGTCAAAAAATATCAGAAAGTGAACCTCCGTGCCGTCAAGGTTTTCGATGTGATGCGGGTA
>JBGTAR010000015.1:0-6282 GCA_041749815.1 Terrimicrobiaceae bacterium
AAGCGTGATGGTCCCGGTCATGATCCCCTCTCCTGTCTCCCGGCGATGCTCGATGAGCCGCTCATTGATCATCGAGGTCACCCCCTGCGACCGACTCTCAAACCCCCTCTCCTCAACCCAGACATCGAGCTCCCGGGAAACTTCCGGTGGAAGCGAAATACTGATCCGCGAAACCGGTTCGCGTGAGGTTTTTGTTGTAGCCATGAAAAAGTCGTATGAAGTTTTGTTAAACTCGTAATATCGGCATGACAAGCGTTTTCCGTGCCAATTAGAGGAGGCACGATGATGCGGTGGAAATACTCAAACCTGCCCGCGAGGCGCTGTCTCCCCTCACCCAAGGCAATGAACCGACCCGTATGGCACACATTTAAGAATCAAAGGCACTTCCTCGGAAAGTCCATGGTGAGCCAGAGTCAAAGGAGGCCTAGCCCATCATACCGGCACCATGAGTCCCTCCGCCTCGGCGAGTTTTTTTTGATTTCCGTCAAAGGTGAGGAAATGGGTCGCATTCATCTTCAGGGCACTTGCCACATGGAGGATATCGAACCCCCGGTGGCCTCCCGAGAGGGTGCGAGTGAAAGAGAGTCTCTTGGCCTCGTCGACCACATCAGCAAGGTTAGAGGTTGCGACGATTAATCGGCCTTGGGCGATCGCAGCCTCGAATCCGGCCCAATACTCAGCAGCGGATCCCGCCCGAATGGCCTTGCGGAACTCCGAAAACCTCAAGGCATTCCCAAACTCAAAATGAGTCAGACTGTTCAGGTGAAGTGCCTTTGTATTCTGAGCAGCCCAAGCCACGGCCCTCCGGCTGTGGGCGTCGCTTCCATAGAGCGAAAAAAGGAAGCTGGTATCGCAGGCAATTACCATCTGCCGCCAGCCTCTGCGAGGATTTCCGCCGATTGATCAGCACTCAAAACCACATCATGAGAGCGGTCCCGAAGCACTTCAGGACTGGATGCCCAATCGACCACATGTGCTGTTTGTGCTGTTTCTGGGCTCAATCTGGCAATGACGATGCCTCGCTGGGTTATGAGCACATCCTCCCCAGCGCTGATCCAGCGCAGAACGCTCGTATAATGGTTTCTCAAATCTCTAACGGTAGCGGTTTTCATCGTAGCACAAGTGTGTAGCCGCCCTGTGAAATGTCAACGAAGAATCTACGAAGAGGCCATCAGGTTAGCGAGAGAGCCACCGAGGTCGAAGGCAGACGTTCGAATCCTTGAGCCGGAGTTTTCATTTTTGAGAACATTTAAATGGTTGGCAAAAGTTTAAATACGATTGGCCGTTTGCCTTCTAAAGACGGAAGATGAACTCTTTATTTAGAATAATTCTTGATCAGGGATGTTCTTTCTGCGAATGTGTCTCAATGTCAGAAATCAAAAACACGCATGAAGGATATGAGGAGACGATGGGGCATAGTGGCCATCGGTTGACTCCTCAGCGGCGGGAAGTTTATGATGTTTTGTTATCTGAGCGCGATCATCCGACGGCGACGGAGGTTTTTATTCGTGCCAAACAAAAGATGCCAACTATTTCTCTGGCAACTGTTTACAACTGCCTTGAGACGTTGGTTGACTGTGGTTTGGCGAAACAGGTCAACGTTGAGCGTGAGGCCACCCGATATTGCCCGAATCTGGCGGAGCATGGTCATTTTGTGTGTGACCGGTGCAGCAAAGTTTTTGATGTGTCCGTCGCCGCGGGCCAGAGCGTAGATCGCACTTGGGATCTGCCCGCGGGATTCGCGGTTCTCCGCTCGGAAGTCACCCTTCATGGCCTTTGTAACGACTGTAACACCTAATATTTTATGTCACTGAAAATCGATAATCTGCACGCAACCATCGGAGAAACAGAGATCCTCCGAGGTCTGAATCTTGAAATCCCCAAAGGCGAAGTTCACGCCATCATGGGAAAAAACGGATCCGGCAAAAGCACCCTGGCAAAAGTCATGGCTGGCCATCCCGCTTATAAAGTCACGGCCGGGGACGTAACTTTGGATGGAACCACCATCATGGATCTGGAGCCTGACGAGCGTTCGCGGGCCGGGTTATTTCTGGCGTTTCAGTATCCGATGGAAGTGCCGGGTGTGACGATTGCCAATTTTTTGAGAGCGGCCTTGCAGGCACGGATGCCTTCCGGGGAGGACATTGACGCCGTCGCCTATTACAAACGACTTTACAGCAAGATGGATGCGCTGAAGATCCCCCGCGACTTCACCTCACGTTTTGTGAATGACGGGTTTTCAGGTGGCGAGAAGAAGCGCTGTGAAATCCTACAAATGGCGATGTTGAAGCCCCTTTACGCTGTCTTGGACGAGACGGACAGCGGACTCGACATCGATGCCTTAAAAATTGTTTCCGAGGGAGTGAATGCGCTCCGGGGGCCTGACCGCGGCCTTCTGGTGATCACCCATTACCAGCGCCTATTGGATTACATCGTCCCTGATGTCGTCCATGTGATGGTTGCTGGCCGGATTGTCCTCAGCGGAGAAAAAGACCTGGCCCTAAAATTGGAAGCCGAAGGTTACGATTGGGTCGAACAACAAGTTCTGGCTGCAGCCTGAACCACAAATTATGAGCACAACAGAAACAAACCCTGACATCGCCATTGACCGTTCCTTGGGCGACTTCAGCTACGCCATGGACTATGCGTATGATGCCGGCGTGGGCCTGACCGAGGCCACCGTGGATTATATTGCTGACGTCAAAAACGATCCGGACTGGGTGCGCGCCTTTCGCAAGGACGGCTACAAAAAATTCCTTGAGAAGCCCATGCCGACGCATTGGGCCAGCAAAGATCTGGAAAATATCATCTTCGAAAAAATCCGATATTATCTCGCGCAGGGGCAGCAAGCCAAGCGCACGTGGGACGAAGTGCCGGAAGACATCAAACGCACCTTCGAACGACTCGGGATTCCCGAACAGGAACGAAAATTCCTTGCTGGCGTGGAGGCCCAATTTGACAGCGAGGCCGCTTATTCAAACATCAAAGCGGCTGTCGGCGAACAGGGCGTCCTTTTTGTGGGTTCCACCGAGGGTCTTCACAAACATCCGGAGATTTTTCGCAAATGGTTTGGCAAGGTGATTCCCAGCGGGGACAACAAATTCAGCGCGCTGAACAGCGCGGTTTTTTCTGGAGGCTCCTTCATTTACGTGCCACCGGGAGTGAAGGTCAAACATCCGCTCCAAGCCTACTTCCGAATCAATGCCGAAAGCTTCGGTCAATTTGAGCGGACCCTGATTATTGCCGATGAAGGCAGTGAGATCACTTACATGGAAGGCTGCACAGCGCCCAAATTTGAAACGGCCACTCTGCACAGCGCCGTCGTGGAATTGGTGGCCCTCAAAGGCGCCAAGATCCAATACATCACGGTCCAGAACTGGAGCCCGAATGTGTTTAACTTAGTCACCAAACGCGGTTTGGCCCACGAGGAGGCCGAGGTCAAATGGATCGATTGTAATATTGGTTCCCGGCTGACCATGAAATACCCTGGCGTGGTGATGAAGGGCCGCAAAGCCCGTGGCGAAGTGATTTCCATTGCGTTGGCAGGAGACGGACAACACCAGGACACCGGTGCAAAGATGGTTCATGCGGCGGATGAGACCACCAGCAACATCGTCAGCAAAAGCATCAGTCTCGGCACGGGTCGCGCGACCTACCGCGGCCTCGTTCATGTGCCCAAACACCTCAAAGGCTGTAAAAACAACACCGAGTGTGATGCCCTGCTCATCAATTCCAAAAGCCGCACAGACACCTATCCGGCGATCACGGTCCGGGGCCAGGGTAATTCGTGTCAGCACGAAGCCAGCGTGAGCCAGATCAGCGAAGAACAGATCTTTTACATGCAACAACGGGGCTTGAGTGAAGCGGCCGCCATGAGTCTTGCGGTGAATGGTTTTGTGAATGACCTCGTGCAGCAATTCCCGATGGAGTATTCCGTGGAGTTGAAGCGTCTGATTGATCTTGAGATGGAGGGCTCGGTCGGATGAGTGTGCTCGAAGCCTTGGAAAATCCAAACAAAGTGACAGAACCCGCAACGGCCTGGCCGTCATGGTTTTCAGAAATTCAGAAATCGGCCGCCGAGGATTTTGAATCCTGCCCGGCCCCGACGCGGCGGGATGAACCATGGAGATTTTCCGATCTCAAAGCGATTGACATCACAGGTTTTGTGCCTGCGGAGCCGGTCAGCAGTGAAGGCCGGATCATCAATGCCTCCCAAAGCCTGCCTTCGTTTGCGGCAAAGATGGTTTTTGGAAACAACGCCCTGCTCTTCCAAGACACCCCTGCCCTGCCGGAAGGAGTCCTCTTCAAACCTTTGGAGGTGGCGGCCCGGGAACACGAAGCGCTCTTTCGAGAATTTTTTATGGCGCAGCCCGTGGAGCTGGGTTCCCATAAATATGCGACCCTCCATCGCGCGAACCTTCAGACGGGAGCCTTCCTTTATGTGCCCGCCAATGTGGAAGTGGCCCTGCCCATCGAGATTTTCCATTGGGTGGAAGGCGAAAACGCCTCAATCTACCCTCATACTCTCATCATTTGCGGCGAGAACAGCAAGGTCACCGTCATCGATTCCTTCCGAAGCGCTGACGGCAAACCAGCCTTTGCTTGTGGGGTGAATGACCTCCATCTCGCACCTGGTGCGAAACTGAACTATATCGCCATTCAGGAATGGTCGGACAAGACCCTGGCATTTCACATCAATTCGACCCTGGTGAATAAAAACTCGGAATGCACGGCCCTTGCCGCGAATTTCGGGGGAAAATTCATCCGTGGGGAATCGCTGAGCCGCATGATCGGTGAGGGCTCCCGCAGCGAAATGCTTTCCTTGAACCCATTGGACGGAAAACGTCAGATCGACCAACGCACCTTGCAGGATCATGCCGCCCCCTCGGCATCCAGCGATCTGCTCTATTTGAATGCCCTTGATAATGAAACCCGCTCGATCTTTGCCGGGCTGATCAAAGTCGAGATTGGGGCTCATGGAACCGACGCCTACCAAAAAGTCCGCAATCTCATGCTCAGTGACACGGCTGAAGCGAATTCCATGCCCGGCTTGGAAATTCTCGCGGATGGTGTTCGCTGCACCCATGGAGCCACCTCCGGAGAGATCAATGAGGAGGAGCTTTTCTACCTTGAAGCCCGTGGCATATCAAAAACCTATGGACGTCGCCTCATCGTGAACGGATTTTTCCAAACCCTTCTCCAGCGCTTCAAAGACGAAGCCCTCCGCGAGCACCTCTCAAAAATGGTTGCTTCCAAACTTGGGTTGCCATTCTGAATCAATCGGTAGGGCGTGGTTCGCCGAACCCGCCGACTTTTCTCTTCATGCGACGGACGCCTCGGCGAGGCGTCCCTACCACCAAAAGAGCGCCTTGCGTGGAACCGCTCGACTTGCGAGCGGGATTCATCGAGTCTCTTCGCGAAATGGTTACCGTTTTGGATGTGTTGCGTGGGGCTGCTGAGTTCCTTGAAAAAAAGCAGATTGAGAGCCCACGCTTGAATGCGGAGCACCTTCTGGCGCATGTGCTCGGAAAAAAACGTCTGGAACTGTATCTCGAGTTTGACCGCCCCCTGGATGAATCCGAGCGGGCTCCCATGCGGGAACTCACGAGGGCACGCGGTGAGGGACGCCCATTGCAGCATCTGTTGGGCACGACGGATTTTTTGGGCTACGAATTTCTTTGCGATGCGCGGGCCCTCATTCCCCGACCCGAGACGGAACAGTTGGTGGAGTTTGTCCTGGCCAGGCTTCCTGACGAGGAGCTCCGCATTCTGGATGTGGGTACGGGGTCAGGAATCATTGCCATCTCCATGGCCCTGGAACGTCCGAAATACCAAGTCACTGGCGTTGACCTTTTCCCGGAGGCTTTGGGATTGGCTGCGGCGAATGCCGCAAAACTTTCTGCCAATATCGACTTCAGGGCCTCCGATCTCATTCCTGCGGGCACCACTCCTTTTCATGCCATCCTTGCCAATCTGCCTTATATTCCAAGCGATGAAATTCCGGGTTTGAGCCGGGAAGTCCAAAAGGATCCCTTCACAGCTCTCGATGGTGGCGAGGATGGTACCACCATCATTCGCCGCCTGATTGAGACTGCCCCCACCGCACTTCCTCCCGGCGGCCTGATCGCCCTGGAAATCGGAACGGGACAACATCAAGGCCTCATCGAATGTTTGGAACATCACAATTATCGCGACATTGAGGCGCTTCCCGATTACCAAGGCCACATCAGATTTCTCTTCGCAAAACATGGATAAAATTCTCGTTCACGGCGGCCGCCCATT
>JBGTAR010000016.1:0-13085 GCA_041749815.1 Terrimicrobiaceae bacterium
CGTCAGCATGTCCAGAAGGGACTCGACGAGCACTTCCGGGGTGTGATGCAGAAAAAATGCCGCATAACAAAGGTTGACCCCAACAATCCCAAGAGCCTCCTGCTGCAGAGACGCTTCGGCATCCAACATGCGCACATGCATAAGGATCTGACTGGGTTCATCGCGGGGTCGGCTTTGGAATTTGATTCCCATCCAGCCATGACACTCATTACCGCCCTGGAAGCTGCGGGCCACAACCGTGTCAGCAAACGCAAAAAAAGCGGTCGTATCGCCACGGGCCGTTCCGAGGCGCCCGATATTCAATTCAAATTCACGGTCCAGCATGGCCTGAAGTCGGCCCTTGGAGACATAGCGCTCGCTCAGGCCATAGATGGCGTCACTCACCTTCATGTCATACGCGGAGATGCTTTTTGCGATGGTCCCCGCAGCACCCCCCACACGAAAAAACCAGCGAACCACCTCTTGGCCGGCACCGATTTCAGCAAAGGTCCCATACCACCGCGGGTCCAGGTTAACTTTCAGGGCTTTATTATGCGTGTCGAGGGATTCTGTGCTCACACGAGCACTTGAGCAGGAATCGTGCGAGGTTTGCAGGATTCAGAGCCGGGATTCGCCTTCGCCAAGAAGCTGGACAAAGTCGGAAGCGGAATGAGCGGAGAGGAGGGCCGGGAGGCTTTCGGGATCTTTGCAGCAGCGCACAATGGCACCCACCACACGAAGGTATTCGGTGCTAAAGGCTGCGGGGATACCGGCAACAAAAACCAGGTGGACCGGTCCCTCGGCGTTCGGAAGTTGCAGTGGAGGGGAACACCGCCCGGCGGCCAGTACGATGCGTGAGACGGCCTCGGTCCGCCCATGGGCGATGAGCAAACCAAGCCCGTCTTCAAAGATCACGGCGGCGTCTCTGGTTTCGATTGCCGCCTTCAGCGCGTTGAAATCTTTGACGTTGGAATTGCCCTTCAGTCGGGCAAGGACCTGATCAACCGCAATGGCCTTGGTCGTGGCATGCAAGGCGATATCCACTTGATGAACGGGAAGAAGCTCGCTGAGTGTGCTCATTTTTCAGACATTACTGCCGCTCCACTTGAGTTTTTGCCGGAGGACTTTGGGAAATTGGCGCTCCGGCAACATTGCCAGGTGGAGTTGGCGGCTGCTCTTCACGATTTTGAGTTGATCGCCCTCGGCAAGAGCCACGGACTGTTGTCCATCCACGGTGATAAATGCCTCTTTATCCCGCTGAACAAAACTGGCCTTGATCACCGCTCGATCGCTGGTGACCACCGAGCGATTGGTGAGCACATGCGGGCAGATGGGCGTGATGACAAATGCCCCGCAACTCGGCATCAGAATCGGCCCGCCAGCGGAAAGGGAGTATGCGGTGGAACCGGTGGGCGTGGCCACAATGAGACCATCCGCATTGTATTCCGTGAGCACAGCGTCATCGATGGAAACCTCGACTTTAATCAATGCCGACAATTGGCCGCGACCAATCACGACATCATTGACTGCATAAAAACGTTTGCGCGGTGAGGATCCCGATAGCTCCACCAGCATGAGATTGCGAGCGCTGAGGATGTAATCTTTTTTGACCAGGCTCTCAACCGCTCTGGCAATTTCTGAAGGGCCGACGCAGGTCAAGAATCCCAAGGAGCCAATATTGATGCCAAAAATCGGACGGATGTCTGAACCCAGGCGGTGAACCACACGGAGGATGGTGCCATCGCCCCCAAGCACAATCAGGATGGTGGACTGCGCGGCGAGAGCTTTCTCATCAAGTTGGGACGACCGGCCAATGAGTGCGGCCGTCTCGGCTTCCAATCGGAATTTTGCACGGCGCTTCTCCAGGGCTAGCACCACGGATTTTAGGACAGCCCCCGCATCGGCCTTGTTGGAATGGGCAATGATTCCAATCATGGCAGGCGAGGGGTTGGCAGCAGTCGTGAGTTGGGTGTGATCACTTAAAGATTAGAGGAAAGGAAAACAAAGGAATGGCCGGGAATCAATATTATCGGTTCAGCAAAGGCGTGAGGGCATCCAAAACACCTTTTACCCCCTCCTTCGCTCCTGCGGGCACATCTCTGAGAATTTGTGTCCCCTGGTCGATCACCTGCTCCCCCATGGCAACGGCCAAACGGGCGGAAAGGTTCTCCGTGGGCTCAGCAAGAGTTCCTCCCACCAGAAGATCTGTCCACACGTAGCCATCCCTGTTCTCGGTAAAAACTTTTTCCCTTGAGCCGGGCACCCACTGCAGAACTTGTGGACTGACCCCGACACGGAAGGCGCCTGTCAACGCTCCACCCTCCCTCACCACAAAATCCCCCTCCAGCCGCATCAATCCCTTCGATTCTCCCATAAAATCCGTCACCGTTAGAACGTCTCCGGATTTTTGGAAATTCCCTGAAACTTCCTGGAGTGGCATCCTGCGAAATTGTGGAGATGACGTGAATTTTGCAACTTCCACCAAGAGTGGCACGTTTTCCAATCGTCCTTCCGTGAGGATAAACTTACCCGTTGATGAATGCTGGCTTTGGTCTTTTGGCCACGCGATCGCTGCTTCCCCTGACAGGCGACCGGTGAGTTTTGTCTGCCAATCGGGGTCCAGGAAAGGGGTGACATTCACGTCCGTCCAGGAGACCTGCATTGTTGAGCCATCCCCAAATTCCCCCGATGCACTCAGCTTGCCAGACTCTCCCAGTTGAAACGAGGAGCGGGTCAGAAAAAAAACACCATCCGACACCCTTGCATGAGCGGACGCCAGAGACATCTGCGGCAGGGTCGCCACATCAAGCAGCCCACCTGTGGCTGTCACCTCATACGAGGATCCCTTGGGTTCGAGAGTGAGAACCGATTTGCTCACTTCCAAAGTCTGCTCTCCCTGAGAGTTCTTCAAAGTGACCGTTCCCTGGGTTGCCCGCAAGAAACCAAGTTCAAAGCGCTGGGGCAGCCAGCTTGGCCTTGCCGGGGTCTCGGGAGGATTGGTGTCCTCCACCTCGCTGGGTCTGTCGGATTCGCCACCTTGAAGCACAATTTCCAATTCCAAGATATCGATGGAGTTGACCTTCCAGGCACCACCCCATGCTGCACGCCAGTCAATCACAGCACGAACCTGGCGGGCGTCCACACTTCCAATCCGCGAGCCTTCCAGACCAGTGGCAGAAACCTTTTCCGTAAAAACGTTTGGCCCGCTCCAACGGAATGGATCAAAGGAGACTTCCGCAGCAAGCGCTTTGCCAGCTCTCTCTGCGACCAGTGCCCGGAAGTCCTCCCCCCGCAAAAATGACCCGATCCACGAGGAAAGCCCAAAGGCAGAACCAACAACAACCAGCACCAAAATCACAACACCCACCAACAAAACCTGCGTGATTCCCGGCTTGTCTCGTTTTCGCATAGCCAAGCCTTTAACCCACGACCCGCTCCCCGACAATCTCTGATATCTGGATTCTCCCAGACAGAGCGTTCATTTGACTTTGGCCTCGGGTTTCTGGTATTAAACATTTGATGAACTCGTTGACTCCCCAATTTGCTTCGCATTTTATTCTGCTTCTTGGGTTTCTCTTAATCGACCCAATCCCCTCCCAAGCAGAGACCGAGGTCAATATACAAATTGAATCCCAAAAAAGCATGCGAGGAGGCTCAACGCTGGTCATGACGCAGTCGGGCGAGGGCAATGGGGTCGTGCTCACGATCGATTACCCGGAAGGGGAGGGTGGGGGAGGGAATATCTGGTTCAAGGTGGATGGTTTCACAGGACCCCTCAGCCACATCACTTTTAATGCCAAGGGGACTATCGGATATGGTCGCATTGGAGTCCGTGGTGCCGACAAGCAAGCCAGTCAGATTGGCATGGCACTACCCACTCTAACGGATGGCATGCAGGAGTATTCCTTGGACTTCAGTTCCGTAATTCAGGCGGCAGAAGCCAGCGGCCAGGAGTTTTTGTATCCGATCACTGAGATCATCATCGGCTTCCGTTACAAGGATAACGCTCAAGATGTCCTCGAAATCTCAGATATGGTCCTCCACACGCTGGAATAAGTAAGGTCCAAGGATCAAAATCAGGACATCACATCCCGTCTGCCAACTCCGGCGCTCCCTTTTCCAGAAAGGAATGAGATCAGGGCCTCCCGGGTTTGGACCCGGTGGATTTGGGCTTTGGTGCTTGGCTCAGACATGATTGCCCGCAGTTTCATCATGCGCTGACCCGCACCTGATGCGTCATAGGTGTTCATAGCCACAAGATATCTGCGGGTACGATCAAGAGGTTGTCCATCGGAGCTTTCAACGCCAACGATCTGTGGAACCGCATCGGGGCTCATTTTAAAGCGGAGCCCAATGAGAGACGGTCCACGTCTCTGGCCCGTGATTGGCATCTCTGAGAGCGCGGCCATGAGTTGTTCAGGCGTCATTTCTCCGGTGATCACATAATTTTCGTAGGGCAGGATCTTCCACACATCGGCGATGGTTTTGAGACCGGGCTCCAAATTCTGTTGAGAAAATAGCCCGTGGATCACGGCATCAGTCATGACACCTTTTTGCTGGAGGGCCTGAGTTACCGCCGTGCCAATCAGTCGCTCCACATCGCTGGGTTGACCAGGCGCCGCTTGTGTTGAGAACATTTCTGTGAGTAAACCCGCCGATGAACTGAGGATTTTTTCGGATTCCTCCAAATCATTGTGAGCAAGCGAAAGAATCCCCGGGTCCAAAGGGATCTCGGAGGTCATTCGGCGGGTCATCGCCTCCGCCCGGACCAGCTTGCGAGTTGAGGCATCAAAAAACAGATCCGTTTTTCCGACATTGATGCCGTAATAATTGGCTTGGGAGTAAAGGACCCCGTTGACATTTTGGCTGGGAAGATCGCGATGGGTGTGCCCGGCTATGATGAGGGCCGCATCGGGGACCGCACGGGAGATGGCATCCACGCGGTTGGCAAAATCATCACCTCCCTGCCTCACGCCCATATGAGTGGCAAAAATCACCGCATCTGCCCCAAGCGCCCGGACCTCCTGGGCCGTCTCAACAGCCGCTCTTATCGGGTCGGCTGCCTCAAATCCTTTTGTAAACTCAGGCTGGAACCAGTACGGAAGACCGGGAGTTGTCAGACCAATCACCGCAATCTGGAACCCTCCGACATTCTTCAGGACATACGGTTTGATTTTCTCAAAAGGGGATTTCCCACCGCTGAGTTTGCCGGCGGGTTTTCCTTCCAAAACAGCATTGGCGCTTAATACCGGGATGGAGGAATTTTCAAGGACTCTGGCAAAAGGCTCAACGCCCCAATCGAATTCGTGATTCCCCACGACCCACCCATCATACCCCAATGCATCAAAGCATTGGGTCATGATCTGCCCCTGGGTTCGCAAACCAACTTCCGTCCCTTGGTAGACGTCGCCCACATCAATCAGCACGTTCTGCGGGTTTTCCGAACGCCACGCACGGATTTGTGTGGCGCAGCGGGCCAGGCCCCCCACGTTCGCCTCCCCCTCGTAGGTGGTGGTGGGAAGGATGTGTCCATGCAGGTCGGTGGTGTGCAGGATCGAGATTCTGGTAAGGCCCTCGCTCTCGGCAAAAGCACGTCTTGGAAGAAAACCCGCCAGGCACGCAGCGGTCGCTGTTCCCAGAAATTGCCTTCGAGTGGATTGCGACATGGTCGATCCATCTCAGGATTTCCCCGAACTTTCAACCCTCTTGCGCTCTTGCTCCTATGACCCCTTCACCGCAGCGGAATCATTATACTCCATCCAGGTTTTCCAGGCGATTTGCTGAGCGAGGGCGGCATCTTCCGCGCTGAGCTCGGTTCCATCGGGAAGGTTGCGGTAGGAACTGCCCTCGGGGCTCTGGTCATACATCGCGCTATAAATCACACACGCTGCCAAATAGGAGCCAAAAGGACTTTGGTGTGTTCCCACCTTGTTCAAGGCGTAGGATTTGCCCGTTTCATTGTCCAGGAGCGCCACATTCTTGCCAAGTTCCGCAAAACGTTGAAAAGCCAATGCCACCGGGGCACACGAAGCTTGGTATTTCTTTGCTTGTTCGGTGTAGGCATCCATGAACCGGCTGACACTTGCTTCCGAAGGATTCGGATCCCTCACGAAACCTGTATAAAACATCATCTTTGTGCCCGCTGACTTGATGATCTTGTCGAATTCTACCGCCGCCGCCGCCAAATCCAAAGCTCCTTCGGCTTTCTGCATCGCACGCGAATTGTCCTGGAGAACCACCAGATCGTATCCGCCTTTTGCGATTTTTTCTGCCACCGGCTGACCCCGCACTCCCTCCTCAAGATGCCATTTCAGGCTCTTGCCCCCTGCAACTTGTGTGTCCACATTGAGCGACTTGTCTTTGCTCCCGGCAAGCCCAACGAGCATCTTCGGGATATCGTAGGTGTAGGTGAGACTGTTGCCCACCATCAAAACCTTCGTGGGCTCCGCGGCCTCTGCCCCGCATAACCCATGCATCCCAACCGCCCAAACCATACAAAAACCCATCAGAAAAATCTGCTTCTTCATATCAGCATGAAGATAGAATTGGCGGTGCACACCACAAGAAAAACCAAACCTATGATCTATGACGGGGTTTCCCTTTGTCATGATTGCAACGTGACAAAAATGTTACAAACCCAGGTTGGCATGTGCCCTGCTAGGAGTATGATCATCAAACTGTGAAAACCATCTGTACCCGCATCTGTCATTCGGCTTTCGCGCTGGCCTTTCTACTTTCGTTGTTTTTAGTCTCAGGTTGTGGGAAGAAGCCTGCAGATTCCGCAGATGTGATTGTCCTGCACACGGGACGATTGAGGGGCAATGTGTATCCTGCCGAACTCCAGTCGATTTCCCCGCTTCAGCATTACCAATTCCTGGCCGGGTATGTGAAAAAGGTTCGCGAAGAGGCAAAAGCTAGCGGAGCCAAGGTTTTGTTGGTGGATTTGGGCGACAGTTTGCAGGGATCATTTGCTTCTTACGCGACCGACTCTGGCAATATGGTCACCCTCTTTAATGCGCTCAAATACGACGCGATCGCCCTCAGCAACCTCGACAATGCCGTGCAGCCTGAGACCATTGCCAAGCTCAAGGCGGTTGTTCTTAATCCTTTTGCGAATGCTGACGGGGAGCCTGCCACGCAAGGCACAAAATTTGGAGCCAAGCTGAGCAAGGAGGATTTGGGGGTGATTTTGATGGCCAATTTTTATGGGGACACGAGCAGTGAAGCCCACCCCGAGCGCTTCCCCGCCTGGTTTGGAACAACTCCCTCCGATGTGATCCCCTTTCGCGATTACCCCAGCCTTGCAAAAAATCTTGGCCCAAAGGTTGCTGGCGACCTGGCGCTTCTGACATGGATGAAATTTGAGTCTCCCACCGACCCCCCGTCGAGGTTCCTGGAGGAGATTCAGGGAGCCGGAGTTGATGTGACCCTCGCCCACCGCATTTACGGACGAAACCAAAAAGACGTCTGGAGCGAAAGCGGGTTTGTGGATTGGGCGCCTCCGGTTTCTCTCAACATCCTTAGAAACAATGGCGGATTTGCCGTCGCCCGGTTGGACCTGAAAAAAGAGGGGGACACTTGGAAGGTGCTCAAGCACGAGATTCTCCCGATGACCGCCAACACCGCCGATGCTGACCCCTCCATTCTTAAGGAGATCGGGGCTTTTGCAAAAACTATTGAAGGCGCAGATACTCTCATCGCTGATTTGCCATCCTCATTTGATCAAAAGCGCATCCTGCAAACTTACATGAATGCCCTCGAAAAAATTCCTGATACGGAGGCCGTTCTCTATTCCGAGCAATCCATCCGTTCGGATTGGAGTGCTGGGGATCTTCGGGCCAGCAGAGTCTTTAACAGCCTGCCATGGACCACGGGGATCGTGCAGATGAGCATGACCCGTGAACAAATCGCCCAGGCAGAAAAAGAGATCGGCATGGTGGCCATCATTTCCTCGGTGGCAGGAGCCGAAGGGCCACTCAAAGTCACCACCTCCGACTACTTTGGCAGGATCATTGCCTCCCGGCTTGGCATGGATTCTGGTACGCTCCTTCCGACCGCAGAGCAATCCGAGTTCGGATATTTTGTTTCCGCTTTGAAAAATACACCTGAAATTCTCAATGCACCGGATGCAGTAAATCCGGAGCCCCCTGCCGATGCTCCAGTGACATCCGCACCATGAAACTCACTCGAATTCTGGTCGCCGGCTGTGTGCTTGCTGTCTTTGCCTTTGTGACCTATTCCGCGTCCTTAAGCCGTCAAGAGGAGGCCAAACGAGTCGGCAGCGCGCGCAACCTCCAGCAATGGGGGATTGCACTCAATCTTCATCTCATCGACAACGAAAACCAACTGCCGGAAGTTGGCACGACACCCATTGATGACAGCCAAAAAAAAGCATGGTTCAGTGCGCTGCCCCCTTACATCTCACAAACGCCGTTGCCGGAACTTCCCCCAGGTTCCAGGCCGCGCCCCGGAGTGACCTCACTCTGGATTGACCCCTCCACGCGTGCCCCCAAGGTTTGGGACCCCGAGGTTTTTTACTTCAACTACGCGATGAATCAGGCGCTTCAACCTGACCCCAAATTGCGCAGCTTCCGCATCTTTGAGGTCCCTTCACCGGGGAATGTGGTTTTTCTGGTGGACGTGGACGGTTATTCACCAGCCGCCACACCCGATAAGGTCGTTTTCCGTCATGGAAACGCCAAGCCCAACTCTCCTGAGGCCACCGCGCATGTTTTGTTCTGTGATGGCCATGTCCAATCCATCTCCAAAGCCATTCTCGTCGATGACCCCAAAACTCGAAGCGCCGAAGCCGCCAATGACGGGCCTTCCTGGTTCGAAAATTAACAGATCGTAGGGAAAAGATTTCGACCGGGCGGCAGAATTTGGTCAGCCTATTCTGCATCATGGCCACCGACATTCTCCTCGCCGTCGATCCCTCCCTCCGGGGAACCGGCTACACCGTCATGGCGCACTCCGCCAGTCAGGAAAAGGTGCTGACTTATGGCGTCATTTTTAATCGGGCCAGCCTCTCCCAAAGCGCCTGCCTGGTTGCGATCTATGACGCCTTGGATGCCGCGATTCAGGAATTTCGCCCCACAGCCATGGCGATCGAAAATGTCATCTACGTCCAAAGTTACCGAACAGCCATTATCCTCGGCTCAGCCCGCGGAGTGGCACTTCTTGCGGCTGCCCGCCGCGGCTTGGAAATCCATGAATACGCGCCCCGCCGGGTGAAACAGGCCGTTGTGGGACGGGGCGGGGCTCAAAAGCAGCAGGTTGGATTCATGGTCCGCGCGCTCCTTGGCCTCACCGAAACGCCTCCCCCTGACGCCGCTGACGCCATTGCCATCGGCCTCACCCACATCCAAACCGCGCGGGCCCAACGCGTGCGGAGCGGACAGAAATAACCGGCGGGATTGAGACCCGCGGAGATATTTCCGTAGGCCTGATCTTTCAGAATTGCCGGCCACTCACCGCCGCACTGTCGCCGCCCTTGACCTTCGGCGCAATTTTTCATAAATCATTCAAAAAACTCTATTTAGGCAATGTTTTGTGCGCTTCAAGAGTTTTTAATTACCCCCAAATGCCCAACCGGCCTCTCACTGTTATCGCCGCCAACGACCATCCCGTTGTGATTTCAGGCATTCGGTTGCTCCTGCAAAGTGAGCCGGATTTCGTTATGATTGCGGAGACCAACGATGCCACTGGCACCATCGTCGCGATCAATCACCAAGTGCCCGATCTGCTCATCCTTGATCTGTGGATGGGGGGCAACGATGGCCTTGAACTGCTCCGGCAGATTCATCGCAGCTGGCCGGAAATCCGCGTGCTCATTTATTCCATGAACGATGAGCGCATCTTCGGACCCCGCACCTTGCAGGCCGGGGCGGCAGGTTATTTGATGAAAAGCCGGGGACCCGACGAAATGCTCAAAGCGTTGCGACTTGTGGCCACCGGAGGGCGCTACTTGAGCAGCAACCTCGTCGCCGGGTTAATGGAGACCGCTTTAAGCAGATCACAGCATCCGAATCACTCCACTATTCTGACCGGACTCACCGACCGGGAACTGCACATCCTGCGGCTTATTGGCAACGGGCAGACCACCGCCGCGATTGCCAAAATGCTTTCTATCAGTCCAAAAACCGTCGGCGCACACCGCGAAAATCTGAAGAACAAACTGAATGCGGTTAACGGGGCCGCGCTGACGCAGCAGGCCACTCTGCTTGTGGAGAGCCGGGTGCTCTAGCCATGCCCCGCACGCTCTTCCGGGATGTGGTCTGCGGCACCGCCGGCACATGCTTTTACGTGCTCCTGGGGTATTCTTCGCTCCAACTTGGGGTGAACCATGCCAATGCCTCGGTGGTCTGGCCGCTCGTCGGGTTGGCAATCGGGGCCCTGGCACGCTTCGGATACCGCTTTTGGCCCGTTGTTTTTTTCGGCTCGCTGATCAACAATCTCCTCGTCAATGTTCAGCACAGTGTTCCCCTGCACGCTGCCATTCTGGCCGCCCTCGGCATCGCCGTGGCAAAATCGGGTGAAGCGCTCATCGGGGCCTGGCTTTGCCGGCGGGCCCTTGGGTTTCCGCCGCAGTTGTCCTCGACGCGCGGAGTGACGCGTTTTATTCTCTCCGCCGTCTTCATTCCGCCCGTGATCAGCGCCAGCCTTGGACTCCTCAGTCTCTGGCTTGCGGGCATTCTCCCAGCGTCAGAAATTGCCAGAGCCGCCGCCCCATGGCTTGTCGGCAATGCCACCGGAATTTTGACCTGTGCCCCGCTTTTCTTCATCAATTCCCTGCGTCCTTCGACTTGGAAATGGTCGCGCCCCGCCGTCATCGAAGGCTTGATTGTCTTTGTGCTCCTCATTCTCGCTGCGGACACAATCAGTGGCATTCATCTCCCGGAAACGCTCCAGGACTGGCCGAAATCCTATATGATTATTCCTTTGGTGCTCTGGATCGCCTTCCGTTTCGGACGCCGCGGCGCGGTGATCGCGGCGTTGTTGCTCCTGGGCTTTGGAGTTTTTGGAACCATGTGGGGTTTTGCCGCTTTTCCATCGAAATCTTATGAGCAATCCCTCCGCTCACTCCAAGTCTTCATCGGCGTCGTCGCCATCATTGGCCTCACGGTTTCTGTGCTGAATTATCAATTGCGACAACAGCAGATGCTCGTGGCCATCGCCATGGCAGACCAGACGGTTCGCCTTGCCACCATCACGCGGGAAAATGCGATGCTCACCGCCAGCGCCGTGCATGATTTGCAAAGCCCCCTCAGCGGCATTCGCAATCTGCTCCAACTTGTCCGCGCCAAACCCGGGGTGATGGCCGGCCCGCAGGGAGACGGGCTTCTCGCCGATATGCAGGCCGCGGTTGAGCAGATGTTCAGCTTGGTCACGGATGCGCTATCAACGTCCGGCCCTGCTTCGAGCGATCCCTTTCAGACCGGGCTCAAACCCTGCGACATCCCGGTCCTGCTTTGTCGTGCCCTGGATGAAGAACAAGCCCATGCGGACTCCAAAAATATCCGCATCGAACTTCAAGTGCCGGCCCATTCCGTGGTGATTCCCACGCTCGGCGTGGTCGTTCAGCACATCGTCGGAAATTTTCTTTCAAACGCCGTGAAGTTTTCCTCTCCCGGCACAACCGTTTTTCTCGCTCTCGAAGAAAGCAAGGACGCCGTGAAAATCTCGGTGACCGATGAGGGCCCCGGCATTTCCAAGCAGGATCGTCTGGAAATATTTTCCGGCCAAAAACAGGCGCATATCGCCACTCCCACCGCAGGCGAATCCTCAAGCGGCCTCGGTCTTTATCTCACCAATCAGCTCGCAGAGCGACTCGGCGCCGTCCTCTCCTGCGACGCCACCCCACGGGGCGGTAGCATCTTCAGCGTCACGCTCAAGAGGACGTGATGATCCCGCCTAGGTCTTTCACCTACTAAAAAATAGGTCATCGTGCCCGATGCGCGTTTTCGGCGCAACCTGTAGAGTCCTGCGATTCCATGAACAGACTGCACACCATCCACTCCACCATTCCTGGCACCGCACATGTGGTGAAGTTCCTGACCCCCTTCGCCCGCGGCCTCTGCGCAACGCTCGCTCTGGCCTTTGCCAGCCAGGCTTCCGCTCAGATCTATGTGACGGAGTCGAACCTCGACCGGGTGGGGACGTATTCCTACTCGACGGGTGCGGCGATCAATGCGAACTTCATCTCAGAGCCGGATGGCCCGATCGGAATGATTCTCGCGGGGAAGAGTCTCTACGTGGGGGGATTCCGCAACGGAACGGTGAGCACCTACAACTCGGGGACGGGGGCGATGATCAGCGACTCTCTCATATCGACGCCCTCGAACGGCCCTTGGTCGCTCACCGCGTATGGGACGGATTTATTTATCTCTCTGGGCAACCAAGACCAAATCGGCCGCTATAATGCCACAACGGGGGCGGCAGTGGGTGCCCCGATACTGCTGGCCGAGTTCGACAACCCGCAGGGCCTGGCGATCGTGGGTGACTCCCTGCTGGTGGGGATCTATGGGAATGTCGCCCGATACAATATCCTCACCGGAGTGTTCGATGCTTCTCCCCTTATCTCCGGCTTGGGCATTCCGCAGGCCCTTGCGGTCTCAGGGACAACGCTCTACGTGGCTGATGCCGGTCTCGGCCGCGTGGGGACGTATGACGCAATCACGGGTGCGGTGATCAATGAGAACTTTATCACCGGGCTGGCGAGCCCCCAGAGCCTGGCGTTGGATGGGAGCGACCTCTATGTGGGTGTCTCGGGGGCAAAGCTATCGCTCGGAGCGGTGGGCAAGTATGATGCGGCGAGTGGGGCGGTCATTAATGCGGGCTTCATCACTGGTCTGGATGGCCCCACCGCGATCATCGTGGTGCCGGAGCCCAGCAGCGCGTTACTAATCCTAAGCGGGGCGGCGCTCCTCGGGCTGCGGCGGCGACGGGCCGGGAGCCAAGCGACCAAGATCTAGTGTAGTCCGTCAAGCAGATTGCATATTATGAAGGGTTTGACGCCCCCTCTTCACTTTTTCGAGAATGTCCGATGCCTTAGCGGTCCAAATAAATGGTTTTGGATCATCATTATGAACACTGATGTGCTCCTC
>JBGTAR010000017.1:0-17263 GCA_041749815.1 Terrimicrobiaceae bacterium
GAACCATGGACGGGCTGATCGACGAGATGCGTGAAATCACCCAAAAACTGATCCTTGAGAGCCCGGAATAACCGCCGATTTCTGACCAACACGTGCATCCTAAAACCGCCTTAAGTTAGTGCCATTCCGGACTGACCCCTAAATTTCCCCAACATAGATTCGAGACCATTAGTTGATTTATGCGATTATTTTATTTGATAATTTGTTTTATTGCGCCTGCTTTTATTCTTGGCATTCAACTTTGTGCAGATGAATTCGATCCTGGTTTATTTCTATCACTACACGAGAGAAACCAATTAGAACGAATGGCAAATGAAGGAGATCCAAAAGCTCTAACCAGTCTTGGCTATGCCTCTATGCTAGGTGATGGAGTTCCGGTATCCAAAGATAAAGCGATGTTTTACTTTCGTCTTGCAGCAAAAAAAAATGCTTACGCCGCTTTTCAGTTGGGCAATCTTTTGCTCGAGTCGGCTGCTACTAAGAGTGAAGTATCTGAGGTAATTTACTACTTGCAGATGGCAAGTAAAATGGGTGATACGTCAGCAAGACAACAAATGGCTTTGATGCTTATCCAAGGGACTGCTGGCGATCCAGATTTCGAAGCTGGTATGGCCATTCTTAGAGCACTTGCTTCTGAAGGTCATGCGAGTAGTGCAGAACTTATTGGCGATTTGCTGATGCAAGACACCAATATTACAAAAAATCTCTTGGTTGAGGCATTTAATTCGTACTTGTCAGCTGCAACCATGGGTTCTGCTCGGGCTCAATTGAAAGTTGCAAGAATGTTAAAACAAGGTGTTGGTGTTGATCGTGATGAAGCTAAAGCGAGAATCTACTTCGAAAAAGCTATAACATCTAATTCCGGCGTTTACCTTACCGAATCAGATAAGTCCTTGTTTGGAGAAGAGGAACAGACGAAAAAACGTAACAGTTTAGCCCGATAGGTTGACTTTTGGAGGGCTGTGAAAAATGAGATCATGGGCTTGGTTTGGCATAGGGGTCAGTCCGAGCATATGATCATAAAAACTGTGGACAGGTACAGGAGATTTATGGAGAAGGGAGAGGATGCCGAGAAAAATGAGGTTGGAGTATGAGGGGGCTAAATATCATGTCATGAGCCGCGGGAACAATCGCGGCATCATTTTCGAGGATGATGAGGACCGGAAAGTCTTTCTTGGGACCCTTGGGCAAGCCTGCGTGCTGACACCTATTTCCGGGGCGCTACAAGGCGATTCCAATACAAGAAGGCCCTTGCGTGGTTGTTGAAAAGCCATACGGTTATAGGGCATGAATGGATCCTTGAGCGCTTGGAGATGGGCCACCGCAGCAATGTTACACGTGCCATGGCGAGATTCCGAGCGGCTGAAGAGAAGAAGACTCAAACACTCAAAGCAAAAATGATCAAATGCTTGGACTGGTACCTAAATATCGACTTGTGGGGGGTGGGAAGAAGTCGGCGGGTAGGGGACTGCCGAGCCCTACCCAAGAGAACGATGAACTGGCGCAGGGGCGAAGCGCCCCTTTGCTGGTAGGGCCGGGCAGTCCACCTTCGCCAAGGCTATGGAGGACACGTCCCTTGCCCGACGTCGCTTGAAGCAGGAGAAGTCGGCGGGTTCAGAGTTCTCGCAACCAACAAGCTGACTCCAGTTCCTCCCCTGCTTTTCACCTCGCCCGTGCTGCTCGTTTGTCGCAACTGAAGCCTTGTCTTGTCGGCTGGTCGGAGCTTTCTTTAGGCATGCCCGATCTTTACCCGACAATCATTCCAGGACTTCGAAGCCCCTTCGCGGAACTTCATGGCATTGTGTATTTTCCTCGCATGCTGGACAAAATCCGGCTGGCAGGCGAGGGGAGTCTCCCGGAAGCCTGGCAGCAGAGGCGCGGGGAGAGTTCGGGCAGCTTTGACTGGCGGTGTTGTCAGTTTCTAAAAATTGAATACGCCGCTCTGGAGGTCGAAACCCACAAGGGCCTATCTGATGAGGAACTCTTGCAATGGGCCTTTGCCAATGGTCGTCAACCCGACGAGCAAGAGATCGAAGTCTGGAATGGCTTCATGACCAAGCGGGGTTGGCGGGACGGCGGCACGCCTGTTCTTGAAAAACGTCTTGCCGAATTGGGGTTGCCCCATGATGCCGTACAAACCATGTTTGAATTCATCGATCTGGACGAAGGCCGTATGAAGCTAGGTCCGAATTGACTTCATCAACAGACGAACAAGGTTCATGAACACCTCTCACAGGAAAATGAACTCGAAGTGGCCTTTGGTCGTTCTTGTGTGCATCGCCTTTGTTTTTCCGACAGGTTGTAAAAAATCTGACCCCGTAGCCTCCGAAACAGAAGCGGCTCCCATGGATTCCAATGCCATCGAATCCAAGGCGTTGTCCCTGCAGGAAAAAGGAGAATACGCCCAGGCGGAGGCGCTATTCCGTCAGTGCCTCGCAGCCCGTGCCGAAGCACTGGGCACCGACCACATCGACACGCTCGCTGCAAAAAACAACCTGGGGAATCTGCTTCATGATCGCGGCCAGAATGCCGAGGCCCTGCAATTGCACCAGGAATGTCTCCAATCCCGCGAGCGTACTCTCGGGGTCGCACATCCCCACACGTTGGCAAGCTATACCAACCTTGCGCTGATCCTCAAAGCTCAAGGAGACCTGGACGGGGCGCAGGCGCTTGAGCGTCGGGCTTGGGAAACCATGAAACAGCGGAGCGATCCTCCGGAGCCCGATGCGCTAACCGCCTTGAACAACCAGGCAAACACGCTTTCCGATTTGGGCCGGTATGCCGAAGCCGAGCCGCTCTACCGCGAATTGATCGGTCACCTGGAAAACCTTGTGGGCTCGGATCATCCCGCCACGCTGGCAGGACGAGGAAATATGGCGAATCTCCTGCTGCGCAAGGGTGACCCCTGGGCGGCTTCCACCCTCTATGCCCAATGCTTGGAAACCCGCGAGCGTGTCCAAGGCAAAGAACATCCGGAGACCCTCCTCGCCCTCCACAACTACGCCGCTTTCAAATTGCAAACCGGCAGCGCCATGGAGGCCGAATCCCTCTATCGCCGGTGTCTTGTCAGCCGTCAGAAAGTCCTCGGGCCTGATCACCCGCAAACCCTCGCAACGATGGTGAACTGTGCCCGGGCGCTTCAGCAGCGTGGAAACCGGACGGAAGCCGAAAGCATGGCCCGTGAAGCCATGGCAGCCCATCAACGCGTCATGGGCGCTGACCACATCCTCACCTTCGAAAGCGAGGCAGCTCTCGCAGAAATCCTCCGCGACCAAGGTCAAATGGCCGAAGCGACGGCCCTCTTCGAGGGGGCCATGCAAGGGCTTAGATCGTCCCTTGGGTCAAAACATCCCACCACCCTTGGCGTGCTCTACGAATACGGACTCCTGCTGAAACTTCAAAACCAACCCGGCCCGGCGAGACGCATCGGCTCGGAGCTCATGGCTGGAGCACGCCGTTCTCTGCCTGAACAACATCCCGAGCGGATCAAATACGAGCGCTTTGTGGAATCGCTTCGCTAAGGGCGGTTTGGTTAAACGGTTTTTCCCGATACCTCATTTCTGCTGGCGGAGACAAACCTGCCGGACGGCACGTTTTATGAGGACCCCAGTTTGATCAACAACTGAACGATGGGATTTGGTTTTTTGCGCACGGGCACAACGGCATAAAACTTCTCGCTGATCTCCGGGATCCGGCACCACTCGATAAGGAGGCCCTGCTTCAATTCATCGTGAACCACCACGGGCGGAACCAGGGTGAGGGCATGGCCTTCCCTCGCGAGGAGGCGGAGCATGGCCATGTCGTCCACCTCTGCGGCAATGAGAGGGCGAATACCCGCGAGGTCCAGCACACGGTCAAATTCAACGCGCAGATGGCTTTCCAGGCTGGGCAGCTGCACAGGCATGGAGGCAAGATCCTCCGGGAAACGAAATTTTCGACGATTCCGCTGTTTGGACCCAACGAGGCTGACTGGCTGCTCCGCCAGCAGGTGACAATGCCAGGTGCTGGATCCCTCACGCTTGACGGGGAGGTTTGTCAGAACCACATCGAGTTGATGGGCGCTGAGGTCTTCCATTAGTTCGCGCAGACTGCCCGATCGTAACACCAGGTCCAGATCCTCCCGGCCAAGAACCGGACGCAAAAAGTCTTTCTGAAAGTTGCGGGATAAGGTGGACATGGAGCCGATGCGCAACATCTGACGGCGACTCGTGGACCCATGCTGCAACGTTTGCATCAGCTCGCTGCCTGCACGAAAAATCGTCTCAGCATAATCGAGGGCCACTCGTCCAGCCTCGGTAAGTACCAGTGATTTATGTTCCCGGGAGAAAAGAGGCTCGCCCAGACTGTCCTCCAGTTGACGAATCTGGGTGCTCAGGGCGGATTGCGAAACGTGCATGCGGTGCGCTGCCTTTGTCAGATTGCCCTCCAAAGCAACTTCCCGGAAGTAGCGGAGATGATGGTAGTTGAGTGTCTTCATAAAAAATACTGCGGCAGATGGTTCTATAATACAGAATGAAATCTAACAAAAGATCGATTTTAAAGAATTCCTTGAACTTGATACCAATGAGCCATGACCAATGCTCTTTTTGTTCTTCTGCTCGCAGCTCCCACCATGTGGGCTTTCCTGCTGGTGTTGCCTGTATCCCTTGCGAATCGTCACCCTTTGTGGTCCGGGCGTCTGGCCAATGCGGGCACATGGCTGGCCATGATCGGATCACTGGCCGCCGTGGGTGGGGTTGCTCTGGCTGGCGGAACGGCTGTTTCTCTCCCGTCTGGCGGAATCGTCATGATCTATCTTGATGCCCTCTCGGTCACAATGGCCGTGCTCATTGGATTTATCGGATGGGTGATTGTCCGGTTTTCCCGGACTTACCTTGCAGGGGAGGAGAACCAGGGCCGATTCTTCCAATGGCTGGGGGGCACGCTCGGATCGGTTTTTCTTTTGGTGATTTCCGGCAACCTGGCTCTGCTTCTCGCCGCCTGGATATCCACAAGCTTCTGTTTGCACCACCTCCTTCTGTTCTACCCGCATCGTGAGGCCTCCATCATTTCTGCACGCAAAAAATTTGTTTTCAGCCGTTTGGGTGATCTCAGTTTGTTGACCGCGGCGATAATGATTTTCCAAAACTTTGGAACCTTGGAGTTGCCTGCCATTCTCAATCAAGCCAGGGGCCTGGCTGGCGCGGCAGTGCCCGGTTCGCTCACGCTGGCCATTGCCTGCATCGCTTTTGGAGCCGTGCTGAAATCCGCACAATTTCCTTTCCATACCTGGCTCCCGGACACACTGGAAACACCAACTCCGGTGTCAGCACTCATGCACGCAGGCATTATCTCTGCGGGGGGGTTTCTTCTGATTCGGCTGAGTCCCCTGATCACGCTGTCTGCGGAAATCATGCTGGCGTTGGCGCTGATCGGTGCCTTCACAGCATTGTTTGGCTCGCTCGTCATGCTGACCCAAACCAGCATAAAAAAGTCCCTGGCCTTTTCGACGGTGGCCCAGATGGGTTATATGATGATGCAATGCGGGCTCGGAGCCTTTGCATTGGCCACGCTGCATTTGGTCGCCCATTCCCTTTACAAGGCCCATGCCTTTTTGGAGTCGGGTGAGGCGGTTGCTCGGAAACCTGCCACTCCGATTTCGGCCCGGTCTGAAAAACCACTGCGTTCGATTGGGGGATTTGCCATGGCCTTGGGTTTCGGCATCGTCCTGTGTTTCGGCATCGGCATCATCTTTGGCATCTCCCCTGCCAAGGAGCCCGGAGTGGTTGTGATTGGCAGTGTCCTCATCATGGCCGTCACAACCCTGCTATGGACCGCCTTGGCGAACCGGGCTGCAGTTTTTTTTATCAGCCTCATCATGGCCCTTGGGGTCTGCATCGCTTACTTTGCACTTCACCACGCCATCACCTGGGTTCTTCAGGATGCCCTGCCTGCCCAATCGGGTATGGAGGTTATGGGCAGCGTGTGGGTCTGGGGGGTGTCTGCCGTGATCGTCGCCGCGTTCTTTGCCGTGTTCCTCCTGCAAGCGGCCCTTCCCGTCCTCAACCAATCCCCATGGGGGCAACGGCTGTATGTTCTGGTTTTTAACCGATTTTACGTCAACGCCTTCGTGAACCGGCTTCTTCTAAAACTCTGGCCACTCGCCAAGGCCTGAACCCGCTCTCAACAATGAATTCAAAAAATATGTGCCCGCCTGAAGTCTTGCAAAATTCCGACACCGACCTACTGGACTGTGTGGAATCCGTCTGCGAAAAAATTCCACCCCTTTGGCCGCTTCGTCATTTTGTCGCGGTGAACCCCTTTGTCGGGTTGGGGCATCTGGATTTTGCCCGGGGGCTTGAGACGATTCATCAAGCCACCCACGAATCCGCCACATTGCCGGCTTCGTATTTCGCAAAAGCGTGGCAAGCGCACACCATTACGGATGACGACCTGCGACAAGCCTGTGAAAATATGGGCTGCGAAGATGGCCCCATGCCGCAACAGCCGCCGGCGGAATGGCTACTCGAAAAGCCCCATCTGTCCGTGGCGGACGTCCTGGACAAGGAACAGGGGTCCCGGTGGGCAACGCTCACGGTGGAGGAGGTCTCCAAATGGTGCGCAGCCTATTTCGATGAAGGCCAATCTCTTTGGCAGATGCCTTGGAAAGGCCAGCCGTTGTTCCGCGCATGGAAGCGTGGTGCAGAGATGGATCGCACGCCCGAAGTGACCGGTCTGAAAGGATTTCGAAGTCATATCAAATCCCTGCCTGATGATGCCCTGCTGGCCATCGAAGTCATCCTTCAACGCCTTGGCCTCCCCCCCACTTCGTGGGATGCCTATCTGTATCGCCTGCTGATGACTGTGAAGGGGTGGGCCGGATACGTGCAATACCTCGTCCGCGAGAAAAAGATGCGTGGTGGGAGCGACGAAAGCCTGATCCATCTTCTGGCGATCCGCTTGGCTTACGATTCGGCTTTACACTCAGCTTATGGCGCAATCCCCAGTCTGCCCTTGCAGAAAAATGCATCCCCGTCCCCCGCGGCCATTTGGCAGGAAGCTTTGGAGATCAGTCATCGCCGCGCATGGATCGCTCGATTGAACCTGGCGGGCACCCCCAAATCCGAACCCGTCCAGCAACGCCCATCGTTCCAGGCTGTCTTCTGTATTGATGTGCGTTCGGAAATCATGCGGCGGGCCTTGGAAGCTGCGGACCCGCAGGCCGAAACAATCGGGTTTGCCGGATTTTTTGGTTTCCCAATCGAGGTGGTTCCCGTCAACCAAGACCACGGGACAGCACGCTGTCCTGTGCTGCTTCTTCCCTCGCATCGTATCCAGGAACATCCCGCATGTTCGGACAAAACGACGACCCTCCAAGCCGAGAACCGGCTGAAAATCAGCAGCCAACTGGCCGGGGTATGGAAAACTTTTAAAACCGCATCCATCACGAGTTTTCCATTCGTCGAGAGCCTGGGACTGGCTTCCGCCGCCCCGCTTTTGCGTGAGAGTCTTGTGATGACTCCTGCTGGAAAAAAACAAGCGACAGCCTTGGATATCAAAAGCGAATGCTGCTCGGAGAGCGGTGGCCTCATCGTCGAAGATCGTGTGGCCATGGCCCTCGGTGCCCTGCGCAATATGGGCCTCACAAAAAACTTTGCACGGCTGGTTCTGATCTGCGGGCACGGCAGCCATTCGGCCAATAATCCGTTTGCATCCTCACTCGACTGCGGAGCCTGTGGCGGACATGCTGGTGATGCCAATGCGCGTGTTGCGGCCACCGTTCTGAATGACCCCGCGGTCCGATCCGCCCTGCCTTCGCACGGGATTGATATTCCCGGGGACACGGTTTTTGTTAGTGCTCTTCACAACACGTGCACTGACGAAATCCTACTTTTCGATTCGGAGAGCTTGCCCGCCACGCACGTTGAGGCTTTGGAGGTCGTGAAGGCCACTTTTCGAACTGCTGGAGACCTCGTGCGGGCCGAGCGCTCCCTTGCACTGGGGCTTGACCTCGTCTCTCGCGAAAGCCTCCTGAAATCCCTTGAGAAACGCTCCCACAACTGGGCCGAGGTCCGTCCAGAATGGGGGCTGGCAGGCAATCAGGCCTTCATCGCCGCCCCCCGGTCCTTCACCAAACATCTCAAGCTCGACGGTCAGGCCTTCCTGCACAACTACGATGCCGACCTTGACCCCGGGTTCAAGATCCTCGAACTCATTCTCTGTGCCCCCATGGTCGTCGCCAACTGGATCAACCTCCAATACTTTGCCTCGGCCTCCAACAACGACCTCTTCGGCAGTGGAAACAAACTCCTCCACAATGTTGTTGGAAAATTGGGGGTCCTTGAGGGCAATGGCGGAGATCTGCGCACCGGGCTTCCTTGGCAATCGGTCCATGACGGAACCAAACTCATGCACACTCCGCTGCGGTTGAATGTTTTCATCAAAGCCCCTCCCGAAGTCATGGACCGGATCCTCGACCAACACGAATCCGTGGCCAACCTTGTGAACCACCGCTGGTTGCACCTGTTTGCGCTTGAAGATGACAAGGTTCTCCACCGTCACCCCCACCGCGGATGGGAGCCACTTGCACACTCCCCGAAGGAAAATTAACAACCAAGGGTGGCAAGACCCAAGCCCTCACACCCAACAGAGTGGATGAGCTACTGCGAAAATCCTGATTGGAATTGATTTTCCGATCCAACCGACCAAAATTTCCGCATCCATCCGCCATCCAAATAATGAGGCCTGACCAGCCGGCACAGACATGACAATTTCCCCGGTGAAACTTCATCGCCTCGGCCACGAACCCATCATCCACGCCGGGCTGGACCCTTCCCTGGGCAATAACATCAACGGCCCGTCGCTGATTCGCGTTCCTGATTGCATCAAAAACCCACTCGGCCGCTACTACCTGTATTTTTCCCATCACTTCGATCAGCACATCCGGCTTGCCTACGCCAACGACCTCACCGGACCGTGGCGCATCCACGCCGGTGGCGTGCTTCGTCTTCCTGAAACGCCCAGCGTTAATCACATTGCCTCGCCCGACATTCATTTCAACGAAGCCAATCGCGAGTTTCGCCTTTACTACCACGGCGTGGCCTTCCACGGCGCCGAGCAAACCACTTGGCTGGCCCGCTCCACTGATGGATTGCATTTCACCAGTGACCGCGACATTCTTGGCCCCTTTTATTTTCGCGTCTTCCTCCATGACGGTGCCCACTACGCTGTTGCCAAGGGCGTCGATCGAGGCGGTGGGGGTGTGTTACTGCGCTCTCCGGATGGCATTGCTCCTTTCCGGCGCGGCCCTGATATCCTTCCCGACATGCGCCACTGCGCGGTTTGGGCGCGCAGCGATCATGCGCTGGTCGCGTTTTCACGCATTGGCGACAGTCCCGAGCGTCTTCTCCTGACCCGTTTGAACTTCACTGGTGACTGGCTCAACTGGAAAACAATGACTCCCGTCGAACTGCTACGCCCTGAACTCCCCTCGGAAGGTGCAAACCTGCCAGCGGCTCCCTCAACGACTGGCGCCTCCTACTCACCGGTCAACCAACTCCGTGACCCCGCATTCTTTCACGATATCGACGGGAGGGACTACCTGCTCTACAGCGTTGCCGGCGAACAGGGCATCGCCATCGCCCGCATGGATTCCACCTTCTCCTAACCGAGGACAGCTCAATGGATCCATTTCACTGGGAAGCGACAGTTGGATAGGTTATTTTCCTGTGTTGACTGGCAACGGCAATGCCTCAAATGGAATGAAATCCTCATTGTATTGCCCGTCTTGAGCCTCGGAGGAATTGCATTTGGGTTCTCGATGTGGTTTTTCTTGAGCCGGAAGCTGAAACAAACAAGCCATGACGGCACCGGAAGCAACGGCTGATGCTGTGCCTCACTTTTTGTATTGGCCCGGAAAGACTATCCATGAAGATCTACATCCTAGGCGACAGCATTTCCATCCATTACGGCCCCTATTTGAAACAGTATTTGGCTGGCGTGATGGATTACGCGCGCAAAGAGGGGGAAGCTGAGGCACTGTTGAACTTGGACAACCCGCAAGGGGCCAACGGCGGGGACTCCTCAATGGTGCTTTCCTTCATGAGGGCTCTCGCCAAATCCGGAGGGTTTGATGCCGACCTTCTTCTTGTCAATTGCGGGCTTCATGACATCAAGAGGAACCTTGAGACGGGTGAGGTGCAAGTCTCCGTTAATGACTATGAGAACAACCTGCGTTCACTGGTCGCCGTTGCAAGAGAGATGCGAACTAAACTGGTCTGGGTTCGAACGACTCCACTTGATGACGGCGTGCATAACTACCCCGGCATGAGTTTTCACCGCTTCTCCGGCGATTGCGACGCCTACAATGCCGTGGCCGATCTCGTCATGAGTGAAGCGGGAGTGCCACTAATTGATCTGTTCAGTTTTACCCGCAACCTCGGCCCGGATCTGTACTGTGATCACGTCCACTTTTCCGAACACATCCGCGAGAAACAAGGGGCCTTTATTGCGGGCTGGCTGAACTCTTGGATGAACTCAGTACACGACCAGCAAAGTGACGACGGTGATTGCACATAAATAGCCCATATGTTCAGCAGCACAACTGATCCCAATTCTTTCGCAGCGTCTTAGAGTCGTTGCAGGGCTGGGATTCCGTAATCATGGGACAGATTTTCCTTGTTGGCCTCGATCTGGTTGGCATCTAGGAAGATGAACTTGGGATCTTCTTCAAATTCGATTTTGTGGAATCCGTCATGTGGGGATTTGGCCGCTTTGGCAAGGTCATCCAAGCTTTTGATTTCGATGCCATTCACGCGGGTGACCACCAGGTTATTGAGTCCCTCATAGCCGATGGTGTCCGGAGAGGGAAGGGTTCCCGAGAGGAAAACAATTTTTCCGCGGTCTTTGGGCAACTCGGATTGGAAGGCATCAAGATAAACCAGGCGTTGTGGGGCCGATTTCATCCAATTGCCTCCCCACTCCCGGAGGAATGTCCGGGAGAGTTCTTGAAAGATGAGGCCTCCAAGGATGAAGTAGCGGGGTGGTTTGTCGAATGTCTGACTTTCGCTCACTGATTTCGTGGGATCACTGGGTTGGGGCGTGACTTCCACTTCCTGGGCTTTGTTGTCGCGAAGAAATTTGACCCGGAGTGGGCCTGCGTCTGGACCACGGGAGGTCACCAAATTGGTGAAGAGGATTTTTCCGAACTCTGGATCGTCGTAGAGCCCGTCTTGGTCCACGGCTTTTCCGTCAACTTCCAGGATAATGTCCCCCCGGCGGAGGTCGGCGAGAGCCGCAGGGGATTCTGGAACCACCTCGGTGAGATAGATTCCGCCTGGCTGAGAGAGCCCAAGGTAGCTACGCAGTTGGGGGTCTCGTGTGGAACTGAAACTGAGTCCAAGCCGTGAAAATCCTGAGTAGGGAGTTTTTTCTGCCCGTTCGACGAACCTGCGGATGACGGGAGCAGGGACCAGGTCGGCGGTTTGTGTTCTCGCGTCATATCTCATGAGGAGTCCCAGAAGCTTGCCTTGCCGAATCGCGGGCAGCACAAAGCTGCTGTCACGACTTTGCAAAGGAGAACTCAGTTTGAAGACCAGCAGAGAGAGGGAATCGAGAGGGTAGGGGGCCACGGCAATGGTCGTGAGTGTGGCCGGAGTGCGTGCAATTTCCCCGTTGTTCTCGATCTGTAGAATCTCTGCGGCATCTCCAACCCGCGCTCCTTCTGCAAGTTGAAAGGATCCAAGCTCTTCAAGGAAGTCCTCTTTGACTGGTTTGAGCAGGGCCAGGTTGGCATCATAGTCCACAGCCACCACCTCTGCCGTTGATTTATCGGCGGTGAGAGGTTTTTCGATTTCCAGGTGATTATGATTTGCGACCAACTCCGCCGTCACAAGAACCAAACCATTCTCAAGGATGGCACCCGCCCCGCGTCTGGGGTAGGGATTTTTTTTATCCCATGGCCGGGCAAAGTCATAGGATTGGTTTGTTGAGTTGACGCGGACAACTCCTTTCGCAGACGCGGGTTTTTCCGTGGGGGCTGGAGGTTTCCCGGCAGCGGCATGGGAGGTTGTCAGGCCGCAGGAAAGGGCAAGGATACAAGGGAGAAGGATTTTTTTCACGGAACAAGATTTTTGTCTTTCTGGATGCCATAGCGGCTGAGGATCTGTGGGTTGGCGGCTTCGGCGGCTTTTCGTTCCAGCACAAGCGGTCGTCCTGGGCCGGAGGTTTCTATGACAATATAATCTCCGCCTGAATCAATGGCTTTTGCGAGATCGTCGAGGCTCTTGATGGGAACATCGTTGACCGTTTCCACGATGCCATAAGTGAACTCTCCGGCATAGGCATTGACCGGATCGGCGAGCACGTTGGAGAGCACAACCACCTCAGGCTTCTGGAGGTGCAGGCCTTGGGAGATAAAGTGATCGTAGTGGTAACGCAGGCGAAGGTCCTCGGGATTGTGTTCGTTGATGAAGTTGGCCTCCAAAGGCTGAAAAACCAGTCCGCCATAGATGAGATATCTCGGTTTTTTGTCATAGGAATTAGCCTGCATGGCAAATGGCCATGAGCGCTCCAGCGGGACTTTCACGGAGAGGGGTTTCCCATCGCGAATCACATCAAAGGCCACCGTATCACCCTTAAATTTGCGTTCAACCACTTCAGCCATCTCGACCTGGTCGCCTTCCATGGGAACCGTGCCGTCGCTGGATACCGGCAACCCATCAATGGACAGAATCACGTCGCCAGACTTCAGAAATCCATCCGAGGACCCCCCGGCATAGACCTCACCCACAAAGACTCCCAAATCATCATCGGGTAGTCCAAGTGCTTTCCTCATCGCTGGGTTGTGGAGGGGATGATACGAGACGGCAATGTCCATGTATTTGTCATACCTGCCATCTTTGACGTCCTCCAAAAATCGCGCCACCACAGGAGTCGGAATCATATATCCGACATTCTGGGCAACGTCCCCGGAGTATCCTTGAAAGGCGACGCCAACGACCTTGCCGTCTTGTATGACCGGTCCTCCACTGTTTCCGGGGTTGATGGCGGCATCGATTTGAATAGTGAGGTGGGCATCCACGCCGGAGTGGGAGTAGGGCTGGAAATCGATGCGCGAGACCACCCCCCGGGTCACTGAGAGCCTGTCCCCACCGATGGGATACCCATAAACTGAAACTGTGGACTCAATGGCAGGGATCCCCCCGAACGCAAGAGCGGTCGTGCCCTTGAAGAATTTAGGGTCGTCAACCGTGAGCAGGGCGAGATCGCAGTCATGGGCCACATGCAAGACTCTGGCCAGATATTTGGCGGGGTCTCCTTCTTTGGAGACGGTGAGAAACCGGGTGTTGCTGACCACATGGGCATTGGTGAGGATGCGGTTTCCTTCGATGACAAAGCCTGATCCCGAGGCTCCGCTCACCGATCCACCGCTCCAGGGTTGCAAATAGTTGGGTTCCTGGGATGTGGCAACGATGCGGACGAGGCCTTTTGCAATGGGCGAGGCTGCGTGGCAAAAGCCTGCAAAGCCGAGAAGGGTGATGGCAAAAATGGCCGTTCGAAACATGCGACTAACCTAGCAGTGATTTTATTCCGGGCAACCCGGGATTGCAGCGATTGCGGGGAGGGCCGAGCTGAGTAGAGAGGCAAAGGCTGCGGTCGAGTCCTGGCCGGTGGCAATCACGTCGAGATGGTCGAGCGGGCGTTTGGAAAGCCCGGCAGCAAGGTTGGTGATGCAGGAGAAAGCGGCGAGTTCCAGCCCGAGGGCACGGGCTTGGATGGCCTCCGGTACTGTGGACATTCCCACGGCATCTGCCCCGAGAACTCGCAGCATATTGATCTCGGCGGGTGTCTCATATTGTGGCCCGGGCATGGCGGCATACACACCCTCTGGTAAGTTCAACCCACCAACCCGGGCATGATCGCGAAAGATGTTTCGCATCCTCAAGGAATAAACCTCGGACATATCAACAAACTGACTGGACCCCCGCAACGGGGAATGGCCGGTGAGGTTGAGATGGTCACGAATAATCATCCAGGAACCGGGCGGCACGCCGGGATTCACCGCGCCAGCGGCGTTGGTGAGGAGTAATTGCTGCACACCGGCCGCATGCATCGCATGAATTCCACGAACCACCTGCCGTACCTCCCAGCCCTCGTAGAGGTGAATCCTGCCGACACCTATCAGGAGTTTGACTCCTGCGCAGATGACCGCATGAAAACGCCCGGCGTGCCCTTCAACTTTTGGTTTCGGAAAACCGGGGAGGGATTCATAGGGGATGGAAAATTCCGTGGGGAAGGTCCGAACGAGCGGTGCCAGACCCGAGCCCAGAATGAGGCCCACTCTGGCGCCAAAAGCCTTTAACTGCTCTTCACTGGATTCCATGAGGGTCAGGCAGTTCGAAGTTTTTGGTAAAGATTCTGCAAAAAGGGGACGGGGATTCCCGCCGCAGCGGCCCGTCGGAGGGGAACGCCCCAAATCGGTTCAATCTCCAACTCCAGTCCTGCCTGCCAGTCCACCATGGTCGAAGGGCGGTAAGCGCCCATACTTCGCGTGCGCTCAATGTTGGCCTCTGCAAAGCCCTGACCAATCTCACAGCCTTCCGCATGGGCGATCGCAATCACCTCGGACATCAGAGCCCTCACGTCATTCAAATGATCCTCATCATCCAAAATCTGATCAACGGAGCGTCCACCCAAAGCCACAGACAACCCGTTAAAAGGGATGTTCCAGACCAACTTTCGCCAGCGTTCGCATAGGAGGCTTGGCACGGCACGGGATTCAATGCCGGCCCTGGCAAAAATGTCAGCAATCGCTTCGGCTGCGCCCGCCGAACCTCCTCCAAACTCCCCAATGGAAAGCGTGCCATGACCCAGATGATTCACAGTGACGGGATTTTCCCGCGTCAAACACACAAAACACAGGCCGCCGAGGACCCGGTGGGCTCCCCACCGATCTGCAAGAAACTCTTCATTTCCCAACCCGTTTTGCAGCGTCAGAAGGAGCGTTCCTTCCTTGAGAAGGGGGGGGAGAATGTGTGCAAGGTCATTGTTTGAGGTGGCTTTGATGGCGATGATCACGACATCGCAGGGGCCGATGCTCTCAGCATCTTGATGACTTTGAATCTCGGGAAGATGAATTACCCCAGCCTCTGTGCTCTGGATCCGGAGGCCTTCCTTTTTTGCAGTTTCGTAGCCCGAGCGCATGAGAAAGTGAACATTCTGACCCGCATTTGCGAGGTATCCCCCGTAATACAGGCCGATGGCACCGGAGCCCACGATGACGATCTTTTTCCCCAATGGAGTCAGCGGCTTCTTGAGAAACCAAAAAAAGCTTCGGCGGTGGCGGATGTTTCCTCGGCGACTTGGGCTGGGGAAATATTTCGCAGATCAGCGATATGATTTGCGACGAGCGAGGTGTGCCATGGCTCACAGCGTTTTCCGCGATACGGGACTGGTGCCAGGTAGGGGCAGTCGGTTTCCACCATGTAACCATCAGCAGGAACAGCCGCAGCAGCTTCTTGAACTTGGGCGGCATTTTTGAATGTCACAATTCCAGTGAATGATACGATGTGTCCCAGTTCGCGAATCTCGGCTGCCATCTCTGCCGTTCCGCCAAAACAATGACAGACGCCACGGACTTTGCCCGTGTAGGGTCTCAGGACTTCCAGCGTGTCAGCCCAGGCATCACGCTGGTGGATCACAACATTTAATCCCAGTTCGACAGCGAGGTCGAGTTGCATACGAAACGCATCGATTTGAGCGGACTTGTAAGCCCCATTGATGAGGTCTGCGTGGGTCGCTTCCGCGGAGCCGGCCCCGAGAGCGGCGAGGGCCGGGGAGGGTGCAGGCTCGGACCCAGGAAGATTATGATAGTCGAGGCCGGTCTCTCCGATGGCCACAACCTTGGAGTTGGCAGCGAGTTCGCGAAGCCGCGGCAAAAAATCAGCAATCTCCTCCTCCACATTTGTGGGGTGAACCCCAACCACGGCGTAGACTTCCGGATTCGCATCAGCCAAAGCAAGCGCCCTCGCACTGCTTTCCAAGCCAGTACCAATACTCACGATTCTCTCGACCCCGTTTTCAAAAGCCCGCGAGATCACTCCCGGCAAATCATCCGCAAAATCGGGATAATCCAAGTGAGCATGGGTATCAATCAGCATGGAGTGAAAAAGGAATGATGGAGCTATTTCTTTTTTGTAAAACCGGAAATGTCCCGCAACCGTTCTTCCAACTCTTTATTGCGTGCTTCGAGGCGTGCAATCACATCCTTCGCCGCATGGAGATACCTTTGTTTTTCCAGAAGGGATTGTTCGAGTTCACGGACTCTGCGCTGCAGGTTCGCACGGATTCCACCTTTTAAAGGCTGCTGACTCAGCGCGTTGAAGTCCTCCTCGCCCTCAGCGAGAGACTCTGGGCTGGGAGCCTGCTGGGCAGCGATAAAAAACTCTGTCTCCTTGAGCGCAAATTCTTCCTGATTCACGCAGTTGATGACCTTCGTATCCGGAGAGATCTCTCCGCTGCCAACAAAGATCAGGAGCGTCCCACTTGTGGTCGGGCCATATAGCAATTCATGACCCAACTCCACCAACCAATCCATTTCTAATTCGGGAATCATTGGCGGGCGGGTCCATGATACCTGATCGATCGAGACCAGATCTTGGGGATTCAGCTGGGCAGTCTGCGCCCAAGTGCGGATTTTTTCAAAACGCACAGGACCAAAAATCTCGCCGTTTTCGTGTTTTTTTAAATACCAGTTTTGGGGGCTGTCGGTCACCATGACACTTTAAAGATGCGCCGTTTTTCTGCCTTTGACAAGAGGCAACCACCAAGAAGCTGTGCCAATCAAAATTGACGGTAACTTCCGAGACGAATTTAGTCCTCTCCCTCGTCTTCTTTGGTTTCGGGAATTTCGGGGCCAATGGTCACCAGCACCTTGTCGATGCGCTGACGGTCCATGTCGATAATCTCAAACTTGTAGCGGTCCCATGCCAGGATTTCGCCTTCCTGGGGAATGTACCCAAGGCGGTCCAGGATAAAACCACCCAGTGTGGTGAACTCCCCTTTGTCCTCATCCGGCAATTTCGAGAGGATTTGCAAATGCGTTTTGACGTCATCGATTTCCAGCAGGGCATCCACCAACCACGTGCCATCTTCACGGCGCACCGCTTTGGGTTCATAACGTTGTTCCCGTTCCGGAAGGTTGCCCACAATGGCCATCATGACATCATTTAGAGTCACCAATCCTTGCAGGCCCCCAAATTCATCCACCACCAGGGAGATGTGT
>JBGTAR010000018.1:0-10033 GCA_041749815.1 Terrimicrobiaceae bacterium
TTCGAATCCTGTCCTGCCCAATTTCTTTCGCGAAGCGAAACAAAAGGTTTCCCGACAGGATGAGAACGCCGTTCGACTGCCAGCGCGTTAGCGCCACCCCCACCGCGAAGCCAATCTCGCAGAGCCTGCGCAGCAGGCCCATCCTGTCCTGCCCAATTTCTTTCGCGAAGCGAAACAAAAGGTTTCCCGACAGGATGAGAACGCCGTTCGACTGCCAGCGCGTCAGCGCCACCCCCACCGCGAAGCCACTCTCGCAGAGCCTGCGTAGCAGGCCCATCCTGTCCTGCCCGATTTGTTTCGCGAAGCAAATCGCTCTTGGCAAAGACCTCGTTAGTGCCTTTATTTTCACGTGATGATTCGACAGCATGGAATTTTTCTGTGGGTGGCCTTTGGCGTTTTGATTTTTGGGGCGTCCATTGTCCGTGCGGACTTGCTTGAGGAACTGACAAGTGCGCAGCAGAGTGACGTCAGGGCTGGCAAGCAGGTCACGGTGTTGCTGGAAGTGCCTGGGGAGCCATGGCCACGGGTGACGATCTATCGGATCATCCCCGCAGCACCGGAGCAAGTGGCTGCGGTGTTTTTTGACTACAAAAATGCGGTGAACTACATCCCCAAGGTTCTTAAGTCCGAGGTTTCCAAGGCCAATTCCCTCTCGGTGACAGAAGTGGACTACGCGCTGTCTGTGCCGATTCTCCCAGATGAATATTACACCGTCCAGAATCGCCTCACACGGCTCCCTGACGGCGGTTATTTGATCAGTTGGCAACTTGTGCGCGCCGTCCAAACAAAAGCCAGCACAGGCGAATTGCGCGCCGTGCCGCATGGCAAAGGCACACTTCTGCGATATCAGATCCTGACAACACCAAGCTCCGGCATGGCTGGTCTTCTGCGTGGCAAGGCGATTGAAATGATCAAAGACACGGTGGCGGCCATCGCAAAAGAGGTTGGGAGACAGCAATCTCAGGATTCTGCCGGGCTGGAGAAGCGGGTTGAGGCCCTTCAATCAGCGCTATAGGCGCTCGCAGTTGCTTAAAATCTATGGCCATGCCCGTCAGGGCGATGACGGGGGATCAGAAGGACGGGCGGGCCACGAGGAGAAACCCCTTCAGATAGGCTGTTTCTGGCAAATGCAGGGCCACTGGGTGGTCCATCGGTTGGCCGAGCGAGGCAATGACATGAGCAGATTTCCTGCCTTGAGAAAACCCCGCAGCAATCGCCCCCAGAAAGGCTTCCGGGGACACATGATGAGAGCAGCAAAATGTCGCAAGCATCGCATTGGGAGCAAGGAGGGGTGCTGCCAAGCGGTGAAGGTCTTCATATCCCCGCAAAGCATCATGGATTTTGCCTTTGGCTTTGGTGAATGACGGGGGATCGAGAATGACCAAATCGAATTTTTCCTCCCGCTTGGCCAACCGGGGGAGGGCATCAAAGACATCTTCCTGCAAAACCTCGACCGTCACCCCATTGAGGGCGGCATTTTCCTTCAAACGACTCACGGCCTCGGTGCCGCTTTCAATGGCGGTGACCGAGGAGGCCCCGCCCAGGGCGCAAGTGAGCGCAAAGCCGCCTTGATTCGAAAAACAGTCCAGCACCCGAAGTCCGCGCGCATGCCCGGCCACGGCTTGGTAATTGTCGGCCTGATCAAGGTATAACCCGGTTTTGTGGCCAGACAAAAAATTCACCCGAAATTTGGCTCCGGCAAGCTCGATGACTCTCTCCCCGGGATCAACCCCCACCAGGCAACCGGAGACGGCGGGCAGACGCTCCAAAGCCCGGACGCCGGCATCATTGCGCTCCACCACATGCAGAACCCCGGAAAGCTCAGCAAGGCACTCGGCAATAACCTGCTTTGCACCGTCCATGGCTTTGGTGAGCGTTTGCAGCACCACCACATCCCCATATCTGTCAGCAATCACCCCGGGCAACCCATCGGCCTCGCTCCAGACCAACCGGCAAAGGGTGAGGTCACAACCGGCACGCTCTCTCCAAGATTGAGCAAGGGAAATGCGACGGACAAAAAAATCACGGTCCAGATCCTGACGCCGCCGGCTGATTCGCCGTGCGACGATCTGGGATGAGGAATTGTAGATCGCAGTTCCCAGAAGTTTGTCACGCCCGTCTTTGACGGAAACAACATCCCCGTCTTGGGGAGCTCCGAAGGTTTTTAGCACTTCCGTCGCATAAACCCAATCATGCCCGTGAAGGATGCGGGCACGGGGACGGACGACTAGGCCTGCCATAAGGAAATATGGATCCCCTCACACAAGATCTTCATGTGCGGGGAGCTGAAAAGATTTGGGAAAGGAAAAGATGCCGCCTCCCCGTCCCCAAAGGCCTGGGTTCGGCGGCATGATCCCTGGAAAGAGTTATTTCTGGCGCTCTTCGATGTATTTAACAACATCACCCACGGCGAGGAGCTTCTCGGCATCTTCATCCGGAACTTCGACACCAAACTCTTCTTCAAACGCCATCACGAGTTCCACGGTGTCCAGCGAGTCGGCACCGAGGTCTTCGATGAACGAGGCCTGGAGAGTGACTTGATCTGCTGTGACGCCGAGTTGTTCGACGATGATGTTTTTGACTTTTTCTTCAATGGATTGTGAGGACATGGCGTAATATATATTTTCTTGGTTGGTGAAGGACTATTGTCCTCCGTCGCCGTTGGCAACAATTTATTGTTACATGGCGAGGAGCGAAATTTGCGGATTCCCAGCAAGGGTCAAGCGTAAATTCATTTTATGGAGAGAAAAACTTTTTTTGAAGCGTCCGTATTGCTTCCGGCTTCGGCCTCCGAACTCTTCGCCTTTCATGAAAATCCCCACAATATTTCGGCCATTGCCCCAGGGTCCTTAAAAGTCCTCTCCGTCGAAGCAGATCCCTGCGCTGCCGAGGGGAAAACGTTTTTTCTGCGTGTCCGGCAGTTTGGAGTCACTGCGGAGTGGTTGGGGGTTTGGCAGACGGTGGAGGCTCCCCACACGTTGATCGATGAGGGGGTGAGGTGCCCGTTCCAAACTTGGAGACACGAACACATTTTTCAAGAGGTGGAAGGAGGAACGGTCATGGTGGATCGGGTCACCCTGACCCCGAGGGGTGGGTTATTGATTGCGATTCTTGCCCGGCCGATCCTGCGGCTTGTCCTCAAAAAGATGTTCCATGATCGCCACCGGGCGACACGGGCCGTGTTTCAAAACCAGAAGTAGTATCCGGGCAGAGGAACATGGATCATGTTTCTTTGCTCCGAGGAGTTTCAGAACTTTGTTCCAAATTCCTCCACTCCGCGTTCCGAAGCCTTTTGCGGAAAAGTTCCGCTTCTCAGGGATTGGGAGTTATCCGTTGCGTTGCGGTGAAGCCCTCATTGGCGGCCGCGTCTCCCGTGACAATATACATTTCCCCAGCCTTCAGGTCACGGGTAGGCAACTTCTCTGAATATTCGATCCGTTCTCCGGGATTCACAAAAACAATGCCTTCCTGGTCAGCAAATGCGCGATCATCCGACCAGCGATCGACCACCTGGCCGTTGGTGTCGGAGGTGATGATTTCGATGCGTTGGGTTGTTGGGTAGTCAATGCGCATGATCTTGCGGGTGTTGTTTTTGATCGCATAGCTCACATCGACTTCCCGGCGCTCAGCGAGAGAAAAATCCAAGGGCTCAACCCGCACAGTGGGGATCGTGGGGTCGGCACGGAGTTTCCCCACACGAACCGAGGAAAACATGTTTGTGAAAAAACCCAGGAATGTGTCTCCTGCATTATTGTCGGAATCACGCACTCTGGGATAAATGGCCATGTCGTTGGGTCCTGTGGCAGAAAAAACTTCACCGCGGGCAGTGGAAGCCCGTTCCAGCTCTGCAAGTTGACGGTCTGCAAAAAACGGACTGCTTTCATCAGGTGTCTGGACAGCGAAAGCGGAAACGGCTTCCTGGAACGTGGGTTTGGGAGTGGGATCGGCCTGCTGCGCCATCGAAAAAGGAGCCGCCACGAGTACCAACAGGGACATTCCAAGATATTTCATGGAACCGTAATATCGCAGCCTGAGGAAAGTTGCAAATCTTGAATGCGGGCCTATCCTCTGGCCATGCGGATTCCCCATTTTCTCATTCTGTCCCTGCTCATGCCCTGCGCGATTTTTGCCTCGGAAAAAAAAGCCCCCCTCATCACCGTCCGCATCCATGCCGAAGGCAGTGAGAGGGAGGGGCCCTCCTTTGTGGCCCCGATTGAACTCGCCTACCCTGCCAAAAGGATCTTCATCCGAAAAGTCCCGATCATTGGAGAAAAGGACATCGCTGCGATTCTGCCCTTCAGTTCTGCGGATGGCACCCTTGGCTGCACGCTGAAGCTCGATGCCGATGGCACCCAAAAAATTGAGGAGCACACCACCACGGCCAGGGATGCCATTGTGGCGGTGTTGATCAACGGCCGGATTGCCTCCGCCCTGCGGGTGGATCGTCGGATCACCGACGGCATCATCACGATCCCTTCGGGTTTTCTGCCCGAAGAAATCCTGATTCTCCAGACCAAACACCCCACCCTCGGCAAAGAAAAGGAATTCGAATCGCAAAAAAAACAGGCTTTGGCCTCACTCTCCAAAGCGGCTTCTGCAAAAAAGAAAATCGAGAAAAAAACAAAAACCCCGGTGGCCGCACCTTCCGAGTGATAAGATAACTCTATGAAAACCATCATCGCCGGATTCCTGCCAATTGTTGCCATGCTGCTCGCCTCGTGTGCCACGACTCCGCTCCCAAAGACGGTCGATCATCTCGACCTCCACAAATTCATGGGGGACTGGTATGTCATCTCCTACCTCCCATGGTTCGCAGAGAAAGGGAATGTCAACACCATGGACATCTATCATTTGGCGCCGGATGGCAAAATCAACGTCACATACGCCTTCCGGAAAAAGACGCTCGATGCCCCCCGCAAAGAGTGGAAAGCCAAGGCCACCGTCTTCAACAAAGACACAAACGCCCACTGGAAAATTCAATTCATTCCGCCTTTTACCGCGGATTTCCTCGTGCTTGATCTGGCGGATGACTACCGCTACACGGTCGTGGGCGGGTCGTCCCAAAACCTCGTTTGGATCATGTCCCGCAAACCCACTCTCTCGGACGCGGATTATCAGGGAATCGTCAATCGTCTTCAGAAACGCGGGTATGACATCTCAAAGCTCCAACGCGTGCTTCAACCCAGGGACTAACCAGGCATGAAGGCGATCCTGGTAACATTTGACTCCTTAAATCGCCGGTGGTTGGAGCCTTATGGAGGCACGCACGTCGCTACTCCAAACTTTCAGCGACTGGCTGCCCGGGCGGTGACCTTTGACAATGCCTATGTGGCGTCCATGCCATGCATGCCGGCACGGCGTGAAATCCACACCGGACGTTACAATTTTCTACATGCCCCATGGGGAGGTCTGGAGCCCTACGATTTTTCCATGCCCGCTGCCCTGAGCGCAGCGGGGGTTTACACCCACCATTGCACGGACCACCAGCATTATTGGGAAGATGGCGGCCATCATTACATGCAGCGTTACGATTCCCATGAGATCTTCCGCGGCCAGGAAGCCGACCGATGGAAGGGCTCTCCCGACCCGATTGAACTGCCTCCCCTGATGCATGGCCGGGAGCCGGGATCGGCCTTGCAGATGGATGGCAAAAACCGCGAACACTGGAAGACTCCCGAGGATTGGCCCATGGCGCAGACCGTTCGCGCGGGTTTGGATTTCCTTGATCGGGCCTCCGGGTCAAAGACTCCATGGTTCCTGCACATTGAGACCTTTGACCCGCATGAACCCTTTTGTGCCCCACCGGAGTTCCGCGAAAAAGTTCCCGGTACGGGTGACTCCCCGCGTTGTGATTGGCCGCCTTACGGACGCGCCGGGGACTTTGGCATCACCCCGGAGGAAGCCGAAGCCTGCCGTGCGGAATATTCGGCATTGGTGGCTTTCTGCGATGCCCAACTCGGACGCATTCTGGATGCCATGGACACTCATAACCTCTGGCAGGACACGCTGCTCATTGTCCACACCGACCATGGGTTTTTCCTCGGGGAACGGGATTATTTTGGTAAATCTGCCATGCCCTTCCACAAGGAATTGGCAAACATTCCTTTCTTCATTCACGACCCAAGACACCCGGAAGCTGCGGGACAGCGGAGAACGTCCCTTCTGCAAACCCCGGACCTGCCCGCAACCTTGCTCGGCTGGTTCGAGCAACCTCTGCCAGGCACCATGACCGGACGGGACCTTGCTCCGGTCATAGCCAACGATCAACCCGTCCGGGAGGCTGGACTTTTTGGCATCTTCGGCGGGCTGCTGCACGCGATCACCAACGAGGGGCTCTGTGGGTTTTTTATCCCTGATGAAACCATCCCGCTTCATGTCCGAACCCTTGGTTTTGCCAACATGCGCCAATTCGTTTCTGCGGAGGCACTGCGAGCGCTTGAGTTCGACAGGGCTTATGATTTCACGGATGGCGTCCGACTGCTTCGCTACCCGGTGGCCACCCGGAAATTTCCCCACGAATGGAAAACCCAGTGCTTTGAGTTGCAAAAGGATCCGGAACAGATGCACCCATTCGAAGATGCCGCAACCACCTCCACCCTGATGGAGCACATCGCCCGAATTTTCGACGAACACGACGCGCCAGAGGAACTGTATCATCGCCACGGCATCAAACTTGCGCATTGAGCAAGTGAGGTCGGTCCCCTATACCGGGAGCTTGCCATGATTTCCCTGACTGTACCGGTTTACAATGAACGAGAAGCCCTGCTCCCACTATTCACCAAAGTGAGCGAGGTGATGACCGCCCGGGGAATGCCATGGGAGGTCATTTTTGTGAATGATGGCAGCACGGATGGAAGCGCGGAGGCCCTGAACACATTGGCGGAGGAAAATCCGGAAGTGAAGGTCATTCACTTCCGTCGGAATTTTGGGCAGACAGCCGCGATGATGGCGGGCTTTGATTTTGCCGAAGGGGACGTGATCATCCCCATGGACGGGGACGGCCAGAACGACCCTGCGGATATCCCTCGCATGCTTGCGAAGCTGGAGGAAGGATTTGATGTGTGTTCAGGCTGGAGGAAGGACCGTCAGGACAATGCCATTCGCCGCAATTTTCCGAGCATCCTTGCCAACAAATTAATTTCTGCTGTTTCGGGGGTTCGTCTGCATGATTTTGGTTGCTCTCTCAAGGCTTATCGGGCGGAGGTCATCAAGGGCGTTCGTCTTTATGGAGAAATGCACCGCTTTCTGCCAATCTATGCCAAGTGGCATGGAGCCAGAATTGCAGAAATTCCGGTGAGTCACTTTGCCCGGACCTCCGGCTCATCGAAATACGGCCTCGAACGGGTGCTGAAGGTGCTCATGGACCTGGTGACCGTGAAGTTTTTGGACAAGTACATGCTGAAACCCATGTATCTTTTTGGTATGTGGGGCGTGGCGTTCTGGGGGGCGTCATTCGTGTTCACACTCTGGGCGTTTTACATGCGCAGCAATGGCTACTTTTTCACTCAGACTCCCCTGCCCATGATGGCTGTGTTTTCATTTATGACAGGGATTATTTGTATCTTGATGGGCCTGCTTGCCGAGATGATCACCCGCACCTTCCACGAATCCCAGGGCAAGGCCATCTACATGATCAAAGAAACCCGGAACCTTCCCGAGGTGCTGACCAAGTGACGTGTCCCGAATGATTTCACTCCTGATTTCATGTGTGGCATAGCGGGTTTTGTTGGGAAAGGGTCATCGGAGGACTTGCGGCGAATGACGCGGCTCCTCACGCATCGCGGCCCTGATGCCGAGGGCTACCTCGAGGAGCCATCGGTGGGCCTGCATCTCGGTCACCGGCGGCTCTCGATCCTGGATTTGGACGGAGGAGCCCAGCCGATGTCCACAGCTGACAACACCCTGCACATTGTTTTTAACGGGGAAATCTATAATCACCCCGAATTGCGGAAAGAGTTGGAAGCCGCTGGCTGTGTCTTTCAAACCGACCATTCGGACACCGAGGTGCTGCTGCACGGCTACCGGGTGTGGGGCGAGGCGGTCGTCGAACGTCTCAATGGGATGTGGGCGTTTGCCATTTGGGACTCCTCCAAAAACCGGCTTTTTGCGAGCCGGGACCGCTTTGGAAAAAAGCCTTTTTATTGGTTTTTCCGCGACGGCACCTTGGGATTTGCCTCGGAGCTCAAAGCGCTGATGGCCCACCCCTCTGCGCCACGATCAATTTCCGATACGGCCCGCCGCAAGCTATTTGCTTATGCCTTGGTGCCAGCCCCCCATTCGATGATTGACGGCATTTCGAAGCTGCCGGGGGGATGTCATTTAACCCTCGAAGCAGGCAGCGAACCACGTGTTCAGCGATACTGGAAATTCCAGATCGAACCGGAAGAGCGTGGGCTTAGCGACGATGCCCTGGCCTCGGAGCTTCTTGAGTTGCTCGATCGTGCTGTCCAGAGGCGCTTGGTTGCAGATGTGCCTCTTGGCATTTTTCTGAGTGGAGGTATTGATTCCAGTGCAGTTGCGGCCCTGGCGGCTCGTCATGCTGGAGCAGAAAAGCTCAGAACTTTTTCCGTGGGGTTCAAAGAGACGACCTTCGATGAATCAATTTATGCGGCCCAGGTCGCCAAGATGTTGGGCACGGCCCATCAGTGCGAAATCCTTGACCTTCCTGCCGCAAGGGATTTGCTACCTGGCTTGCTGGCGTCTGTGGACGAGCCACAAGGAGACAATTCTCTCCTGCCCACATGGCTCCTGTGCGGATTCACCCGCAAACACGTGACAGTGGCCCTTGGCGGAGATGGGGGGGACGAGCTGTTTGCCGGTTATGACACGTTCCGGGGGCTTGCCATGGCAGAAACCTATTCCCGCGTTGTCCCCGGCCAGATCCATGCCGGCATCCGGGCGCTCATCGCAAAACTTCCTGTTTCTCACAGCAATCTCAGCATCGATTTTAAACTCAAGCGAGGAATGCGTGGTGCTTCCCATCCGGCCAAGATTTGGAATCCGGTCTGGTTGGGAGCGTTGGAGGCCGGTGAGATCGCAGACTTCCTTGGCGGCCCTGCCGACATCGAAGACATTTACAGCGAGGCCATCGGGGCATGGGACGAATGTGAAAGCCGGGACCTTATGGACCGCACCCTCGAATTTTACACGAAGATCTATTTGCAGGATGGGATTCTCGCAAAAGTGGACCGCGCGAGCATGCTTCACAGCCTTGAAGCCAGAAGCCCATTCCTCGACATTGAGGTCGCCAATTTTGCCCGTAAACTGCCCCACCGCTTTAAACTCAGAAACGGCACCACCAAATATCTGCTGAAGCGGGCGCTGCGGGGGGTGCTCCCCGATGAAATCATTGACCGCAAAAAAAAGGGATTTGGATCTCCAGTCGGAGCATGGCTCAAAGAAGGCCTGCTCACCCCGAAGTCCCAGGACCCCTTCGTCCAATCTCGCTCAAAATCCCATCGCGAAGGCCGCTCCGATGAGCGCCTTTTCCTTTGGTGTCAGCTCGCTCTGGAGGCCTGGGAAGAATCCCTTTTCTCCTCCAGCGTGCGCCATTAAGTTGTGTGGCAATGAAGATTCTCGTTCTCAATTACGAGTACCCGCCCGTGGGGGGCGGGGGTGGACGGCTCACTCAAAAGCTTTGCGAGTCCCTGGCGGCCCTGGGTCACGAGGTTCGAGTTCTTACTGCCGGAATGGCGCACCTGCCCGGGCGCGAAACAGTCAATGGAGTTCTTATTCTGCGGCCTCAAAGCTTCCGTCGCAAAGAAGACACCTGCAGCGTGTTGGAGATGGCGCTTTATCTGATCACGGCCTTGCCGACGGCTCTCTGGGAGGCATGGACATGGCGGCCGGATGTGGTTCACGCCCATTTTGTTGTTCCAAGTGGTTTGTTGGCGCTTGCCGTCAAGCTCCTCGCCCTGCGCCCGTATGCGGTCACCGCCCACCTTGGCGATGTGCCGGGCGGTGTTCCCGATCAAACGGCGGGACTCTTCCGACTCGCCGCCCCTTTGGCATGGCTTGTGTGGCACCAGGCAGC
>JBGTAR010000019.1:0-4546 GCA_041749815.1 Terrimicrobiaceae bacterium
GATGCAGCGGGTCCAACTCTCCCGCGTGTTGCTTCAATTGCATCATCCCTGCGGCGAGGTCCCCCGCTGCCTGATGCTTGATGAACCCATTTCCAGTCTCGATCCCGCCCACCAACACCGCGCTCTCTGTGTGGCAAAGGAGTTTGCTGCTGCGGGAGCTGGCGTGCTGGTGGTCCTCCATGACCTCAATCTCGCGGCACAATATGCCGACCGTCTGGTCATCATGAAACAGGGCCTCATCGTGGCCGGTGGAACACCCCGCGAGGTGGTGACTGAGGAACTTGTCAGCGAGATTTTTGAAGTTCGCGCACGCGTGATTCAGAACCCCGTTTGCGACGAGCCGGCTGTTTTTGTTTCGGTGCAGGAAGCAGAGAAGGATTGAGAGGAAAAACACACGGACAAACCCCGAAACGCTCGGCAAATGCTTTCGAGAAATGACTCAGGCTCGAATACCCAACCTCCATGGCCGCTTCTGTCACATTCGATTGGCCCGTCTTTAAAATCCCCGCCGCCCGGTCCAATCGCAGATCCCGTAAATACCGCGAGATCGTGGTGCCGGTCTCCTGCGAAAAAATCCGGCTCAGGTAGTGGGGACTGCATCCCACCTCTTTGGAAATTTCTGGCAGGGTTGGCGGGTGCTCCAGATCACGACCGAGAATGCCCTTCACTTTTTCCACACGCTCATGAGCCACGCGTTGCTGCCGTTCACAAAAAAATTCTTCTTTGCCGGGACTCAACACGCTGATCGCAATCTCCATGGCTTTCGCCTGATACCACCCGCCAATAAAATCCTGACCCACACGGGCTCCCACCATTTCGTCAACCACCTGCTTCACACGTTCGCAAATCCCCATCATCCGCAATCCCTGCTGATCCACGGAATATGTCGGACCCAGCCAACGCCGCATCCATTCTTCCGATAAACTCAGCCATAGGAAACGATGACACTCCCCCTCGCGACCCTTGAACCGACCCGTTAACTCCCCCCGGACCTGCCCGACGGCCACCGCCCCCCGGGGAAGAGGATGCACATTGCGCCCCTCAAGAAGCTCCGCTCTCCCCTCCAAATTTACAAAAATCCAAAGGTTCCCGTCATCCCCATCCAAATCAAAACCCGCCTTTACAGCCGCATCCCACCACACCATCCGGAAGCCACCCCCCTCCAAAACAAAATCCCCGCACTGGCTGCGACCCATTTCCATCAACATAACCCCTCCATCATAATGAGAACCGGTCTCAAATTCAAGGGGAATTGCCAACCCAGCGGCCCTCCAAAGGTTCGGCTGTTTGCCTTCGGCTGTTGTAACTACTGAGCGCCTAGAGTTCCATGTTGCTGGAAGCAGAAACTAGACGGGTTTTCCATGAGCAACAATCCGTCAGTAAAACGCGAGAGCGACTTATCTCGTTGCCTTCAATCTGAAGAAGCCATTGCCTTCTTCAGATAAGGGTAGGGAAGCTCGACGTTTTTCAAGGGGCGGAATTTGTCCGGGTATCATCACATCGGTGAAGCCGATTGGGGCGCCCGCATCTTCAACCGTAAACCAGTGCACCAGATCTAAGGATGCCTCGACCACTAAGCTGACGCTTTTGCCAGTGTCGCGGAAGTAATCCCAGCCCATTTGATCTTGGACGATTTCTGGTTTCCCTATTAGTCCGGCATCGGAGGTGTCAGGTCGCATACCTATCCCTTGGAGCGCCCATTCGACAAGGAGAGGTATTCCATCTCGATCCCCATCACCAGAAGCGCCGAAGTCGGAATTTATGCTCCCGTCATCGTGAGGATTGATTCCATAAACAATCTCCCAAGAATTGGGCAAGCCGTCCTGATCGTCATCGCCCCCAAGGCTTGTGACTACCGAGAATAAGCCCGGCATCTCGATCTGCCCACTCGGTGAAGCAATCTGGAGAACGCCAGAAGACGCATCCGCAGGAAGGGTCACCGCAATCTCAGTTGGCGACAGCACCGTAAAGGCCACCTCCACACCTCCGATACTCACAGAGCTCACCAAACCAAAATGGCGTCCGCACAAGGAAACCACTTCACCTGAGACGCCTCCGGGAAAAGCCATAGGCGTGATCACAGGTGGATGGATGGTGAGGCGAAAGATCGTGCCCTCGTCTAACATACCGCCAGAACGGGCCATGCCATAGAGATCACCGTCGATATTTTCGACGAGAGCCCCGTAAAGATACTTCCCTTTCGGCCCGAAAAAGGAAGCTATCGTTGAAAAGTCTCCACTTGGGGTCACGCGGAACACCGTCCCCCACATGCCAGCACCGCCACTATAGGTTGTGCCGTAGTAATTTCCATCGCTGGCCCGTAGCAGCCCCGCGTAGGGATAAGAGCCATCCGTGCCGCGGAAGGAATGTAGCACGGTGATTTGGCCTGCGGTATCGATTGAAAAAACCGTTCCAGACCCGTGAGTGCCACCATGGGAAGTCGTTCCCCAAATTTCACCGGAAGGGCCCCAGACAAGATCACCTTGGGGATAGTGGCCACCGGATCCAGAATCAGAAAATGCGGCCACTACCGAGTGGACACCCTCGGGAGAAATCCGAAAGACCGTTCCACCTCGCTGAGGACCAGCGAAACGTGTCACTCCGTAAAGGCTCCCATCCGCTGCTGCAATCATGCCTGGCCCCGCATGAGATCCTTCGGGCCCGGCGAAGGATTTGATCAAGCTGATCCCTCCCGCTTTTGTCATCTTAAAGACGGAGCCGCCGAAATTGGCTGAATTGCCACCACCTGTCGTGGTGCCTATGAGGGAACCATCCGGGGCTTCGATGAGCCCGCCTTTGGGCTCACTGCCCCAGGTACTGCCAGGATCGAAATAGTTAAAAGAAAAAATGGTTGTCGGTGATCCTAACAACGGAAGTCGCAAAACATTGCCGAATCCGTATGCGCCGCCGCGCTCCGTTGTAGCATAGAGGTGGCCATCGCTCGCAAGAAGCGGGCGAGCACGCGGGTTGGAAAAATGCCCGGTGGAATGCAAGAGTGTTGTGAGGCGTCCTGCCGTGGTGATTGCAAAGTAACCGCCTTGGTTGCTAGCGCCGGCTCCCGGAGCCGCCCCGTATAGTATCCCATCGGGCCCCGCCGTCAGCGCTCCTTCGGGATTGGATGGACTATCCCCTTGGAAAAAGGCAAGCGTTTGCAGCCCACCGGTCGCAGCTACTCGGAAAACAGTTCCCTTACCATCCTGGCCGGCCGCGGGAGTTACCCCCAACAAGCTGCCGTCCGTGTCAGGGCAGAGGCTCGGTAGGTGAAAGTTATCGGGGAAGCTCGCCGCGAAAGGTGGCAGTGTGGCGAGAGTCTGCAAAGCCCCTTCGCGACTAACACGAAAAACCGTGGCTAGGATGTTGGAGGACGACTTGCCCGTGGTCGTCCCGTAAAGATCGCCATTGGTGCCGACAACTAATTCGCTATTCGGAGCGGCTCCATTCAATCCAGTAAAGCTTGCCAGCAACGTCAGTTCTGCATCAGGGGTTAGTCGATAGATGGCACCGAGATTGTTGGTCCCTCCCGCCGCAGTTGTCCCGTAGAAATTCCCGTCGTCTGCCTTAACCAAACCAGCTTCAGGGTTACCAGCGGAATCCCCATCGAAGGCTTTGAAGGTGCTAATTGCTCCATCAACGGTAATCTTGAAGACCCCGCCACTGAACGAAGACGGTTTCCCGGACTGGAAGACCCCTAAAAATTCCCCCGGCGCAAACTCGACCAACGGCCCATCGGGATAGGCACCATTAGTGTAATTGAACGTTCCCAGCGTGGAAAAATCTCCACCCGGCGTCAGGCGAAAAACGGTTCCGAGATTCTGCGGCCCGCCACTTGAGGTCACGCCATAAAGATTTCCATCGGAAGCCCGGAGCAATCGACCCCTCGGCCCATTGCCATTGGGACCATTAAAAGAGACGACCGTACTCAGGATCCCGTCCGGCGAGACCTTGAAGATGGTCCCGTAACTGCCAGCGCCCCCGAATGCGGTCGATCCGTAAAAATTGCCATCGGTTTGCGATGTCAGCCCGGATTGCGGATACCGCCCTTGGGTGTTATCGAAATTCACCAACACCGTGATCGCCCCATCACCCGCCATACGGTAGGCCGTTCCGTAGCCGTACCGCCCGCCCTCTCGCGTCGTACCGTAGAAGTATCCGTCATCGGCTCGTAAAAGCCCTCCAAAGGGAAGCTGTCCCGTCTCGGAACCACCGAGATGTTTGACCACTTCGATCTCGATGGCCGCAGCAAAATCCATGGAAAAAAACCAGAGCAAGCAAATACCTGTCCTCAAACCACGACAAAACCTCCAGCAATTGATCTTTGGGAACATTATTGGGGTTTAGTTTGTCGAATTTTGCAGGTCAGTCCAAGCATTTGATCTTTTTGCTTCGCCAACAGCCGAAGGGGGCAGACCCGAATGGCACTAACTTAAGGCGGTTTTAGGAGTAATTTCGATGCCGACTTTTCGGTGTGGTAAGGGACCCATTTCATGCCTTGGTTTGGTCATGAGGCGATAGTTTTTTGGGCGGCGTTTCTTGACTCGTGGTTCGC
>JBGTAR010000020.1:0-50057 GCA_041749815.1 Terrimicrobiaceae bacterium
CGGAAAATTGATCGATGAACTGGGTTTTAAAAATTTCACCGTGGGCCGGGCTCGGGTTTCCGAGGTTCATGGGAATTTTATTGTGAATGATGGCGGGGCCACCACCGATGAAATTCTGACGCTGATCGACGAGATCAAGGCCGCCGCGGCACGTGAGCGCGGGATTATTTTGGAAACAGAAGTGCAAATTGTGGGCGAGGCCTCGTAATGTGGAGAGCAAGATGATGGGTAATTTTTTAAAAGGCAAAAAAGTGGCGGTGGTGATGGGCGGTCCAGGATCGGAGCGCGAGGTTTCTTTGCGTTCGGGTCTGGCAGTTTCAAAAGCCGTGGCCGATGCGGGGGCTGATGCCGAATTGGTGGATGTGATCGGCACCAACGTGGTGCTGCCGCCGGGGACGGAACTGGTTTTTAACATGATCCATGGCACTTTCGGTGAAGATGGTGAGCTCCAGAAAATCCTGGACCAACTCGGTGTGCCTTACACCGGCGAAGGCGCGGAAGGCAGTCGCGTGGCGTTCGATAAAATTCTTTCGAAAGAGCGCTTCGCTGCGGCTGGCGTGCCAACTTCGGCCTGGAGCATCCTCCGCGCCGGGGAGCCACTTCTGAAAGATCCTCCCTTTGTTCTCAAGGCCCCAAGGCAGGGATCCAGCGTGGGCGTTCACATTGTCAAGACAGCCGACGGGGCCCGGGCCGCACTCGATGACTGCCTGCGGTTTGATGATCAGGTTCTGGTGGAAGATTTTTTTGTGGGACGCGAGTTGACGGTCGGAATTCTTGGTGATGTCGCGCTCCCGGTCATCGAGATTGTTCCCCACGAGGGATTTTACGATTACGAGCACAAATACACCAAGGGGGCTTCCGACTATTTTGTTCCGGCTCCCATCGGTGATGACGCCACACGCGCTGTTCAGAAAGCGGCCTTGGACGCCCATCGGGCCTTGGGGCTCGAGGTTTATTCCCGCGTGGATATCCTGTTTGCTGCCGATGGATCGCTGAATGTGATGGAAATCAACACCATCCCCGGAATGACAGAAACCAGCCTGCTTCCCAAAGCGGCCGGCGTGATCGGACTGTCTTTTGCGGCTCTTTGTGATCGAATTGCAGAAATTTCCCATAAACGTTTTTCCTAGTATTTTTATGCCCGTCAGATCTTCCAGAAGACCACACAACAGACGCCTGAACCGGGCGTCTGCTGCTGATTATTTGCTGGAGGTCACCACTCGTTCCTCCTCTGCCAAACGGAGGCGACGGCAGCAGGTTTGGGGTTGGGTTTTTCGCCTGATGTTTCTTTTCGTCCTTGCCGGAGGGGCCTATTATGGAGCTCGCGAGGCATTTGATAGATTTTTTTATTCCAACCCGGACTACACGCTTCAGCGCATCGACATGGAGCTCGACTATGTGCTGACACGCGAGGAGGTGCTTGCGGAAACCGGCCTTAGCGAAGGAATCAACATTTTTTCCATTGATCTCTCTGCGATTGAAAAGACCCTGCGGGACGTACCCATGGCGGCGGACGTTCGGATCGAGCGGATTTTGCCCGACCAGCTTGTGATCAAAGTCACCTCCAGGACTCCTGTGGCTTGGATCGCCTCTGGAACGGATGTGGCCGACCCGAGTGCTTCCCCGGACTCGTTGCTCGTGGATGCCGGGGGCTTGTTGATGCGTCCGAGGCGGATCCTGCCCGAACATATTCATCTGCCCATCATTTATGGAGTCCAGAGTGACAATATCCAGCAGGGAGAGCCCCTCCACAGCGAGGACCTTCGAATGGGGCTGTTGCTGCTCAGTGAAGTTGCGGCCCGGCCGGACTGCCTGCTTCGCATTCGGTCCATGGATATTTCGCGGGGCTACCGGATTGAAGTGATCAATGATCAAAACGCAAGAGTGCAATTTGCCACGGAGGATTTTGGGGAGCAACTCGACCGCCTGCAAAAGTTGCTGCTCCATTGTGCCGAAACCGGACGGGTCCTCGACTCGGTGAATCTGATGGTCCGCCGAAATACGCCGGTCACGTTCGTGATGGCGTCGCTGCCACCTGCAGAGCCCAAAGAGAAACCTTCAAAAAAATCTTCCAAGAACTAATGGCACGAAGCGACATTCTGGTGGGAGTGGAGGTGGGAACCTCAAAGGTTTGCGCGGTGGTGGCCGAGTCCGGTCGTGACACCGAGTTGCGGATCTTGGGAGTTGGCATGGCGCCCTCACGGGGTGTCCGTAAAGGCGAGATCGTGGATCTCTCCATTGCCACCGAGTGTGTGCATGATGCCCTCGCCGAGGCTGAAGCGAACAGTGATGTTGGCATTGAGGATGTGTCGGTCGCAGTCACCGGAAGTCATATCGCCAGCTTTAACAGTCGGGGAGCCGTCGCCATTCCCAGTGAGCGCTTGGAGATTGACGAAGAAGATCTCAATGAGGTGGCCATCAAAGCCCGCGAGGTGAACATTCCCACAGAAAACACGTTCCTTCACTCCATCATCCAGCATTACTACGTGGACGGGCAGGAAGGTGTTATCAACCCCGTGGGCCTTGTGGGGCGGCGGTTGGAGGCCGATTTTCATATCATCCACGGCGTCAAAACGCGTTTGCAAAACACGCTCCGCTGCATCGAGGAAAACGGCATGCAAATTGACCAGGTCGTGACCAATGCCCTCGCTTCTTCCCATGCCGTTCTGAATGACCATCAGCGGGAACTCGGCGCCGTCGTGATCGACATTGGGGGTGGGGTGTCCGACTTTATTGTGTTTGCTGATGGGGTCGTCAAACAAAGTGGCGTTTTGGCCGTGGGGGGCGACCACGTGAGCAATGATATTTCTCTGGGTCTGCGCATCCCGCTCACCCGAGCCGAAAAACTCAAAGTCGATGAAGGCTCTGCTTTGATTGGAAAATCCGTTCCCGGCGAAATGATCAGCCTGAAAAATGATGCCGGATTTTCCGGGAAGGAGATTGAGCGTGAAATGCTCAATACGATCATGCATGCCCGCGTCCTCGAGATTTTTAATCTGATTCACAAGCAGGTGTCCGCCGAGACCCCTTCCCACAAGCTGGGGGCGGGGGTTTATCTCACCGGGGGTTGCAGTCTGATGAAAGGGATTCGTGAAGTGGCCGAATCGATTTTTGAGATGCCGGTTCATCTGGCCCGCGATGCCGGCGTCTCCGGTCCGAAATCGATTCTGAACAATCCGCAGTATTCAACAGCCATCGGGGTCGTCCGTTTCGTGCAGGCCCGCATGGCCGAAGAGGAGGAACCCACACTTTTAGGCTCGATTCTTGGCCGAATCGGTGGAATTTTCAGCAGGAGGTAAATTATGCTGCCCTACCCGAAAAACGAAATTCCCCGGGCTTCTTTGCCCGCAAGAATTATCGGAATCGGTAACGCAGGCGTGCAACTCGCTGATCGATTGGCGATGAATTCATCGGTCCTCGCCGAGGTGGTGGCCATGAACTCCGATGCCCAATCACTGGCATCAGCGGTCGCCCCCCGCAAATCCAACCTGGGCCCGCGGGCCACTCGCGGACTTGGCGCTGGCGGCGATCCCGAGGTTGGATACGAAGCCGCCCAAGAGTCTCTGGAAGAAATTCGATTTGCCGTGGAGGCTTCCTCGACCGTGATTCTTCTTGTTGGCTTGGGTGGTGGAACTGGATCTGGGGCCGCCCCCGTTGTCGCCGAAGCAGCCAAGGAAGCCGGAGCCTTTGTCCTCGCCTTGGTCACAACCCCTTTCTCGTTTGAGGGCCGTCGCCGTGCCGCCCAAGCCGCCGAAGCCGAGGCAGCGTTGCAGCGTCATGCCCACGCCGTGATTCGGTTTGAAAATGACCGCATGGCCGACCTCTCCTCGCCACGAGAAGGCATCAGCGAGACGTTCGAAGCCTCCGACCGACTGCTCACCGAATGTGTGGCCTCGTTTTTGGAGATGCTCAACGGAGAGGGTCCCATGCCGGTCACCCTCGGAAATCTGCTTTCTGTCCTGAGAGAAGGCTCGCCATCCGCTCTGTTTGGTCGCGGAGAAGGGCAGGGGGATAATCGCGCCCATGAGGCCGTTGAACGTGCGCTGAAAAGTCCCCTCCTGGATCGCGGTCGTATGCTTGATGACGCCAATGCGGTGGTTGTCCACGTGGGAGGACCTCCCAGCCTTTCCTTCTCGGAAACGGCCGCCATCATGCGCGAAGCCTCCAAACATGTGCCCGATGACGCACATCTTTTCCTAAGTGTGTCCGTCACCAAAACCGCATCCAGCCCGGTCACGGTCACCGTTTTTGGGAACCATCAGAATGGAGCATCCTCGCCGTCCACTCAACCTGTCAGAACGGCCCGCCCCGCCCCGGAGCCCAAGGCCGCTCCGGCGTTCATCCACGTCACCCCTCCAAAAAAAGATCCCGCGTTATCTCCCACGCCCGAACAAAAAGACGACCCGCTTCGCCCCGTCCCACCAGGACGGCTTTTTATGGATGAGGACGAACCCGCCGCCCCAATCACGGCCCCTGTCACCGCAGCAGCACCCGCATCCACCAAAAAAACCTCACCCTCCAAAGCGCGCCAGGAAACACTCCAGTTTGAACCCGCCGCCCGTGGCCGCTTCGAAAAAAGCGAACCAACCATCGTCGAAGGAGAAGATCTCGACGTCCCCACCTTCCTTCGAGCCCGGCCAAAGACCTAGAAGCTGTGAAATAAATAGGATAGGCCGTGCGAGAGCAGAAAAGGCCGGGTGGCAAGGCGACTGAGAGGGGCGCATCTCCGTCCCGGCGCGCCGGGATACCCGAGCAGTCAACGACGCCAGACGGCCTTCCTGTGTGTTAAGACGAAAAGTCGCACACCGGTTCAGCCCGGATTAAAGAGCTTGGAGGGAAACCGGGCCCCGGTCAGGCACCGCATCGACCAGGGCGAAGGTGCCTCCCTCATGATCGAGAATTTGCACGTTCACGGGTTTACCACTTTGCTGAGCGACGACATTATTCCAGGCATCGGGAAGGCGGACTTTGACGGTGAGCGGATAGTCAAAGATCTCGTCATCCATGCCATCCTCGACAGTGAAAATGATTTTTGAAGGGGTATTTTCGGTGACATTGAGGGTGGCGGTGTCTCGTTCCTGGGCATAGAGGGAGATATCACCGAAGAGCCCGGCCCATAGTTTGTCTTTATTATCGGCGACGAACTGGAACAGCGGGCGATCCATGGTTTTGTCTTTCACCCCATGGTAAATGTAAATGCCCCAAGCCCTGAAGACTTTGTCGTTTGGATCCAGCACGCGTTGGAAGTCTGCCCATTTGGCCTGTGAATTGTTGAAAGAGTTCTCGGTGATGGCGCGAACCCCGAGATAGTCCACTGTGTTGGGGCTCACAAGCGTGCCTGTGACGCCCCTGGCGCCCGCGTAGAGTTTCCCAGCTTCGACACGGTCGTTGACTTTGGAATTGGGACCGCCGGGGTAGGCGAGGAAGCGCACGCGATGGCCGGGCAGGTTCTCTTCGATCAGCTTCTTCGATTCGGTGTATTCCCAAGTGATGCCATCCCAACCCGGCTCGTCCACGTGCAAATGCGTGTGGGTGTGGGATTGGACGTCATGGCCCTTGGCCAGCACTTCGCGCCAGAGATCCCAGGTTCCTCCCACGCCGTTCCCCCCCACGTTTTTGGTGATGATAAACCACGTGACCGGAATTCCATACTTGTCGCCCATCTCAAGCCACCAAGGAACATCCGGAGCAATGTTATCGTCCACGGTGAAACACACCGGCGCAATCTTGTCATCTTTCCAAATGCAGATTTCCGCCTCGCCCGGATTGGCTGGCCAGCTTCGATCCTTCACTGCGAACCGGGACTGAGGTTTTTCCTCGTTCAGGTTGGGCAGTTGAGTGTTTGCAAAAGCGAAGCTGCAAAAAGACGCGCTCAGGAGTGAATGGATGAGGGTGCTGGATTTCATAAATTGATGGCAACGCAATCCCAAGACGTCCTGAGGAAAAGGAACTTCACCGAGTCCCCCTGATGGAAGATGGCGTTTTCAGGTGGTGTTTTGATCTGGGTTTTTTGGAAGGGAAATCGCTTTCAGCCCTCTGGCACAATGGCCAGAGTCTGTAGCTGAGGGCTGGGAGTTCCATGATTTGAGGTTGGCATTGCGAGGATTGAGAGTCAAGTAATCGCCTTTTTGGGAGGAATTGAGCGCCCCACAGCCCAAAAAGACCTCCCGACATAAAACGTTTGACCTCGCGCAGGTATTTCGCTAAATTTATCAATGTTTAACGCTTTTTGTGGCTAAAATTGGCAGGTAACCGACCGCGACTCCGTAACTGCGAACCCCCAATCGGCTCCCCCCAACACATCTTCTACCAAACCAGGAACTGGCAATGAGAGCCTCGATAATCACCACTGCTCCTGACGCATCTGTCACACGATGCGATGCGCTCATGGCTTGGGCCATCATCGTCAACAGCTCCAGAAATATTTTGGCCTTGGAGGCAATGTGTTCATGAGTTGCGCCCCTAATAAATTCTCCCAGTTAAAAACCGAAAAAACACCCCAGAATATATGAAAACTCTCACGCGACGGGTTTGCCAGGCGGTTTGTCCTCTCATCATTCTGGTCGCGTTGCTTCCGGAAAATGTCAGGGCGGCCTCCGCCAGTTTGGGCGATGTGACGGTGCCGACTGAGTCGGGCACGTCCAGAACTCTTTCCATGAAATTGTGGGTTCCAGACAATACCTCTGGAGCCAAGGTGCGCGGGATCCTCGTGGCATCCCACCCGAGCGGCACCGAGGGTGCGGTATTTCAGCAGGATTACAGGCCTTTGGCCGGCAATCCCCAGCCAGCCTATTGGACCGAGACCACCACTACGGAGTACAATTCCAACCGGCGTATGGACCTTGCGATGCAGTTGGTGGCCAAGCGGCATAACTTCGCCGTGGTCGGGTTGTATTTCAGCGGCCAACATCCGGGCGGCTATGCGGCCAATGGATCGAACCCAGCAGATGTGAGCATGATGTCCGCCCAGGCAGCCGCCTTGGAGGCCGGGATCAACCTGCTCGCCTCAACCTACAACCGTCCCGAACTCGCCACCGCTCCAATCGCCACCTATGGGTTTTCCGGAGGAAGTGGATTTTCTCTTTATTACGCGGCCTATAATCCCGGTCGCTGTATTGCCGTGGCGCATAACAAGGGCGGATCGATTGGGGATTACGACCCGGTCTATTTGGAAGCAGCGGAGCAGGTTCCCGTGATGCTTTCGTATGGAGAAAATGACACTGCCAATGTGGACACCATCAAGCAGGTCTTCAATTATCACCGTGCCAATGGCGCGCTCTGGTTTCTCATTCCCGATTATGGGCTGGGCCATGATTCTCAGGGCTACGGTCGGTTTTTTGGGGCGGCCTTTTTTGATCGCGTCATTGAGAAACGCATGCCCAATGATTGGGTTCCCGGGACCGCCCCGGTGTTGCTCCCTCTCACCGAGGATTCAGGTTGGCTGGGCGATAACAGCACTTGGGAGAGTGCCGCCTCTTCCATCGTTTCCTTCGCGGCCAGTGGGGCCTCCTTGAACGCCAAGCGCACCATGTCGTGGCTGCCCGACCAAACGCTGGCCGAGGCATGGCGTGCGATCACAACCCATCTCCCGGCAGGAAATTTGACCAGTCCGGTTTCCACACTGTCGACCACCAAGCCCAAACAGCTTGCCTACCTCCAAGCTGGAAATTCCCAAGCATTGGGCCTGACTGTCCCTGACGGGAATGTCGCCTCGGTGACTTGGAGGGATGGGGACAGTGATGCCGGCACGGTGACCTCCTCTCCGTTCTCGCAGACTTTGTCCAACCTGAGTTGGGGGCTTCATCTGGTTTGGGGGCAGATGGAATTGACCGGAGGGGGAGTCAGCACGAGTGAATTGGCCATTCTTTTGGTGAACCCAGTCACAACCAACCAGACCCCAGTCATCCAGTCGGGCCCAACCCTCCAAAGCGGACCGATCTATGCGGAAGTGCCCGTGACCTGCTCAGCGTTGGCCAGCGACCCTGACGGCAGTATCGAGGATCTGCTGACCTACACCTGGTCGGCCACGTCAGGCCCCGGCGCAGTTGTCTTCAGTCCGGCGAATGGAGCAAATGCATCCAAGGATATCACGGCCACTTTTCCAGTGACCGGATCATATACGTTAAAGGTGGCGGTCAAGGATTCGATTGGTTCATCGGCGCCGACGAACGCAACGGTGTCAGTGACCGTCACTGCGCCTCCGCTCTACAGCGGATGGGTATCAGCCAACAGCCTGGGCGGGCTGAACGCATTGGAAACAGCCTCACCGAAGGGTGATGGTATCACCAATCTGATGAAGTATGCTCTGGGGCTGAACCCCAATGAATTCTGCTTCGCCCTCACCGACGGCACCAATCCTGGCCTACCCCTTCTTGGCACGGAGGCCGATGGCATCTCCCTGCTCTACCAAAAAGATCTTAGCAAATTGGACCTGATCTACGCCATCGAGACCTCACCCGATATGTTGACCTGGACCGAGACTGGGGCCACAGAATCGATCGAATCCAAGTCGGGATACATCAGGACCATCAAGGCCACCATCCCGAAGGGCGTCGATCCCAAGAAGTTCGCGAGGCTTAAGGTTACCCGGCCGTAGCCATTCGGCTTGTCTAACCAATCCTGATGAGGCGTTCCTCCCCCGAACCGGTAGCATGACGACATGGCATTAATCACGCCCTAGTGAAGCGGGGCGGGTGTCAAAGAGGACTGAATCCGAGAAGCTTGTTCCAAGCTCCTCTACGCCGGGAATCTTATTTGTAGGAAGCCTGGCTGCCTTTGATGTCGCGTTTTTTGATCCAAGGCATCAGGCCACGGAGGCGGGCGCCGGTTTTTTCGATGGGGTGTTTTTCGCCAGCTTTGAGGAGGGCGTTGTAATTTTTGTAACCGCCTTCGTATTCTTTGATCCACTCCTTGGCAAACTTGCCGGATTGGATGTCTTTGAGGGCGGCTTTCATGCGTTTTTTCACGCCGGCATCAATGATTTTTGGACCAACGAGCACATCGCCCCACTTGGCGGTCTCGCTGATGGAGAAGCGCATTCCGGCGATCCCGGCTTCGTTCATGAGGTCCACGATGAGTTTGAGTTCATGGAGTACTTCGAAGTAAGCCATTTCGGGGGTATAACCTGCCTCCACGAGCACTTCGAATCCGGCTTGCACGAGCGCGGATGCGCCGCCGCAGAGCACGGTCTGTTCACCGAAAAGGTCGGTTTCTGTTTCTTCCTTGAAGGTGGTTTCGATGACACCTCCACGGGTGCCGCCGATACCTTTGGCCCAGGCGAGAGCAATCTTTTTGGCGTCCTTGCCGGGGTTTTGGTAGATGGCGATGAGAGAGGGCACGCCCTTTCCTTCCGTGAACTGACGGCGAACGATGTGGCCGGGGCCTTTGGGGGCCACCATGATCACATTCACGTCCTTCGGCGGAACGACGGTTTTGTAGAGAATCGAAAAGCCATGGGTGAAAACCAATGTTTTCCCTTTGGTGAGATGGGGCGCAATGTCCTTCGTATAGGCGGCACCCTGTTTGGTGTCAGGCAAGGCGATTTGGATCACGTCGGCCAATTTCACGGCCTCGGCGGTGTCATATACCTTGAAGCCATAATCTTCGGCGACCTTGCGGGATTTGCTGCCGGGGTAAAGGCCAATGATGACCTTGGCTCCGCTCTCTTTGAGGTTCAGCGCATGGGCATGGCCCTGTGAACCGAAGCCGAGAACGGCAAGAGTTTTTCCTTTGAGGACTTTGAGGTCCGCGTCTTTGTCAGTGTAGATTTTGGATGGCATGGGATGTTTTGAGAGTTGCTATTTGGAACGAGGGAGAGCGACCTTGCCGGTACGGGTCAGGTCGATGATCCCAAAGCGATCCATGAGGAGAAGAAATTTGCGAATTTTTCCGTCAGATCCGGTGACCTCAATGGCCAGCGTTTCTTGCTGAACGTCGATGATCTTTGCGCGGAAAATGTCACAGATTTGAAGAACTTCCGGACGGGTCTTCGAGGTGGCCTTCACACGAAGAATCACCAGTTCGCGGTCCACGTATTCTTCATCCTGAAAGTCTTGAACGTCAATCACGTCGACGAGCTTTTCGAGCTGTTTGTTGACCTGCTCCAAGACTTTGTCATCACCGCGGACAACAATCGTCATCCGTGACGCACTCGCATCGAGTGTTGGCCCGACGTTGAGGGTGTCGATGTTAAAGCCGCGCCCGCTGAACATACCCGCCACGCGGGCGAGGACGCCAAATTTGTTTTCGACGAGGATAGAGATAGTGTGCCGCATGATTGAGAGTTGGTCAGCATGCCCACCCAACGCCGCGGCGTCAAATGCTTTTCATGGTGGAAATTCTGATCCCCTTGACCATGGGTCTCCGCAGCGCGTTTTGCGTGCAAGAAAAAAACGAAAGTCGAGGCGCTTGAGCGGAATGTTTCATCCAATTGGCCCCGGTAGGTTCACCAATCGAGCGGGAGATATTTCCTCCGGCTTGGGGTCTCAGGGCGCGAGAAACTGATGTGGGTGCGACAAATGACCGGATCGATATGGATGCGGATGGCATTTGCGAGCAAAGCTGGTTATTAAACCTGAGAACGGCAATGAAACTGATTTTTTTACCTGGAGTTCCATGAACGGATCTTTTGAACCCTTTGGTTCTGACTCGATGACTTGGAAGATCAACCGGGAGCGGGTAGTCCTTCTGGGCGGTCCAGCGGCGGCGGTTTTGCAGGTTGCCCATCCGCAGGTCGCGATGGGAGTTTCCGCACATAGCAGCTTCCGCACAGATACGATGGGCAGATTGCATCGCACCCTGGAGGCCGTGTATGTCATTGCTTTTGGCACTGCGAAAGAGGTGGAGCAAGTGAGAGCCGGCGTGGCACGGGCCCACCGTGCGGTAAAAGGGGAGGGCTACTCCGCTTTTGACCCTGATGCCCAGCTCTGGGTGTTGGCGACGCTCATCATGGGCAGCGCAAGCATGTATCGCCGGTTTGTGGGTCCCCTCACGCCGCAGGAATTGGAGCAATTCCTCCATGAAAATCAGCGCTTTGGCGAAGTTTTTGGTCTGGACCCCGAGCTGTTGCCAAAATCGTGGGACGCATTTGAGCACTATTTTGAGACGATGCTGAATGGTCCGCTACTCGGCTCGCACCCTCTGTGCGCGGAAGTCGCCAATGCCGTCATCAAGGCGGAATCACCGTTCTATATGCGGGCCCTCTCGCCGGTCTTTCGAGTCATGACGCTCGAATATCTGACGCCGGAACTTCAGGCCCGGCTAAAAATTGAGAATGGTGTTCTGACAAAAACGTTCTGGCCAACTTTGGATCGGGTCCTGCCTGCGGTAATAAAAGTCTCCCCGCCAAACGTCCGTTATGCCCCTCACTATCGCAGGGCGCTTTTATCGAGGGAACGATCAGCAAAGAACTTACTATAGAAACGACGAAATGATCCGAAAGGGCTGCGTTGCTGATGGATCTTTGGCTTGGCCAGGGCGTGAAGGCTGCGGCAAAACCCGCAAAGGTGTTACCGTCTGATCTTTGGCCCAAAGGAAAGTATCCGGCACCGCAGGTTTGTTTCATAATGTGCCGTGGTGGCGCTCGACGTATCCATCGGCTTTCACCCCTCTCCGCCAACCTGGCTGAGGATGGCTTTGAGAGCTGAAAATTGGATGGGCTTTGGCAGATAGTCATTCATGCCGGCCTGGAGGCATTCATCGCGATCTTCCTTAAAGGCGTTGGCAGTGAGTGCCACGATATGAGGGGCCGGCACGGTGGCTTGTGCCCGAATCAAACGGGCGGCCTCCAAGCCATCCATCACAGGCATTTGGATATCCAACAGGATGAGGTCAAAGGGGCTTTTCCGGAATTCTTCGACGGCCAATGCTCCATTTTGCACAAGGGTGGCTGAGTGGCCGAGTTTTTGGAGCATTCCCAAAATGACTTTTTGATTTGTTGCATTGTCTTCTGCGACCAGGATTCTCAAGGACCCTGTCTTCTGGGGTGGTGCCTCGACTTTTTTCGATGGTGATTCCGCGGCCCCAAAACACCCTCTCAGAATCTTGCTCAGAACCGATGGGCGGATTGGTTTGTCAATGGTCTTTTGGAAAAGCGAGCGATCCTCCTTGTTCAAGAGCTGGTATGCCGAGCTAAGAAGAACGAGGACCGTCTTGGAATCGGGGTAAAGCCCCCGGAAACGGCGGGCGAATTCAGCGCCGTCCACCTCCGGCATCTGATAGTCCACCAAAATCAGATCAAATGGCATCCGGGTCTTTTCTATCAATGCGAGGGCCTCCGTGGCTGACGATGCGGTCGATGGAACGGCATTCCAAAGGACACATTGGTCATTCAGGAATCGTCTGTTGGTGGCATTGTCATCAAGAATCAAGACCGTCATTCCGCGGAGAACAACCTTTTCGTCCAAGGCATCGGCCTGTTTCGGGAGGGAGCCGGTGACACAAGGAAGCTCAACGGAAAAGCAACTTCCTTTGCCGGGTGTGCTTTCCACGGAAATCCGTCCATTCATAAGATCAACCAGGCACCTGGTGATCGCGAGCCCAAGCCCGGTGCCACCATACTTTCGCGTGACCGAAGAGTCCGCCTGCTGGAATGGCTGGAAGAGGCTCTCAATCACTTCCGGGGTCATTCCAATTCCTGAGTCACTGACAGAGAACCTGATTCCTTTGGGGATGGTGGTTGTGGAAAAGGATTCGGCCCGGACACTGACTTCGCCTTGGGTAGTGAATTTGACGGCGTTGGAAACAAGGTTGATGAGGATTTGTTTCAAGCGCGTGCGGTCTCCGCGAAGCACTCTGGGCAGTGAGGGATCGAGATAGCAGGACAGCTCCAGAAGCTTTTGTGCAGACGGCCCCCCGAGGAGGTTCACACTCTCCATCAACACATCCTCAAGCAGAAAGTCCTCAAATTCCAGATCGATGCGACCCGCTTCAATCTTCGAATAATCCAGAATGTCATTGATTAATTCCAGGAGGGTCTCGCCGGCATTGACGATGGTTTCTGCGTAGTCCTCTTGGGTTGCGGTGAGAGAGGATTCCACGAGCAGCGAAGACATTCCGATGATGGCATTCAAGGGGGTCCGAATTTCGTGGCTCATGGTGGCCAAAAACGCGCTCTTGGAGCGGTTGGCGGCATCGGCGGCTTCCTTGGCTGTTCGTAAATGGATTTCCCAACGTTTCCGCTCGGCAATATTTTGTACGATGGACCAAACCAATTCTCTCCCGTCCTCTCCCTGCACAAGCATACCGCTCAGCAATACCGACAAGCGCTCCCCGCTTCTCAGGAAATATTCTTTTTCGTAAGGACCATAAGAACCGGATTCGCGGAGGGAGCGAATCGTTTCCTTGTCATTCTTGTGAAACTCTTCAGGTGTCAGCTCCCAAAGATCCAGGCATTGAAACTCCTCCAAAGAATAGCCGATCATTTCCAGCATGGCTTTGTTGGCCTCAAGAAAGCGACCCGATTCCAAAACATTGAGGGTCATCCCCACCGGTGACAGCTCGAACATCGCACGGAATTTTGACTCACTGCGCACGAGGGCCTTGACCGAGCGTTGAAGATCAAGACGGGCCGAAATAAGCCCTGCGGCGGATTGCAGAAGCGCGATTTCCTCGGTCTCCCATTTCCGCCCTCTCCGGCAGTCGTCAAACCCGAGAAATCCCCAAAACCTGCCTTCAACCGAGATCGGAACCACAGCAATGGAAATGATATCCTGACTTGTGAGGAATTCTCGCTCGGCAGGCGGGAAGTCACTCACAAGACCGGTGATCGCTCGGCCGGCGGAGAGTTCTGTGTGCCAGCGTCCGAGTCCAACGTCGCCAAATGACAGGTTCTGGAGGTTTGGGTTGGACATCTGGGCGACGATTCCCGTGCGTGTCCACTCCGCGATTTGGGAACATGCCGGCTGCTTGGAGGAGGGCTCCGGGTGATTGCGAAAGACATAGGTGCGGTCCACTCCAATCGGAGTTCCCAGAGCGGCCAATGCGCGGCCCCATGCCTCGGCGGAATCCAAAGGCTTTTCCAAAATGGATGTGGCAAGACTGGCCACGGCATTCAGAAGGAGTTCGTTGTTTCTCTGACGTGTGACATCGCGATAGTGCCACAAAAACCCATAGTGGATACCCCCCTCACCGATGGGTGCAAAGTTTCTGATGAGAGCACAGCCATTCTTCAGAATCAGCAACTCCCCATGAATGGCCTGACGGGTTTCCACGGCCGCTCCCGTGGTCCGAAGGAATCCTTCCGGGTCTTCGAATGCCGGGGCAGCCCCTTCGGCCAGGATGGCGCAATCCATTCCCAACACAGCTGACGCCTGGACTCCAAACATCGCTTCAAAGGCCGGGTTCGCAAAAATTACGCGCCGATCACTGTCTTCCACAAGCACCGCATCACTCAGATTTTGCAGAAGCGTCGAGAGCCGGGTGCTGGCCGTGGCCTTCTCTCTGGCCAGTCGATTGAGTTTTTGACGCCCAATGTGCAGCAACTCCTCCCGCCCAATGGCTTGGGCAATGAGAGATAAACATTCCTTGAGGTGGTCCTCCATCTCAAAGGGCTTTGTAAACATAACAGAGAGTGCCCCGAGGGTGTGTCCTTCCACATGAACCGCCTGTCCGATGTAGGTCTCCAACTTGAAAAGTCCAATATTTGGATCTGATTTTACATAGGGGCTTTGCGAGAGGTTTCGGATGTAGAGAAACCCATTCGGACTATTGATCACATCAAAGCAGAGGTGTCCTTCCGCGGTCTCCTCGAAGGGGAGTTCCGGCGGGACGTTGTAGCGTCCGAGGGTCTTGAGGAAGCCATCATCCAGCCGGTTGTAGAGCGCACAGTCCGCAGAAAAAAGTTCGCCGGCCAGATGGGTGAGGGCTTGCAGATTTTCTTCGTAACATTCCCCCAGCTTCAGCAAAGTGGAATTGATGCGCTGAAGATTTGAGCGCTGACGTTCGAGGGTTTCTTCGCCGAGAACCCGCTCGGTGATATCTTCTTCGATAGCCATGAACCCAATGTGGGCTCCATCGCTTTCTCTGAGAGGGACACATTCAATGGAAATCCAGTAGGACTTCTGGTCTTTGCTATAATTCAAGAGGGTCTCCTTGAATCCTTGGCCGGTGACCACCGCTTGGTGCATCCGCCTGCGGACGGCTAAATCGGTCTTCGGGCCTTGCAAAATCCTGCCTGGGAATTTCCCAAGCACCTCGGCCAGGGAGTAACCAGTGATGCGCTCAAACCCCGCGTTTACCCACTGAACCCGACCTTGCGTGTCGGAAATGATCACCGCATTCGTCGTGTTTTCAGCGACCAGAGCCAGGCGGCGCAACTCCTTGCGGCTGCGATCCAGCTCCTCTTCATTGTGTTTGCGCGCGCTGATGTCCTGCTTGACGGCGATGTAGTGCGTGATTCGGGAATACTCATCAATCACCGGCGTGATGGTGGCCTCCTCGACGAAAAGATGGCCATCTTTGTGCTTGTTGGTGATTTCCCCACTCCACGCCTCTCCCTTTTTCAATTGGCTCCAGAGCGCCTGGTAAAACTCCGGCGGATGGGTGCCGGATTTCAGCACGCGCGGGTTGGCACCAACCACCTCTTCGCTGGTGTAACCGGTAACCCGCGTGAATGCCGGATTCACCCACTGGATGGCTCCATTGGCATTGGTGATCACAACCACATTGGCCGCAGCATCCAATGCCGCACTCAAAACCCGGAGGGTTTCCTTTTCATTGTGAAGGGACGTGACATCCTGGGCCGTTCCGGAAATCGAAACCGGAGCTGAGTCGGAATCTTTGCCAAGGACCCTGCCGCGGAGAGAGAGAAACTGCAAATCCCCGGGCTGGTCCAGGAGCCTGAACTCCATTTCAATTTCTGAGAGGTTTCCGGTCTCCAGCTTCTGCCATTTTTCCATGAAGCCGGTTCGGTCATCGGGATGCACCCACTCGAGGAATTCTGCTCGTGACACTGCTGTCGCCAGATCATCCCGGCAAAGAAGCTCCCGCCACTCCTCCTCCAGGTGGAAGAGACCCGAAGAAGGCTGGTATTCCCATGCCGCAAGCTTCGCGCCTCGCAATGCCATGCGCAGACGCTCCTCAGAATGCGCAATCCGCCATCTGGCTTCCATGCTTGTGCGGAAAAGAACAAACGAAATAAAAACAATGAGCGTGAGAACGGAGAGAACGCCCATGCCGGCCTGGCGGATTCGAAGGAGGGAGGTTTGCCAGGTTCGGGCCGAGCGATCGACACAAAGAAAAATTCGGGAATCCCGGATTTTCCAATTGGTGAGAAGTGCGACTCCTGTCACCCAGGTGCCCCAATCATCCGTGTAGGGGCCGATGGTGATCGCGCCGGCTTCCGGAAAATCCCGGTCCAGTAAAGCCATTTTGAGTCTCTGGGGCGCTGAGGTCCAAGCGTCACCAATCACCGATTCTTCTTCTGCTCCAAGCCTCGCGGAATCAGCCAAAAAATACAAATTTCCATCCTTCAGAAAAATGAGATAGGCGAAGGAATAGTCGCCGATTTGTGCCAGGCTCCGAAGCTCATTTTTGAGAGCAAGATATTCCGGTCGGCTGGCTTCGGTGGCCTTACCTTGCAGGTTCGGTGGAGAAAAACCCTCCAGTCCATGAACCGCCAATCGGGTTTGCTGAGCCAGTTCGTGCCTCCGCTGATCATCAATTCTCTTGGTGAGGGCCTCAAGTGTGGGCCAACCGACAATCAGCAGACCAAGGAACAGAAAGAGCAGCAAAGGGCTCGGTGAGGCCGACGTCTCGCTGGCGTGTGCTGGTCGAAAGGGCAACGATCTCCAAACGGCCGCCCGATACCACAGAAATGCCCCAACAAGCCAACACCCCGCCCCCAAAAAAAGCAGCACCTGCTGCATGGCTGTCGGGTTGGTCACTGTGATGTGTTCCCAAAAGACAGAGTAAGCAGCCGCGGGAGGGATCAGAAGCGAACTCAGGGCCGATGCAAGAGTCATGAACTGAAGCGCATGCCGGAAATCCCCCTGCTTTTTCCTGCTTTCGAGAAAAAAAAGTGTGGCAGCCAGAACTCCACTCAGCGGCCAGAGAACCCTGAGGATCCCTGCGCTGCCAAAAACGGCCCACAAAGAGCCACCGATCAGAGCCGTGAGAACACAGACCAAAAGCCTGCGCCTGCTTTTGCGAAACGACCACACCGAGCACTGCAGGAGAATCACCGCAAGGAGCGCAATCATGGCGTGAATGCCTGATAGCAACGGCAAACGCACATTTTCCAACCAGATCAGCGGCCAGATTTGAAGCAAAGCACTTGTGAACAATGCGAGCCCCAAACTGATGGGCATCGAGCCGGACTTTCTCGAGATGGCCTTCGAAATGACAACCCCCGCAAGGGTCAGCAAAAGGGCGGTGATAAAAACGAGATAGTCCATTTGACGAAGAAAGGATCAGACGTTCACTTGCTTTCCGCATGCGGAACGGGTTCTGACATTCAAGGGATTTCCAGCATGCGTTTGACAGTTTGCAGAAGCGAATTCGGGCTGAATGGCTTGGTGATAAAATCAAACACTTTCAGACCTTCCGCCTCTTTGCGGATGAGGGTTTGGTCGCGCGCGGTGAGCATGATCACAGGAATTTCTGCCCCGGAGGGAAGTTCGCGGATTTGCCGGAGCGTTTCCACCCCATCCTGGCCGGGCATTGACACGTCAAGCACCATGGCATCGGGAGCCGGATTGTTTTCAAAGTAGCGAACCGCGTCCTGACCGCTTTTTGCACTGGGAAGCCGCGCACCAAGCGAACGAAGCGCAGCCTGAACCACGCGAATGATGAGTTCCTGATCGTCAACAAGCAGAATGGTTTTTGTCATGGTATCAAAAGGTTCGAGAAATCAGGAGTGCCGTTCGGTCGTCGGAGGGAGGAGCCCCGCTTGTAAATTCTTCCACTTCTGAGAGCAGGCAATTCAAGGAGGTTTGGGAGTTGCTGGAAAAAGAGCGGCCGAGACTCTCCCTGACGCGGGAGATATCAAAAAACAGCGTGTCAGGATCGCAAGCCTCAACAATTCCATCCGTATAAAGAAGTACCCGATCGCCGGGCTTTAGTTGAACGGTCTCGGGATGATAGCGCCCATCGGGAAAGATTCCGATGGGCATCCCACCGCCAAGCACTTCCCCGATCTCTTTCGCATTGTCAGCTTTTTGAAACAGGGGGAGGAGATGGCCGGCGCACGCATGGCAGAGGCGATCGCGCTGCGGAGAAATCCAAACGCAGCCCATTGTGATAAACATCTCGAGTTGGATGAGGTCCGGGCACATCAGATTATTGATCATGTGGAGGATTTTACCGGGGTCGGCTTCACCAGTGGCCACAACAGCACGCAAGTTCGTCCTCAACATCGTGGCCAGCAGGGCGGCTGGAAGGCCTTTTCCCATCACATCGGCAATCACACAAAGCACCGAACCGTCGGGCAGTGCCATCACATCAAAATAGTCACCTCCGGCCTGCATGGCAGGACGGCAGGTCCCGGCAATATCCAATCCTTGGAATGCGGAAAACTCACCGGGCATCAGGGACATCTGAATCTGCGAAGCAATCTCGAGGTCACGCAAGGCGCGGTCCTCGGAAGAACGCCTCTTCTGGAGTTCACTCATCATTAGGACAATGCCAAGATACTCGGCCACCATGCGCGCTATCTTCAATTTGCCCGCATCAAAAAAGGAACCGGTGGTGGTTTTTCCTATCAGAAGAATTCCGCGCCGTGCGTCCTTGAAAAGAACAGGAGTCACAAACCCGGAGTGAAAGACACCGGTTAGAGGATCCCCGGCAGGGAGGGAAAAACCCGCTGGCAGGGTGATTTCCTTGCCCGTCAGAAACACTTCGGCTTCGATGCCGCCACTCGCAGCCGCAATCGACTTGGGGGCCTGGCGCAAGCAGGTTCCCCATTGCTGAATATTGACGAGGGCACCATTTTCTTCAAAACGCACACACGCGAGTTCAGCGCCGGTCACCTCACAAAGGCGAGCGAGGGCACCTTCCGCAAAAGCATTCATGTCGGGAGCAGTTGCCAGCCACTCGCCCAGACCGAGGAGGGTGCTGATCATCTCGTAGCTGGCTACCAACTCTTCGGTCATCTCGGAAAGGACATGATCCGAGTGCCCGGGCAGATATTCCCATGGACCGGTGGTAAATCGTTTCCGGAGAACCAAAACATGACGACCACCCTCGTAATCGTGCAGGAGTTCATCGGTCATTTGCGCCATCAGGAAATGCCCGCGCCCACCTTCGGCAAAAGGATCCTCGGGAAGCACGGGAGGGCCATCCCACCCCTTGAAATCCGAAGGATCCAGCACACGGAGTTCCACAAAATCCGGATGAAGATACAGGCGGGCCCGGAAAAATTTTTCTGTGCTGGAGGCGCATCCATGCTCGACCGCGTTGTTCAGGGCCTCGACGGCAGCCTGTTCAAACGAGCCAAGAAATGCGGGGTCGGAGATACCATGGTCGCGAAGAAAGTCAGTCAGTGTGTTGACAGAGGTCGTGACGTCCGAGAAGTCGGGCTCCTCCACATCCAGACAGCAACTGAGTTCACATTTCATGGCGCGGCAGGGATTGTGAGGGCAATCTTGAGAAAGGAGTTTCGAACGAGTTTTCTGCCGGCCCCGTTCGCAGCTCCGGCCTGAAAGAGCGCATGCGTCCACTCATCGGGCTCGGACGGAGAGTGGCATTGATAAAGGTCCGCGAGGGAAAAGACGCCAACGGGCGCAAGTTCCAAAGCCGAGCGAACCTCGGCGGGAAGCTGGCCCCATTCGGGGGCCGTGCGGGGGAGAATTCCAAACCAGCACATTGTGCCGTCTGCGACGTGTTTGAGCCATGGGGCCCGCTGAAGAAAGAGGGGCCCCACCGGATAGTTGCTCAGCGGGATTTTACGATCCCTGCCAAGCCGGACATCACATCGCGTGGCGGGTTTGCCTTGTGCCAAAAGGCGGGCCATGGCGCAAAACACCGGCCCCAGCACAAAGGCCATGAACCGTCCAACCCATGACGGAGAGGAACCGTCCGCTGTCAATGGTCCCATCACAAAAGAATCTCCCACCTCGACAGCGACTCCTTTTTTTAAATCCAAAAGAAGCCCCCCCTGGGCCGCCATGTTTTTCAGGCTGGTGTGGGAACCAATATAAGTATCCGCACAAACGATGGAATCCTCCACTTCCACATCATCATCCAAAAAAGAGCCCGCTCCAACAAAGGCTCCGGGGCCCAAATGACAGTTCTCGCCGATGCGGGCATAGCTGCCAATCCAGCAGGGCGCATGAAACGTCACGTTGTCGGAAACCCGAACCCCCGGCGAAACCCACACCCCGGGCTGCATTTCATGATCCAGGTGAACCATGCCGGTTGTTCTCCTCCGGATCGCTTCGCGCTGAAGCGCAAACCAATGATTGAGCAGGTTGGTTGGCGATTGGATCTCAGGGGCTGCCGCCTGCCCGGGCAGCCGGTCCATCAGGATTGACTCATAGTCCCCGGTGGTCTCCCGACCGGTTTTGATTTCCACGGTTCGTGACCAGAGGTCACGCTGATCCAGCCAGGCACGAATTAGGTGAGGCCGGTCGAGGGCCTCGATGCGCACTGAGGGGATGCCCTGACGGACCGCTTCATCCAGCCAATACGAAAGGAGCGGTTTGTCGCACACCGGCCAAAGAACAAAGGGCATCGGCGATCTCCAGATGGTATCCATGGAGGCCAAATCCGGCGCAATCAGGTTCCATGGGGCCACGCTCATCAATAGGCTCCTTTGCCGAGAAGAACGGCGGGAATCGTCAAAAACAAGAGCTTCAAATCTGTCCAGACACTGCTTGATCGGATGTATGCAAGGTCCAGTTGCACCTGACCCGCAAAATCAATTTCGCTGCGGCCGCTGACCTGCCACAGGCAGGTGATTCCCGGTTTGGCGAGCAGGCGCTGACGGTCTTCTGCCGAGTACTCGGCCACCTCTTTGGGCACGGGAGGGCGTGGCCCGACCAATGACATGTCTCCAACAAAGACATTCCAAAATTGTGGCAATTCATCGATCGAGTACTTTCGGATAAACTGGCCCACCTTTGTCACCCGGGGATCGTCTTTCATTTTGAACAGGACCCCTCCCTGCATTTCATTTTGGGCTGCCAACCTGGCTTTGACCTCTTCGGCGTTCGTAACCATCGAACGAAATTTCCACATCGGGAAAAGTTTTCCATGACGTCCGGCCCGCATTTGTTTGAAAAAAACCGGGCCACCGTCCTCACGTTTAATGAGGAGGGCAGTGAGCGCAAAGATCGGGGACGCCAGAACGAGCGCGGCTCCGGAGCCAACCAGGTCAAGCGCCCGTTTGAGTCCATGGGCAAGAAAGAGAACACTTTTCCAAACCCAGAGTTTGAAAAAAAGCCGAAGGCGAAGCCTCAGGCGACCGCCAACCGTGGAACTCCGGATCCAGTAGTCGATCGTGTAGTCCGGTGTGGGTTGCTTTCGCATAATTACAAGCCACCAGAGGCAGACCGGGAGGCAGCTCCGGCGAGTTCCGACAGAATGGATTGAAGATTATCAATGGATTCGGAAAATGAAAAGACACTTAGAGATTTTTTGAAACCATTGAGGCCAAGGGTGCGGCAATCCTCCGGGTTGTTGAGAAGGTCTCCCAACGTGGCGCGAAGGGCCTCCACATTTCCGGCGGGAACAAGACGGCCATTTTCGTTGTGGGTCAACCACTCGGGAATGCCGCCCACATCAAAGGCCACCACCGCCCGCGCATGTCTCATGGCCTCAATCCCGACCATGCCATAGGGCTCCTGCCAGACGGAAGGCACCACCACGATCCGGGCCTGACAGTACTGGGCCGAGAGTTCCATGGGATTCAAATGACCATGGATTGTCACCCGGGACTCCATGCCAAATCGGGAGATCAACGCCCGACATTTTTCCAAGGCGGAGCCCTTGCCGGCAAGCGCCAGATGCCAGTCACCATCCAGGCCATGCAAAGCACGGATCAGAAGGTCCACCCCTTTTCCCCGGATCACCTGACCAATAAACAGCAGGCGCCCGGGTATCCCCCCTTCGGCAGCTGACTCCGCTGAGGTTTCCTGATCGGGCGCCTCCCCGGGAATCGGTGCCAGGATCCGGATTTTTTCTTCGGCAAATCCATTTTTGAGCAGCTCGCCTTTCATAAAGTGCGAGGCAACCACAACCCGGTCCAACTGCCGGTTGTCACGAATCTCCTCCAGTTTTTTGGTGAGGCTGTCAAAGCGGACCGGCCACCGACCGGTTCCGCGCTGTAGAAAAGCCATGCAGGGAAAAATGCAGGCCAGCGAGGCAGGCCGCGTGCAGTTTTTGCGGGTGAGCGGGTGATATTTGTAATGCCTCATACAATAGAGAGCATGATCGTGAACCATGCGTCCCATGGGAACCTCCAACACCCGGAGGCGCTCATAAAATGCACTCTCAGGCCAGTTATGAATCCAGATCACATCGGCAGAAGACTCCCGGATCGCACGTTTCTCTTCGGCTTCGGTGGAAACATTCCATTTGACGTCGAAGGTCTCCTCCCATGACTCCATGGCGACTCCGGTTTTTTCCAGATACATCAGCTCATTGTCCCATCCACGGGCTTTGAGAGCACGGGCCGTGGCCAACACATTCGCCTCGGCTCCGCCAAAGGCCCCCAGCTTCGCATTGAGCCAGAGGATTTTCATATCTGAGGAGAGGCCGCTGCAGAGACCAGAATTCTCATTGCAAGCGTTTTCGTACGTCCTACCATGCCAGATATGGCAAATGAGTTCCAGACCAAAGTCCATGAGGGTGTTCTTCAAATTGTTCTCAACCTCCCCCGGCTGGATGCCTCAGCTTCGGCATCCTTAAAAAAACAACTTGGGTTTGACCTTGATCCCTCAGTGCGGCGCGCGGAAGTCGATATGGGCGAGGTTCAATTTATTGACAGCTCGGGTATTGGAGTGCTTCTAAGCATTTATCGGAAGCTGCCTCAGGAAGGCGCTGATGTGACTTTGCGCAATGTTCACCCCGGGGTTCAGGCCGTTCTGGAACTCCTCCGGCTTCATCGCATTTTTAAAGTGGAATAACTCCATGGCCTGATCACCTTCAACTCTCCAACCCCATCCATGAATGCCTGCGTGCTCTTTCCCTCTGAAGAGCCTCAGTTGCGTTCCCAACTCGAGGCATATCTCGAGTGGTTGGGCAATCAGGCCGCCGAAATCCCCGGCCTCAAGGCCTTCTTGCTGGCAGGTGGATATGGACGCGGCGAAGGCGGAATTTTTTTTCCTCCGGATGGCTCGCCACCCCGGCTTTACAATGATCTGGAGTTCTATCTCTTTGCTCCCCCGGTCGCGCCCGGGGTGATTGCGTCATGGGCCCACGAAGGGGAAAATCGTTTGGGCATCGAAATTGAAATTAAGGTCATGGACCCGGCCGCCTTCGAAGCGGCCGAACCCAGCATGTTTTATTATGATCTGCTGAGCCGTCATGGGTTTGTTGCCGGGGACCAGTCATGGATTGATTCCCTGCCAGCCGAACTTTCCGAAGCCGCGGCCATTCCACCCGAGGAGGGCAGCCGGCTCTTGGTGAATCGTGGCATGAGCCTTCTGCGATGCCATCGATGGTCCCAAGGAGAAATCGAGCTGCCTGCGGGATTTTGCGAGCGCATTCTTTCCAAACTCCAGCTTGCACTCGGCGATTCAGTTTTATGTGCGCTGGGAACATACCACTGGTCCTGTCTGGAAAGAAACCGGAGGCTTTCCGCGTTGCAGGAAGTGCCTCCTGATTGGGATCTTTTGTGTGCATGGCATGCTGAAGGGGTCGCCTTCAAATTCCGACCGACTGACTCCGGGCTGCCACCCTCAGATTGGGCCAAACCCATCGATCTCCTTCGCCGTGCCTGGCTCTCCACATTTCTCTGGATCGAAGCCCGCCGGTTATCAACCGGATTCTCCGGCCCCGCCAGCTATGCCTCCTTCTCAAAAAAGCTTTTCCCGGAAGAGCCAGCTCTCAAAAATGTGATCCGTCAAATCCGGGATTTGCGAAGACGGGAACACCTCCCCTTTTGCGGCGGCGATCATCCCCGCTCCCGGATTTGGAAAGCCCTTGTCCTTCTCCTGAATGGTTCTTTCGATCCTGAAGCATCCAACCTGCTCGGAGCCCCCACCTTGCGCGGAATCGCTTTGGAAGAACGCTGCCGCGCCCTTTGGAAACATTATCCCTGAAGATTTCCAAAACCCATTATATGAAAATCGTGATCGGACTGCTGGCATGGAATGAAGAAAATTCCATTGTGGCCACCCTCGCAAGTCTTGGCACCCAAAGCCTCCTCAGCCATGCAGACGGTCAACATTTTCAGATCGAAATTTTGGTGGTGCCAAACGGCTGCACAGACCGGACGCCCGAGGTGGCAGCCGAAGCGCTCCTGCATCTGAGCGCAGATTTTCCGGCAATTTCCTGCCGCGTGGAGCGCCTTGCGGAAGGAGGGAAATCTCAGGCATGGAATCACCTCATTCATGAGTTCACCGGCTGGGATGTGGACTATTTTATCATGATGGATGCCGACATTGAACTCCTGACTCCCGGCACACTCGAAGCCCTTTGGAAAACGCTTGAGACCACACCCCAAGCCATCATTTCCACCGACCTGCCGGTCAAACACCTCACCCGCAAAACCCATCTCTCCCCCCTGGATCGGATTCTTCTCGGAGCAGGACAAATGACCAGAACCACCCCGGGGCAACTCACGGGGCAGCTATACTGCGCGCGAGCTTCTGCCCTGCGCAAGGTCTGGATGCCCAAAGGCCTCATCGTGGAAGACGGCTTCCTGAAACAAATCCTTTGCACCGGCGGATTCAGTCACCCGGTGGACAATTCCCTCATTGTCCGGGCGGAAGGAGCCAGCCATCTGTTTGAGTGTTACACAAAGTTGAAAGATATCTGGAACCACCAAATCCGACAGGCCATCGGGCACACGCTTTACACCTATTTGACAAAATTTGTGCGGACCGAAATTCCCGGGCGTCCGGTCTTTTCCGTGATGATGGAAAAATCCCGGAGCGATCCGGAGTGGTTTTTGCGCGTGATCCGTGAGGAAGTGAAAAGCCGGGGATGGTGGGTGATGGACACCGCTTCTCTCATGATGCGATGGCGGCGGATTCGTTTTGCAAAGGGCCTTGGGAAATTGAAATTCCTTGTTCTTGCTGCGGCCGCAAGCCCGTTTGATCTGCTGGTCTTTTTGGTTTCGAACTCCCGCCTCAGGTCGGGCCAGGTCACAGGCATTTGGAAAGACACCCGCACCACCACCCTCACATGAACTCAAAAACCGCTCTCTGCACGATCGTGGTCGGCGAATCCTATCAGGCCGCCTTCGATCGTTATTCGCGTCAACGCTTCGAGGACTATGCCAAACGTCATGGCTACGATCCGATCATCCTCACCGAACCGGTTCGCGACCTGCCGGATAAAAAATTCACGTGGCAAAAACTCTGTCTTCCCGATCTCGCGTGGTGGAAGGACTATGACCAGGTGATCTTTGTGGATGCGGACATTCTGATCTCGCGTGATGCTCCCGCCCTGCCCGTGATGCCACCCGGAAAGATCGGCGGTGTTCCGGACAAGCTGCCCTACCAAATCAACAGCGGCGTGCTGGTTTACCACCCGGATGATTCGATCAAATCGGTTTTTGACGAAGCCCTGCTCGACACGGATCCCTTCTGGGACCAACGCGCCCTCACCCGCGTGATGATTTACCGCCGCATGGAAAAGCTCCTCGACCGGCGATTCAACCGGCAGTTCTACTTCAACTGCTGGAGCCTCTGGGGCTCGCTCTTCCGCCGCCAGTGGTTCTATCACGCCTGTCATGGCAAAATCAAATTGCCCTTTATCTCCACGTGGCTGGCCCTCACATTCCGCTAAGGCTGGCCCTTGGTGCCTGTCTGTTTTTGTGCCTCGCGGCCAGGGCGGACACGGACGCGCTCTTTCCCGATCCTGTCTCGCTTCCCTCCGCCGGGATGCGGGATCTCCGGGTGCTGAGCCCGAACCTTTTGGAAATCCGGATCGTGCAGGAACGGGCATCAATGTCCAAACCGGCCCAACCGGCTGAGACCCTTGAAAACCCGGACTTTTCTCTCAAGCCGGTTCCCATTGCAGACCTCGAAGTGAATGTGAATGGGCGCATTGTCGGCGTGAAAGCCGCAGGACTCCGGCGCCTCCCTTTTTATGCCGACTACCACACCTTCGATGTGCGGCTCATGCTCCAACTCTATTTCGAACTGGAAGAACCAATTCCGGATGACGCAAAAATCTCGGTCCGCGGACCGTCCGACCTGCTCGGTGGTTCCAAGGAATTAAAGGCTCTCAACGGAAGGGATAAATTCTCCCCGGCGATTCATGTCTCCCCTCATGGCTTCGCCCCCGATTCTCCCAAGTTTGCCTTTGTGTCATATGACCTCGGCACGCTTGGCACGCTGCCCCTTCCCGGCGCGCCGGAAGCTCACGTGCTGGATGAAACCGGGAAAACCGTTTTTTCCGGTCCGCTCAAACACCGCCCTGACAAGGAATGGGATTGGTATCAAAACGTCTGGCGGTTTGATTTTTCGGAACTCAAAACGCCGGGCCTCTATTTTGTGGAGGTGCCCGGCCTGGGTCGCTCGGCTCCGGTCCGGATTGATGAGTCCGCTCCAGCGGTCTCTGCGCGACTGCTTGCCCTCGGCTTGTATCATCAGCGCAGCGGCATGGACAAAGGCGAGCCATTCACACGGTACGGACACATGGCCTCCCATACCCGACCAGCTGAGATTCCTGACCTCAGCGAGCCATTTCGTGCCACCAACCGCAATCTGGCCGCCATGACCGCTAAAAACACGGACCCCGCGATTCAGTCCGCGCCGATCTTGAAAACCTTTGCGGATTCCCTTTACCCGATCCTTCTCAAAGGCTCGGTGGATGTGAGCGGCGGACATTATGATGCCGGCGATTACAGCAAATACGTCATCAATTCCGCACAACTGATTCATTCCCTCGTCTTTGCCGTGGATCATTTTCCCGGTGTGGACCGCATCGACAATTTGGGGTTGACGGAGAGCGGAGATGGCATCCCGGATGCCCTCCAAATTGCGCGCAGGGAGGCAGAGTTTCTTCTCAAAATGCAGGACCTCGATGGAGGGTTCTTTTTTTTGGTTTACCCGCGGGACCGGCCTTACGAGTTGGATGTGATGCCGGAAAATGGCGACCCCCAGGTCGTGTTTCCGAAAAACACGGGGGCAACTGCCGCTTGCACAGGAGCCCTGGCACAGATGGCCGCCTCACCCAGCCTGAAAAAATCCGACCCCGCATTCGCTGCAAAATGTCTCTCCGCCGCTCAGAAGGGATATCAATTTCTTGAATCCGCCATCAAAACCCACGGCTTCGATGGCAGTTACCAGGCGATCAGTCACTATGGGAACTTTGACACGCATCGTGACGAACTTTCCTTTGCTGCGGCAGCACTCTTTGTCGCCACGGGTGATGCCGCCTACCAAAAAGATTTGCAAACATGGTGGCCGGATCCCCTGAGTGGCCGGGACAAAAAGTGGGGATGGGTGCCCCTTTACGAGGCCTATGGATCAGCCGCCCGCGTCTATGGCTTTGCTGAATCTCCGGGTTTCCTGCCCGCCAACTCCTGTGACCCAGAATATCTTGCCGCCATGCACACCGCTCTTGTTCGTGCCGCAGACACATGGCTCGAGCTGACCGATGCCAATGCCTTTGGACTCCCGTTCTCGCTTTCTTCCAAACGCCAAAAGCGCGCGGGATGGTTTTGGGCCATGGATCCTGCCATGGACCTTGCCGCGGCATTGCTTCTGAAACCCGACGACTCTTCATTTGAAAAACGGGTGCTTGATGCGCTGACGATGTGGTCTGCCTATGAGGCCGGCGGCAATCCCTTTCATCGGGCCTTGATTTCAGGGACCGGACCGGTCTGGCGCCGCCAGGTCGTGAATCGGATTTCACTCAACGATGACCGGAAACTCGCTGCGCCGGGAATCCCGATCGGAAATGTGGTCTCCACTCCCCACAACCTGAAACCCTATCAAATCGAGGGTGCCAACGGACTCCGAAAACTCTTTTTTCCATTCCTTGATGCCTTTCCATTTTACGAGCGCTCCGCGACCGATGCCTACAATGTCAGGGAAGAGTGGACGGTGGCCACCGGCGGCAAACTTCTGGCCGGACATCTTTTCCTGATGGGCCGATCGAAAGCCGCTGACCAACCGTGGGCTCCAAAGCCCGCCAACATCGAAGGCGTGCCCGACAAAGTTCCTGCGGGGGAATCCCTTCACGCCCGGCTTGCTCTGCCTGAGGGACTTTCCTTGCAGGAGGCAACGCTTGTTTGGGAACTCATCGGACGGGAGCCAGTCATCGGCCAGAAGTTTTCCGCCAATGACACGACCCCCGGTCCCGCCCGACTTGAGGTCGAAGCGGTCTGGCCGGATGGCCGCCGCATCTCAGCAGTCCGACGCTTTGTGATTGTCCCCGGTCGATGAGGTTTTGGAGCTTGAGGTTGGTGCCATTTTTAGGAATAGGAGCTCCAGAGGAAACAGTCCAGCGACTGCCATTCCCCCTGTTGGTGTGGGGCGTGGATTAGGCCCTGAGGGTATGGATGGTGATTTCGGGGGGGCAGAAGAACCTTGCGGCGACGCCGCAGCAACCGGTGCCGCGGGATGTGTAGCCGTGAAGGGCTTTGTGTTTCCATGCGCCGGAGAGCATGTCGTTGGGACAATGACCGTTCCGGATGATGGGAATTCTGCCGGGCAGGCACATTTGGCCACCGTGGGTGTGGCCGCTCAGCATGAAATCAAAGTGCTCCGAGGCCTCATCAAAGGTTTCAGGGCTGTGCGAAAGCAACACCCGGAAGAGGTCGGACGCCGGGGGTGTGCCTCCGACTTTTTGGATGTCATGGGTTTTGTAGAAGTGGGGGTCATCAATTCCTGCAAGCAAAAGCCTTGCGCCGTTGTGGGCGATGGTGACGGTTTCGTTGAGAAGCATGGGCAACCCGAGATCTTCAAGGCGCGGGACCATTTCCACAAAATCATGATTTCCTAGAATGCCGTAAACCGGTGGTTTGAGAACTTCGAGAACGCGGGACGTTTCGCGCAGGGAGTCTTCGAAATCGCCAACCGTGCTGTTTCGGAAGTCGCCGGTGATAACCGCAAGGTCATACTCCACGGAGGCAATGGCTTCAAGCAGGCGGGGCATAACACCCGTTTGTAAATCCAGATGCAGATCGCTAAGTTGCAGGATCCGGAAGCCATCCAGTTGCTTGGGGACGGCAGGCGAGCGCACGGAGTTGTGTTCGATCCGGAGGTCATTGGCACCGCGGCGCCCGACGGAGGCAAGCCCGGTGAATCGCAGAAAAGTGTTCACCAAGGTGTCGAGCGGGATGATTCTTTCGATGACAAGCAACCCTTCACCCTGGTGGTGCATGCCCGCCCAATGACTGGATTGCACCGAGAGACGTTGCCCCAGTTTTTCTCTTCCCATGCGGTGGACGAGTCCGGCAAAAACGGGTGGAAGGGCTTCCTCGTGGGGTAAACGAACCGGGAGGTGTTCCATGCAGGCATTCACGAGGACGGTCTCCTTTTGGGTTCCATCCAAAACAAGATCAGCGAGCCCTTTTTGTGGCTCGACAACCGACGCAAGGGACGGTCGCACAAATCGATCGAAAGCCTCACGAACGCTGGCTTCATCCCTCCCTCGTTCCTTCACATCCCGTGCCAGTCTTCTGGAAAGACAAATTTCCGGATCGGCTTCCACGTAGATTTTTAAGTCGAAAGGAGAGGAAGCGGGCTCCATGGAAATCGCAAAAAGGCCCTCGACGAGGATGACGGGATTTGGTGATTGCACCACTTCCTCCACAGAACGGGTGTGGGAGGTGAAATCATAGACGGGAATCCGTGCTGACCGGCCTGAGCAAAGGCACGCGAGATCTGCTGCCAATCGACTGGCATCCATGGCTGACGGGTGGTCAAAATTAACCAGGGACCGTTCCTCGATGGAGAGGTGTGACAGATCACTGTAATACGAGTCGAGGGAAATCAGCGTGCAGGACTCCGGCCCAATGACATCATACAAAGCGCGTGCGAGATGGCTTTTCCCGCTGCCCGATGGGCCGGCCACCGCGACAAGAAATGGCTTCATATCCGGCCGCGAAGCTCATCGATCAGGCAGAGCAACCCCTCCCGATACGCGATGGCTTCGGTTTCAAATGCTGCGAGCTGGGGAAGCATGGACTTCACGCCACTGACCTCACACTCCGACTCCATTTTTTGCAGGAGCCCGGCAAGGGAGGATGCTTCAAAAGTTGACGAACCTCCCCGCAGGCTGTGCAGGGCCCGCCTTGCGGATTCCTCGTCCGAGTCTGCCGTCAGGTTCCTGATCTCGGCCACCTGCTCCCCCCACTCCTTCAAACCGGTCTCAAGAATATCCACGCAAAGAGAAGCGTCACCGCTCATGCACTCAAGAAAACGCTCTGCATCCATCAAGGGAAAGCCGGGGTCTTTGGAGTTCATTTCAATAATTTATGGTTTGGCGACACGATTTCCCAGCGATTTGAGGCGAAAGATTGTTATGGAGCCGCGCGATCAGGAGGTGCTGGAAGTCCAGATGTCTGGCACATGAGGCCAAAAATTTGTTGGATGCGGGTGAGGGAGGCTGGCAACGGGTGATTGCTGCAGATCATGGCCTTCGAATCCGGATCTGAAGGATGGAATCCATGCATGCCGGCGATGGCTTTTCTGCCCATAAAACTTGGGGCAATTTGCACGCCGGAATTCATCAGAAAAATGATGTCGCCATATTGGGCATCCGGGAAATCGACCCCAAGGTTGCGAAGTTCGTCCTCGGGCAGAATGCGGCCCATGGGGTGATTGCTGAGAAGGGCCGTGAGTTGCGCTTTCGCGCGGGGATTCAGACTCCAGAAGCGCCCCATTGTGGAATCATAAAATGCGACATAGTCCTTCCCGAATGCAAGGCCAAGGGATTCAATATCCTTTTGGAGATCGTAGCCGGTGTGAATATCGTGCATGCCATGGTCGGTGAACACATAGAGGCGGACATCATCGTAGGAGCGACGGGCCGTGTCCATCAGTCCCCGAATTTGAGAATCATACCAAGTTAACAAGGTGCCGATCTTGGGGCTTTGGGTTCCCTCCGCGTGCATGAGAGCGTCCAGCTTTCCAAGGGAAATGTAGGCCAGGGGAATTTCCCCCTGGGCGAGAGCCTTGTGCAAGTCCGCGAGTTTGCCTTCATCATTTTTCCCGCTGTCATGAACATACCATTTCTGACCGGCAGCAGACATCATATCAAAGATCGAGGTGCCCTGTGGCAACCCCCCCGGCTCCCAAATGCGTTTCCATTCCGCATAGTGAAACATTGGCAGGAGATCAAACGGCACATTGTAGAGTTGGAAGTAACCCCGGATGCCGCACACCTTTCTGACCAATTTGGACAAATAATGTCTGACCCGTGCGCGGCTGGTTACGGTTCTTGGAAGAAACCCGAAAATGCGGGTCCATGCGAAGGGAGAACCCCCCTCTGGCAGATAATAATACGAGGACCAGAGTTTGTGTTGCGAGGGGGTGAGGCCGGAAATAATCGAAGGGTCGCAGGCGGAGGAATAGCCGAGAATCGTTTCGAGGGGCTTCCGTTCGGGGGCAAGGTCGGCCAGAAAATCCGGATGACGGCGCAGAACCTCCCAGCCCAAGGCATCAATAAAAACAAAAAGCCCGAGCGTTTTCACTGGAGCCCCCTCTCCCGGCATTCATCGCGAAGGCCCAGATGAAGGGCGCGGTGAATCGTATAGCGGTGGGCAAGATTGAAAGGAATGGTGTCAAGACGTCCCTTGCGAACCGCATAAAGCAGGTCCCGGATCATTTCTTTGCAGCATTGGAGGGTCTGGCGAACCGGTTCCGGCCTTGAACCAAAAATGTCCACATAGGCGCGACCATGACGGTACCGTTTTTTAAAAAGACCCGGGATCGTGAAATTGTGGGAGTGTTCCACCCGCGAATCAACAACAAGCCGGAACCGGGCGCCATCTTTCTGACATTCCCGCGACCATGCCAGATCCTCGGAATAACCTTTGTCTTTGAAGGGATGTTTTTCCCAAAGCTGCCGCCGGAAACAACAGGCCACCGCAGAAAAAAAGTCCTGGTTTTCGGCTTTCAGATTTTTTGGGTCATAGGCCCGCGCGTAGTCATAGGCCACCACAAAATCGGCATCATCCCTTGGGACTTGAACACTCATGCTGGCCTCGGCCTCTCCGGTCTCCACCGGCTCCACCAGTTTTTCGAGCCAGAATTCATCAAGCGGAATCGCATCAGCATTTAACAAAACGATGAGAGGCTCTGTGGTTAGAGCGGCCATGCGGTTAAGGACTGGTCCGGGTTCGTACTCGGATGGTGCGATCTGGGCCATTCGATCAGCGGGAAACGCCTGAATTTCCTCCAGGGTGCCATCCGTGGATCCGGAATCCACAGCATAAAGGCTCCAATCCGTCCTGCGCTGACTTCGTAAACCGGCGAGTGCCTTGCGGGCATACGGCATCTCATTTTTGGAGCGCATGATGATGGCAATTTCGGCGCTCATGGGAGCGAGGGTTGGGGGTAGAGGGACAGAAGATTTTTGGCTATGGCCGGCCAGTCGTAACGCTCTGCCGCAAGGAGCGCCCCATTGTCTGCAAGGTGGCGGGCCAGGCCGGATTCCCGCGCCAGACGAAGCAGCGCGGCTGACAAAGCCGGAGCATCCCCATCGTCCACAAGCAAAATATTTTCTTCCGGAGTTGTGAACCCCGGGATTCCTCCCACCCTCGTGGCAACAACCGGAAGCGACGCCGCCCAGGCTTCCAGAATCACAATACCGAATGGTTCATGACAGCTCGACAGGGCAAAAATCTCGGCGGCACGAAACGCACCCGGCAAGGCGGGATCATCGGGGGGCAAACCTGGAATCCATGTTATACGATTCGGAAGCGTCGAGATTTCGGTCCGTAATCGCCGTCCGTAGTCTTCGTCAACCTCGGCGCCGATCAGGACGAGATGGTGACCCGGCAGGGCGTTGGCAATGGCGGCAAAAGCCCTCACGAGAAGGAGTTGGTTTTTTTGAGGGTCCACGCGCGAGACACAAAGAATCAGCTTTTTGTCGCTGAGGTGGGGGAATTTGGAAAAAAAGTCAGAGCGGTTGGCATCACGGAAGCGCGGCAAGTCCACGCCATTGGGCTGATAATGCACGGCCTGGTTCGGACGCTCAGTGCGCATGGCCTCATATTCATCCTGCCCCACACAAAAAATGGCTCCGGCATCTTCCAGAGTCCGCCGGGCACCAAGAGCCATTCCGGCGAGGCGGCCCCATTCCAGTTTGCCACGGGTTGGTGCCAACATCCTGGCGGTTTGTTCCCCGGGCAGGGTGTGATGGCCGCCATGGATGGAAACAACATAGGGAATATTCAGATGACGCGAAGCAAACCGGGCGGTGCCGCCAAGCCGGTGCTGCACATGCGCATGGATCAGCGAGGCCCGGCGGTCCTGCATCAGGGCCTTCAGCATGGAAATCGATAGCGGGTTGCCGCCCTTGAGTTCAAGCGCCTGACGTCCGGTGGGAGTCAATCCCCACCACGGCAGCGAGTATCGGAAACGCTGAATTTCCACTCCCCGGAACGTCTCTTTCCCCGACTGGGAAAACATGGATGTGGCGTAGATCGGACTTTCTATTCCCAAGCGCGCATATTCCCGGGCCAAATGAAAGACCACACTTTCCGTGCCGCCCCATTTGGCGGGCACAAATCGCCGCATCACATGCACGATGCGCTGGAAGGGAGGGTTCATGTGTTTCCTGATTTCAATTGGGCCTGCAACAAAGCCCTCGCACGATCCAGGCGCTTAAGCAGATTGGCACGAACGATTGCACTTGTTTCCCGAAAGGCGGGGCCCTGTTCAAGCAAGCGGGCCGTTTCGCGAACCAACGCCCCAAAATCACAGCTCTCCACCGACCCGACCGCCTTCACCCCAAAGGGCTCCAAAAAATTATCAACCTTAGAGCCCCGGCTGATTCCGATGAGCGGCACATGATGAATCGAGCCAAGGATCAGCAAGTGAAGGCGACTGCTGATAATCACGTCCATGCGGGCTGCCAGAGCGGTAATGTCGGCAGGTTCCGTGACGCCGGCAATCACTTGAAAGGCCTCGGGCTTTTGCACGGCGACTTGCAGGCGAAGCAGGATTTCCAAATCCGTGATCGGGTTCATGGGGAGACCCACGAGTTCGACATTCGGCAAATCAAGAATGCGATCGAGGGTGCTGACAAGTTCCGACCACCGGGTGATTTCCCGCTGGGCACTCACACAGAGGGCCACACGTCGAACCCCCGGCTTCTCAAGGCGCGTGGTATCTTCCGAACCCAGAGATCCGAGAGGCCAGGGGGTCGCCTCCTGGATGAGGGCCGAATCTGCGCCGACCACCACCCGGCCTGCAGGAAGTCCACAGCGCTCCAATTCGCAGGCACTCTCCGGATCACGGGTCACCACTAGACAACAATCCATCAGCTCCCGCCTCAGGCTCTCCCGCGCCGCCGCTTCAAGCTTCTCTTCCAAGCGTGATTGCACGGCAAGCAGGCCGCCGGAAAACCGATCAGCCAAACCGGCAAGAGCCAGACGCTTCCCGTGGAGTTTGTATTTTGCAGGATTGAGTTCGGTGTTCATGCCGACATTCCAAACAATGCGCCGGCAATTGGCCTGCCGGGCCGCCGCAAGCAATTCACACGCACGATCCGGGTAATCTGAGAGCCCCGTGGCTCCCGACCAGATATAAACATCGTGACGTCCCATCACGGCGCGCATCTCTTCCTCCGAATAGGGGATCACGTCAAAACCAAACAGAGGGCAGACCTTCACGCCAAGACGGTCTGCCGTGGCGGGTTCATCGGTGCTGACTGTGAGTTCGGCATCGGGTGCCGCCTCGCGGACAATTTTGACGACGCAGGCCAGAATGGCTTCATCGCCAATGTTGTTACGGCCAAAGGGAACTCCGCCTAATAAAATTTTCATGGGGATTTGCCAATGAGCAGATCAAGCAAGCGGTTAAGTTTTGGAAAATTCAAACTGCGAAATTCCTGCAGGTCCTTGTGTTGCAGAAGCGGCGCAAAACGGAGAAGGAGGAAAAACAAGAGGGTGTAAGCGGCGGCTGCGAGGAAAAGGTTGGGGATGGTTTGATGCGGGATGAACCACCAGGCCAAAGCTGCTAGCAGTGGGCAGACCACCACAAAGCGGAGGAAGAACACCACCGGGAAATGGAACCCTCCCAGCAGGGAACGTATGAGCCCGAGTCGAAGGGGGAACGTGAGGACAAACGTGAGCACGACGGCCGCCAGCGCTCCTGGAATTCCAAAACGCGGAATTAACAACCAGTCAAGCAGGAGGTTCACGGCAACCCGGAAATAAAGAAGTGGCAAAAAGTCTTTGACCTTTTCCAAGGCCCCAATGGCCATGGATAATGGAATCGCAATCAAAGGGAGCAAATGAATGGCACTAAAGCTGGAGGCCACCCAACCGGCTCCCGCCATTTCCTCACCGTAAAAAAGCACAACGGCCGCCGGTGAAAAAAACACCCCGAACGCCGCCACGGGCACGGAAAATAGAATCAGCACTTTGTAGAGGGAGTTGACCAATCGTGGCAGGCAGGCCGGGTCCTTCACAAAGGCTTCGGCCAGCCCGCTTGAAAAGATGGTTTGAAGCGCCATGGGGATAAACGTGATCACAAGCATGGTGGACGAAAATCCCAGGTCATAAATGGCAACCACAGCCGGTCCGAAATAGAGGCCGAGAAAAAAGGTCTCGGTGTATTTCATCATAAACGCCCGACCAATGCTCCCCCCCCATGTGGCAAGGCCCATGCTCAGAGCCCGCGAGCGACCGATGCCCTGCAAGGGTGACTTCCACCGCAGGGACCTGAGGTAACGGAGCAAAACCCCCATGGCCAGAACTCCCGCAAGCCCAATCGAAACAATCTCGACCACGATCACCGAAAAAACCGTCGCACCGCCCCGCAACACCAACCAGGCCAAAAGCAAGGCCCAGGAAATTCCCTGCACCAACGAAAAGACCGCCACCCACCGCCCAAGAAACAGACTGGTCAACACATCATTATACCAGGACTTCGCCAGCACAAACACCACCGAAACAGCTGTCAAAAAAAGCAACGGTCCAAAAGAAACGCCAAACCACCGGTCAAATAAAGGGGTCATCGGTGTGATGACCCCAATGGCTACTGCTGCCAGTATCAACTGAATCGCTGCCGTTTTCCAGAGCAGACGCAGAAGCCCCGCCCGGTTCTGATTCACGATCATCTCGGGCACGAACCGCAGAATCACGGCGTTCATGCCAAGGCCACAAAAAATCATCAAAAGATCTGCAAAGTTTTTGCAGAGCGCAAAGACCCCGTATTGCTCTTTTCCGAGGCCACGAACAATCAGCACGGAAATCCCGAAGTAAGCAAAAAAGAGGAGGACTTTCGAGCCGAGAATCCATGGAACCGCCTGCATCGATTGACGCGAGAAGTTTACTTCGGATTGATCCGTGGACTGGCTCATGCGGCGAGGGGTTGCTGGCCCTCTTTCTGCGCCCGGTGGGCGATGCTCCAGTTTGCGCTCAGAGCGGCAACAATGGCGAGGGAAATCATCAGCATGAAAAAGATCGGAGTCTGACGGAACGACAATTGCACCATGGCCTGCACATGACACACAAAACACAGGAGGGTTGCACCGGTTGCCGCCGCAAGCTCCATTCCCTTCAACCGCCAGAGAATGAGCGGTGCCGCCATGGAGAAGAACCGGAGCCACAATCCCAAAAAGATGATAAGCCCGGGATAGCCGGTTTCTCCGAGGGTGAGGAACCAGATATTGTGGGCGGGAGTTCCGGGAGGATTATCAGGGTCCACCATGGCGGCATAGCGGTCCCATGACAGAGCTGAGAAATTTCCGGGCCCCACTCCGAAGAGTCTTTCGGAAGCCATGAGCTTGGCCTGGTTGTTATAATACATCCGGTATTCCAAATCTCCGGCAGCGTCCTGCTCCCCCATAAAACGCTCAAGGAGGGTGTCTGCGGCCGACACAAGCACAACCACACCCGCCAGAGCCCCAAGGCTCACAATCACGACATTCTTGATTGAAATATTCCGCCAGCCAAGCAGTAGAAACGAAAGGCCCAATCCCAAAACCAGAGCCGCCAAGCCGCCACGGGAAATGGTCATCACCACGCTCAGGCCGGCGAGACCAATGGCCGTGGAAAGCATGGCAACTCGGGGCCACCGACGTTCGTTGAGAAGGATGCAAAATAAAAAGGTGCCGCACATGGCCATATAGGTGGCCAGGGAGTTCGGATGAGGGAGGGTGCCCTTGACGCGGTGGATGTGGTGGATGTAGCGATCACTCAGGACCACAAAGCCTAGGTATAACGTGGCGATGCAGATGGCCAGAACGACGATGTCCAGGTTCCCGGGCTTTCGCACATAATAATAAATCGCAAGAAACAACAAAAATCCCCGCAGCCATTTGCTGGTTTCAAAGATCGGATAAAGTTTGGTTTCAAAGGTGTCGTAAGGGATCAGAAACGGATGCTCCTGGGCGGCCTGCGGAACCGGGATGCTGCCCGGAGCAGCAATCCACGAAATCACGCTAACCCCGAGGATCATCAGAAAAAACAGCGTGAGGGGGGGGAGGCCGGGCGCGGCATAGTCTTTGCGCTGCAACACAATCACCCCAAGCAAAATGAGGGCACTCAGGTCTCCAAGACTGATTTCAATCCCCTTGGTCAGGGCAAAATAAAATTCCCTTGAGAAAAAGTTGATGGAGGTGTCATCAGGAATAACCGTGCTCAGCACGAGAAAAATAAACACGAGCTTCTCGATGCGCGGTGATTTGTTGGCAAAATAAATCCCGGCTGGCACTCCCAAAAAAAGCGCGAGGAAAAAGATCAGGTATTTGAGTTCCGCCATGGGAGGGGAGAATTATGGCACGACGATGTTGGGAGCGGGAGCTGGCTGCCCCTGGGAAGAATCCACCTGGATGGTGATTCCGACCGACTCCTCGCCTTCGACGATGCGCAGGCCTTCATTTGCTGCGACCGTCTCCGTGGCCGTTCCAATCACAATGTCAACATAGCGCTCAATGCGGTCCCACGGGCTGCGGGGAACCCAAAGGATATCGCCCGGCAGGACGGCCACATCAGAATGTTTGCCTTTCACGATGGAATCAAAATTCAAGATGGCAACTTTGGGCTGGGAGAAGCTGCCCCGCACCAGGAGCACCCGCTGCACATAGGCCCCGGCCTTGGTGCCCTGGGCCTCGGCAATGGCTCCCACAAGACCCATGCCCTCACGCCACCCCACCGCCTTGGGAACGCCAACATGTCCCAACACCAGAATTTCTTTTGTGCTCTTGGGTGGGAGAAAAATAAAATCCTGGTCGCGCAGATAGACATTGTAGCGCAAATCGCCCTGACGCACCAGCGCCTCAAAATCGATGGGCAGCATCTTGCCATCGCGCACGAGGATGCTGCGGGAGAGATCGGCAAGTTCCTCGGTGGTTCCGGTGCCACCGGCAAGTTCCAGTCCCCCTGCGCGAGCAATCGCATCAAGAAGAGTCGTTGGTTGATTCAGGGCATAGACGTTCGGACTGTAAACTTTGCCAAGGACAGAATACCGGCGGCTCTTTGCCGCATGAAGGGCCACGGTCACCTCGGGGCGTTTGTAATAGGGGCGCAGGGCCTCGGTCAGGATCTCCGAAAGCTCCGTGACCGTTTTCCCACGGGCCTGCACGGGCGGCGCCAAATCGTAATAAAGCATGCCATCCGGCATCACAAAGGTTTTCAGGCTGGCATTGGGGTCCGTGCTGTGAGCATTGAGTCGGTAAATCACAATCTGATCGCCAGCCCCCAGCAAATACGGCCCCTCCGGTTTCCGGAGATCGTCACTCAATGAGGCCCGGCGGTCCACGGTTTGGGTTTCCGCATTTTCCAGTTTGGCACGTGGATCAAAACGAACAGATGGTCGCGGACCCATCACACAACCTATCAGAGTGAATAATGCGATGATCAGAAGGGCTGACGCGCCAGGGATTGTCCTCATGGCGGGGCGCTGCCCGGAGGCGACGTATTATAGGGGGTATAGGGGAGCACGGCGTTCCGGAACAAAACCGGGGTATTGGCACCGGTCCATGCCGCCACGGAGGCCTGCAAAAAGACCGCCACGGCGGCATCAAGAACCTCCTCCGCCTTGTACCATGGCCGGTTGCTGACATAGACGATATCCTTCGGTTGCAGCGGGACATCTTTTTTTCCTCCTTTAAGGATGGCATCCGTGTTGACAACAATCACCTGGGGATCGCTCATGCTGCCACGCACGATGAGGACATGTTCCCGGTAGGCGGTCTCCTGAAATCCCAAACGCTTGGCAATGGCCGCCATCACGGAAGCGCCTTCAGTGAATCCCTCACGTCCCGGTTTTCTGACAGCGCCCAACACATAATAATCATTCGCCAGGGCCGAGGCGATTTGAATGTAGTCCCCGGGAGCCAGCGGGATGTTTTGCGACATATCCCCATCCAGTGTGAGTTTGCGAAAATTGACCGGAAGGCGTTTGCCATCGCGGATGATAAAACTGCGCTCCAGGTCGGCCAGGTCCACATAACGGCGGTCAAACAATCCCGAAATCGTTCCCCCCGAACGCGAAAGAGCTTCGATGAGGGTGATCGGCTGATCCATGGGAAAGATGCCTGACAATTTGACCATGCCCATGATCGTGTAGCTTTTGCTGACGAGGCTGATCGGGGTGATGATGATGCGGGGGTTTCGGTAAAACCCGGTCAGCCGCGACTCAATTTCGGCACGCGTTTCGGTGAGTGTTTTTCCCTGAACATTGATCCCTGTGGCCGAGAGGTAGGAGATCGTTCCGTCCGGTGCCACGGTTACTTCGGGGCGGGTCAAATCGGGAATGCCGTAAAACTGGATGGAAATCACATCGCCGGCTCCAAGGCGGTATGGCATTTCTCCGTAGCCCGGGCCGATCTCCGGCGCTTTCTCCTGGGCACGGGTTGGGGTTGAAAGCAAAACACCAAAAGCCACGGTTAAAAAAACTCGTAGTGGGAACCGGTGTATTGGCATGGCGCTCAACCTATGGGGATGACCCCCCGCAGAGGTTTGTGAATGGTGAGCAGCGTGCGCTGGGTGTTCCAAAATTTTCGGTCGGAAACTCCAAGGGCGCAAAGAACGATGGTTTCCGGGAATTCCCGCAGGATTCCTGCCACGGGTTCCCGGACCAGGCCGGATGTTTCAATCCAGATTTCCTGGTATGACCTTGCGGCCGCATGGATTTTTTCCACAAGTTCGCCGTTTGAAATCTCGGAGGGAGTGGTGGGCGTTTCCAGCAGGACAATCGGCTCGGAGTCGGGGGGATTTTGGAGTTGGTGGGGAGCAATCCGCGGCAACTCCTTGAGGGGAGAAGGGAGCTCTCCTGAGAGGTGAACGATGAGAACCCGGATTCCCATGCTTCGCCCACCTTCCAGGAGGGCCTCCCAAAAAGTTGTGGCGGATGGCGTGGGAACAGGAGTCCAAAACGCGCGGGTCCTGCCAGAGGAAAGGGCTCCAATCACCTCTGCCCACAGTTCCTGGGGACGGATCCCGGAAGATTTTTTTTGCAAAGCGGCCGATGGAATTCTGGCAAGCGTACGACATTGAAGGGCAACCTCCGCTTCGGCGGGCGTACGAACGGTCGGATCAAAATATTCCAAAGCCGTCAATCCCAGAAGTCCAATTCCGAATAAAACAAAACCCATGGCACCAGCCGCAAATACGAGTTTGTTCCGGCGGGAGCCCACGGCAACGTCTTTCACGGTGGGGGCTTTGAACATCCGGTAATAGCCGGGAGCCACTTCCTGAAAGACGCCCACTTCCTGGAGACGGTTCACAAGCGCATCCCGTGACGTGCGCAACGTCTGGGCACTCTCCAAAAGTGGACCCGCAATCATGGCCATCTCCGGAAAATCTTTCAGCTTTGTCCGGGCCGTTTCCCGCATGCTCTGCAATTGCTTCTGTTGCAGGATGAGATTTTCCCGCTTGGATTCGAGTTCCAGAATTTGCAGATACAGGGCATTGCCAACATAGGTGCCGGTAAACTCCGAAAGCGCAATCTGCTGGGAGTCGATTTCGTCCTTCACCTTCTTGCGAAGCGCCTCCACCCGGTTCAGCGCCTCCTGATACACCGGGTTCTGATCGGTGTAGTACTCCGCCATCTCCGCAAGCTTCGCCTCCTCGGTTTTTAATTCCTCAAAACTCGGACTGTGCTTCCGGATTTCTTTTCGAAGGGAGGTCAGCTGGAGTTCCAGCGCCTCAAGATCAATCCGCCCGGTCTCATACCGCAAATCCAAATCCGCCAGAGATTTCAAGTAGGCATCAATCTCCTTGTCAACATCCACCACTCCGGCCTCCTGGCGCATGGCGACAATGCGTTTGTTGACCTCCTCCAGTTCTTTGTCTGTGCGCTGAAGTTGTTCCTGCAGATAAGATTTCATCTCGGCACTTTCATCCGCCTGAAGACGACTCGTGAATCTCAACGCCTCCTCGGCCCAGAGGGTCGCGAGTTTGGCTGTCTCCACCGCACCAAATGGCGACGTGATCACAATATCCACAAAGTCGGTTTTGCGGATTTCTTCGATGGCGACCATGGCCTGAAGCTCTCCGGCGGTCCGACCCTCTTCAAATTTTCCGGCCACTTCCCTTGCTACCTGGGGCGATGCCAAAGCTCCAAGAAGGGTTGCTCCCTGAAGCCGGCTCGGCACGTACGAGGATGTGCTCACCGCAAAATTCTGCGGACTGCGCGCCATGAGCCTCACCGAAACCGTGGAACTCACGGTGAACATTTTAACACCTGCCAGGAGCCCGAGAACGATACCCACAAGGCCCAGCGCAACGGGAACCCACCACCTTCGCAAAAAGGCAACAGGCAGGCGCATGAGATCAAACCCCTGAAAAACCGTGGGAGATGGCACAAAGGCCACAGGGGGTTTGGTGCCCGGGGCGGGCGGAGCGAGCACTTCGGCTGACGACTTTTGTGGAGTGGATTGTTCAGAAAAATCCTTGGAGAGATCGCCGGGTGGCAGACCGGAGGGTGGCCGCACAGGAGGCGGAGGAGGACTCCCACCTGGAGACGACCACTCACTCAAACGCAGGGGATTTGGCTCATTCACGGCCGTGACGCAAAGACAGAGGGAAGGGTTTGGTGACGGCGAAGGTCTTCCACCACGGACTCCACCCGATGGACATCCACCTCGGGGTTGCGAACGGCAGCGGCCGCTTCCAAGGATAATTTGGCAAGGCGGTTGATTTCCCGCGGAACCCCGCGGCTCGCGCTGTGAACCAAATCCGCTGCGTCCACAGTAAAGATCGAACCGGTGGCATGACCCGCCACCTGGAGCCGATACGTCAAATATGAAGAGACTTCATCCTTCGCCAGATTGGGCAGGTGAAATCTCAGACTGATGCGCTGATCCAGGGGCGGAAGACCCGCGACCACAGACCGCAATTCCGGTTGACCGATCAGAATGATCGTGAGGGCCCCTTCCACTTCGCCATTCAAGTTCGACAGTCGTTTTAGCAACAGAAGATTTTCTTCCGTGAGATCTTGGGCTTCATCCAAAATCAAAACAAGCTGACGTCGTTGAAGGCGGTGGAGTTCGGTGATCAGCGACGTCACCATCTCAAACAGACGCCCGAGTCCGGGCTCTTCCTGAAAATCCCTCCGGTTGTGACCAGATTTTACGAGCAGTTGGACCATCAATTCCGGAAATGTGAACCCGGAATTTTCAAATTCGACGACGTAGTGGCGCTGCCAATCGATCTGTGAGGTGAAGACTTTGCGGGTGATCGATTTGCCGCTTCCGATTTCTCCGGTCAGCATCCCAAAATACATGGACTGCTGATCGACCAGATACGTGAGGCGGGCCATAGCCTCACGGTGTTCCCGGCTGGGATAATAAAAACGCGGGTCAGTCACGATCTCAAAAGGCCGCTCATTCAGTCCAAAATGTTCTAGGTGGGAGTCCATGGGTCAGACAAAAAAATTTGAGGCCGATGTTTGGTGATCAGTCAAAGTTTTTGGGGGATCGGTTTTCCACAAGCCTGATGATAGAGGGCCACGATCTCTTTTGCACAGCTTTCCCAACGAAATTGTCCGGCTCTTGCAAACCCCGCCTGAATCAAGGTGGTTTGGAGATCCGGGGAGGCCATCAGATTCTGCATGCTCGCAGCAATGGCATCGGAGTTTTCCGGATTAAAAATTTTTGCGGCCCCGCCAGTGACTTCAAGAAGGGATCCACGATCCGAGCAAAGCACTGGACACCCACAAGCCATGGCCTCAAGCGGGGGCAAACCAAAACCCTCGAACAAGGAGGGAAAAACCAATGCCCGCGCACCGGAATACCACGCGGGCAAATCATCATCCGGCACAAAACCCGCACAATGAATCCGGTCCCGCACGGGCGAAGACGCAATGGCCTGATGGATATTGGCGGCTCCATGCCAATCGGCGCCGGCAAGAACGAGGCGGAACGAGGAAGAAGGAACCGCCGCACACACGGATTCAAAAGCTTTTAAAAGACGCAGATGGTTTTTCCCGGGATGCTCGAGGCGGGCCACATAAATCCACCATGGTTCTTTCCAATCCGCGGTGATCGGCAAGCGGCGTTTGATCTCCCGTGGCTCAAGTGGAAAAAAACGTTCATGTTCGATGCCATTATAGATGACCGAAAGCCGTGCGGGGGGAATACCAAAAAACTCGCGGATGTCTGCGGCAGTGGCCTCACTCACGGCGGTTACAGCCGTCGCCCGCCGGGCAAGGCGTTTGACAACCTGCTTCCCGTAAAACATGCGAAGACGGTCGTATTTTCCCGCCAGACGGAAAGGAGCCAGGTCGTGAATCGTCACCACCTGGGGAATCCCCGGTGCCGCCACAATCCTCCGATAGCTCGGAATGTGAACCACATCGCAACGATATCGTTGCAGCCATCCGGGCAGAACGGTTTGATGCCAAAGAATATTTTTGACGGCCGGGCGGAACCATTCCGGCACGCCGGCCCACTCACACTGGTTCAGCCATGGAGCAAACCACTCCCTGTCCTGCTCCAAACCAAATAGCGTGACTTCCACCGGCCAGGTCCTTGCGGCCATCCCTTTGAGAAGGCCGCTGACATAAGTCGCCACTCCGGATTTTCCTCGCTGAATGACGGAAACTGACATGCCGACTTTCATGGCCCGCGAGGTAGGAGCAACGTCTCCAACTGAGCCACACGGATCACATTAAGAATGTTGTTGTGGAGATGCAAAATGTCCATGCGTCCCTCCGGCCTTTGAGCGGCCATGCGATGAATCTGCAAGAGAAGGCCAAGGCCGGAGCTGTCGATAAAATTTGTCTCCACAAAATCCATGGCAATGCGCCGGGCCTGCGGGAGTTCCTCCCAACTTTGTCTGATGGCCAAACCCAGAGTCTCCACATTTTGTGCCGTCACCCGTGGCGGGAACTTGAAAGAAACGCGCAGGCCTCCCTCATCCAAATGCGGGGGAAGTCGAAGGGCTGCCGCCTCCCGCAATAAAAGGGCTTTCGCCTCCTCCATGGTTGCCGCCATGGGCAGAATCCTTTCCAGCTGCGTGACCGCAACAAGCTTTTGGACCGCATCAGATGGCGCAAGAAAACAGCCCCCCACCCCGGATGTCCACGACTCCCGCATCATTCGCAGCATCATCCCCAACCCCCGGCTGTCCACCCTGCTCACTCCGGAGAGATCAATCACAAAGGGCGCTTTCATCGTCGGCTTGGGGAATTGATGCAAGACGTCAGCTGATATGGCACCCTTCCATACAATGACTTCCAAGCCAGGAGCCGCGACAGGGGTCACGCTTTGCGGGGGAGGCAGGGCCCTGGTCGCTCGCGCCACATGGAATTCTTTCCAGCTCTGACTGATCAGAAAACAAATGTCTCTCCAGTATCTTCCAAACAGTCGTTTGGGTTCCTGGGAGAGCCGGAAAATCCATTCAAGACCGAGTTTGGCCATCCATGCAGGAGCTCGTGAGACTTTTCCCGCAAGGAAATCCACGGTGGCACCCACCCCGATGCTGCATGGAATCCCCAATTCCCGGTAATGCATGGATATCCATTTCTCTTGCTTGGGACAGCCAAAGGCCACAAGCAAAATATCCGGACGCGCCTCCTCAAGCCGTTCAAGAATCCCGGCATGGTCAAGGTCCAACAATCCGGCAAAGGGAGGCGAATAACATTTTACCGGAGGGAGGCGCGGGTGTTGTTTGCAGAGGTTTGCTGCCGCCTTCTCCAGGATAGCAGGCTCACCTCCCAGCAAAAAAATCTTGTAGCCACGCTGCTCGGCATGGGCTGCTAATTGGGGCACAAGGTCGGAACCAGCCACCCGCTCGCGCAGGGGCTTGCCTGCCAAATGCGACGCCCACACCAACGGCGTGCCATCACACAAAACCAGCTCTGCTTCCACCAGAATCCGCTGCAACTCCACATCACCACTCGCCTGCGCCGCAAAATCCAAATTGGCGGTCACAAAATAGGCTGACCGCTTGGAGGCAATGAGATCATCAATCCATGCCATCGTCTCAGCCATCGTTACGTCATGGAATGGGAGGCCGAACAAGACCAATGTTCGGGGGTCAGATGGTTGGGTTGAATTTCTCACGGTGGCGGAAAATCCCGCATGCGACTTCCAGTGACGAGGTCCATGCCCAACCTTCATTAAATGGGATCAGGGGAGGAAAAGCCATCAGAAACCAAATCAAATGCGTGGAGGGCGCTTGTTGGCTCAGTGCGGTTAACCAGAAACATCAACAATGTCCTTCATCCCCATTGTTTGGTGGAGAGCCGCATTTTTCGGGAACTCCCAAGAACGGAGGGTTGGTTCCCCAACTCGCAGACATCCAAACCAAGACGCCATGCTTCTTGGGATGGAAAAACTGGCTGGAGAGGGAATTGAACCCCCGACACGAGGATTTTCAGTCCTCTGCTCTACCAACTGAGCTATCCAGCCGAGCGAATGGGGACTATGCTGAAGAATTTCCGTTCTTGCAAGAGGTGATTCATGAAGTTTTTTGGACAAAACGCACCGTCCTGTGCTTTTTTCTTCACCGATGTCCCGTCAATGCTCAGGATGACGGCTTACTAGCAGGGCTTTCGAGTCCTGAAACCCGCCTCCACGCACATCACCAAATCCTGCCCCTTTGAAAACTATTGCCATCACCAACCAGAAGGGAGGCGTCGGAAAAACGACGACCTCGGTGAATTTGTGCGCAGCTCTCGCAGAACGCGGTGTCCGCGTTTTGCTTGCGGACATCGATCCTCAGGGCAACGCAACCAGCGCCGTGGGCACTTCGGATCCTTCGGCAAGAAGCCTCTACCACGCCCTGATCGGCGAGGCGGAAATTGCTGAACTCGTGCTCCCGACACGCATGGAAAATCTTTCGATCATCCCCGGAAATCTGGACATGGCCGGAGCCGAAATTGAGGTGGCTCGAATGGATAATCACTTGATCCAACTCAGAAATGCGCTTGAGCCGCTCAAAGCCTCCGGGGCTTATGATTATGTCTTTTTGGACTGTCCTCCCTCCCTTGGTATCTGGATGTCAAACGCTCTCGCCGCAGCCAATGAGGTGCTCATTCCGATCCAATGCGAATATTATTCCCTGGAGGGCCTCTCTCTCCTCATGCAAGTGATCGATCAGCTTCGCTCATCCGGTGCAAACCAGGAACTGGCAATTTGTGGACTCTTGATGACGATGTTCGATAACCGCACGAACCTCAACCCGGCTGTGGTTGCCGAAGTTCGCGCCCACTTTGGTGAGGTGGTTTTCGAAACTCAGATTCCCCGCACGGTGAGATTCGGTGAAGCTCCAAGTCATGGCCGAACAATTTTTGAACATGACCCCACCGGTCCAGGCTCGGTTGCCTACCGCGCTCTCGCCGAAGAATTCTTGAGGCGTCAAGCGGAGCACATCTCGTTTGTCACCCCACCCACAAATCCCACAACATAATTTCATGAATTCAGAAAGCACACCCGAGGTCTTGGAAGCCTTCCGCTCGACTGGGGCGTTACTGCATGGCCACTTCATCCTGCGCTCCGGACTGCATAGCCGGGATTTTTTCCAATGTGCCTTGCTCCTTCAGGATGCCACACTCGCTTCGGAAATTTGCGGAAAACTCGCTGACCTGCTCAAGGAATATCCTGCCACGACGGTGGTTTCTCCCGCAGTCGGGGGCATCATTGTGGGACAGGAAGTCGCCAGACATCTGGGCAAAAAACACATCTTTGTCGAAAAAGATGACGCGGGGGCTCTGATCCTTCGCCGGGGATTCACCATCACGCCCGGGGAGCGATTTGTGGTTGCGGAAGATGTGGTGACGCGCGGCGGCCGGGTTCAGGAAACTATTGCCATCGTCCGCGCTCGCGGAGGAGTGGTCGTGGCTGCTGGTTCCATCGTGGATCGCAGTGGTGGCAAGCTCCCGGATTTTGGCTGCCCCTTTGTTTCCCTCGCTCAGATGGAGCCGGAAACCTTTCCTCCTGACAGGATTCCCGAAGATCTTGTAGGCATTCCTGCCATCAAACCCGGCAGCAAATAACCCGAAGCAGTCTTGCAAGTCGGCTGCCAGAAGGATTAAATGCGCGAAATGAACCGAATGGTCGCCGTGATAACTTCGACCCAAACAGCCCGCAGAGATCGGGGTGTTGGGGAATTGATTGATGACTTGCGGGCCGATTCTTCGAGATTCTCCGAAGGCTTTCACACTTATCTGCTATGAACATCCATCGCGTGCCCCCAACCCATAATCCCTCACTCCTTGTTCTGATCCTGCTTTTTGCCTGCGCCTCCGCAGAAGCAGGTCAAAGCGCCAAACAAGCCGCTTTTTCTCTGCCTGATCGTTACCGCGAATCGATTGTTAAGATCAGTGCCGATAACGGAACCCCGGACCCCAAGGACTGGTATTTTATTTGCCGCGCCACCCATAGTGCTGACGGGATTCTTTCCATCACGGTAAGAAACGGCAAAATCATCCAGCAAAAACCTTCCTTGGATTTACGGGTTGCCATCGGGAACTACTCGAAGATTAACCTCTCCAAAGTCCTGGTGGATTCTCGGGGGGCCTTCGCCATCGCCCAACGCTATGTGACCCAGGAGAAAGGCGCCACCCTGGGAAACGTCAGCTTTCTCCTTCAGCAATCCGGGGAGGATGCCGAGCCCATCTGGTCGCTCTGGTGCTACGATCCTGCGGTGAAATACCTCGGGCTGCTCAAGTTGATGGCATCAACCGGCGATGTGATTCTCTGGGAGTGAGATCAAAAATACTTCAAGACTAAGAGGCCAAATCGGCCTCAAAATCAGCCTGCTGACGACGGTTTCTTGGAGATTCGGGTGAACTTGCAGCGCTGGGCGGCAGCTCCAACCAATGCCGATACACGTTTTTTCAGCCGATAGGCCCGGCTGAGGAGCACCGCAAGCACCCCCAGATACGGAATCCACAACCAAATGTCTCCCCCAGGGTTCATGGCCTGACGGTAACCCAGGATCGAAATAATCGTGAGATTCACCAAAAACGTCGTTGCCACCATCCTCGTCGAGAGATGCACCCTGGTCAGGCATTTGGGCCCCCCATGATATTCCGTCACCGAACGCACCTGAATCCCCCACCAAAAACTGCCGTAGATCTGGACATCCCATTGCTTCCAGCCCGTGTCGATGGAATAGCTCCACCCCTCATTTTCGAGGGACGAAATGATTTCTGGAAGCAGGGCTTCACGGCCTTGGCCGTTCTCACTCCAATAATTTAAGCTCGAAATGCTTCCCCGGGCAGGAACAAAATTCTCCTCCGGTGCAGCAATAACGGCCGGCGGGGTCCGCTTAAATTTCAGCCAGGTAAAATACCGGGCCCAACCACGCACCAGGGGTTGTGCAAGCGCAAGAAAAGTCACCAGAAGACGGGCGCGAATGGTGTCATGACGTGACTCCAGCCGCGCATGGATCATGTAGGAGAGAGCCACCAAAAAAGTGCCTCCAAACATGAGATAGGGAACAATACGCAAGACGGGAAGGGGCACGGAAAGGGCCAGAATAAATCCTGTGAGTGCCACCCACTCGACACTGCTCAAGTAGGCCGCGATCTCGGACTGCGGAGTCGGATAGATGCTCTGAAACAAGCCTTCTCCAAACACGCCATGATAAATCACCGGGCGATTCACCAACCACGTGAATCGTGGCGCCCCATAGATTTGGCCCTTCCATTTGGCCGTGCCTGTCGGGCCAAAAAAGATCAAATGCTTGAAGCGCAGCATGGATTCCGCCTCGCCGTAACCTTCCTGCTGTTTTTGAAAAGCCTTCAAGGTGAAACGACGGTAATGCCAAACAATGGCCGAGGGACTGAACGCGATGACCTGCCCCTCCTGCTGCAATCGCCAGCAGAAATCCACGTCATCCCCCGCCTTGCGGTATTCGGGATCAAAGCCACCCACCTTGTCAAACGCCCATTTGTAAAATGCCATGTTGCATCCGGGAATGTGCTCGGCCACCACATCCGTGAGCAAAACATGACTTGGGCCACCCGGGGCTGCCGCGACACACGCCTGGATCCAATTCTCGGCAGGCGGGGAAATATTCGGTCCTCCCACCCCGGCGTAGTCGCCACTCAAAAGGGTCCCCACCAAAAAATACAACCAGTCGGGATCCGACATACAATCACTGTCGGTGTAAGCAATCACCTCTCCTGTTGCTGCGCTGGCACCCACATTTCTGGCCACGCTCAAGCCCTTGTTTTCCTGACGAATACTCACGATCCATGGGTGCCGGGCGGCAATTTCCACGGTATCGTCCTTCGATCCATCGTCCACAAGCACCACCTCGTAATCCGGGTAATCCAATTCCCGCAGCGATTGCAGGCAGCGATCCAAAGTCTTCCCACCATTGTAGGAACACACAATCACCGAGACCTTGGGGTAGCGGG
>JBGTAR010000021.1:0-25902 GCA_041749815.1 Terrimicrobiaceae bacterium
TCCGAAGCGAATCGCCACAAGCAGTGCCAGCAAAAAGCATCCAGCGAGGAGAAACAAAAGACCATGTTCGTCCAGCGAGGGATTGGTTAGCAGCAGGTACACCAACCATGCAAGCAGAGTGGAATACAGCAACATCTCATAGGCCCCCCGCAATTTCGGTGGCCTGAGGTCCTGTCTTCGAAACACAAAGAGGCTGAAGGTCCCAAAAATCAGAACTCCAAGAGAGAGCGCCAGCCAGGTTTCAACCGCATGGATCATGCTGAGACTTTCAGACTCCAAGGGAGATGCCACAAAAAGGAGGAGGGTGCAGAAACCCGCTCCGCCCAGAACACCAGTCAGCGCAAAATGAAAAAAATCGCGCAACCTTGGCAGGCCGGGATCGCCGATTGGTAAAAATAGCCAGGCAGCCAGAACGGCTCCTCCCCCCTGAGCCAGGCCGTCCACAGCGGCTCCAAGCACGGACCCGGTCAGAAGCAGGGTTCCAATAAAAGCTCCCAAGACAATCGCTGGAAACGCATAACCCACACCAAGAATCACAACCGCCGCAACACCAAGCCCCAAACTCGGAATGATTGGAGACACATCCGTTTGGCAGATCCTCCCAAACCAACCACCCAATTGAATCAATAGAATCATCCCCCAAAAAACAGCAGAGGATTGGAGTAGACGTGGACGAGCAAGAACCCAACGGGTTGATTCCCTCTCCCCCAACTTGCCCGCAACGATGCTGGCCATATTAGATATACTAATATCAGCATCTGACATGGAAATCAAATTCTCATATTATTTGGGGGTATGGTCAGGGTCTTTGGCTGGAACGGATGGCAGGGCCTACTTGGTGGAGAGGATCAGTCTCAAACGAATACACGACAACCCAGCGTATCTTGATTCATAACAATGCCGACCTCACTTCCCAAACCAGAGCCGTGGTGGCACACCGGTCTGACGTTTGAACCAGCGAGCGAAGTAGTTGGCATCGTCAAAGCCGGAGCCCATGGCAACTTCTGCGATGGGAAGTCCTTGGCCGAGGAACTTTTTTGCTTTTTCCAGTCGGAGCACATCTCGTTGCTGGCGCAGGGTCAGGCCTGTCACTTGCTTGAAGCGACGGTTTAGATAATCCGGTTGATATCCGGCCAGGGAAGACAGCTCGGCGATGCTCAGTTCGTCATTGATGGGGTCCACAGCCAGGGTTTGATATTTTTTGACAAAACCGGGAACAACAGGGCGGCGGCCCGGCAAATAGCCCAAGGCGCGGAGCTGAATATCAAGAATCGCGAGCGCCGCGGAAGCTGCCAGCAGGCGGGATTCGGGGAGGGCTGGGTTTTTCACGCGGCTGATTTCTGAGAGGTGGTGACGGATTCTTGCCGTCTCGGAGTCATTCAGTTGGCTGATTTTGTTTCCCCGGCGGCCGACCCCCTGAAAATCGAAATCCATGGCCAGAGTCAGCGGCCGCCTCCCCACGGTCTCGCGAAAACCGTGGATCTCGCCTTTGGGAAGCATTGCCAGTGCACCTGGGAAAACCTCGACGCTTTGCTCCCCCACCCTCAAAACGCCCCGCCCGGAGAGATAACAGAGGGTTTGGGAGAAGGAATGCCGGTGTTCCTCCAACGCATCGGCCTCCGGCAAATGACGGTTCAGTCGAAGGCGGCGAAGGCGTAAGCCGGGTAGCCGGACATCGAGGGTTTGGAGGAGAAGGGGGCGGTAGTCTTTCATGGTGGGGAGGAGAAGAATTTTTTAGACAGGATTTCAGGATTCGCAGGATTACCAGGAGGGAATCTGGGGCGGAACGAGAACGTAGCATTTGTTTCAGGGAGAAATTTTTAGGAGCCCCTTCAGACAATCATGTTAATCCTGCAAATCCTGTCATCCTGTCATCCTGTCGAATGAATGCCTCCTCACTATAGAGCCTATCTGACCACTGACGATATCTAAAGTCGGTTTTGTGCTAATTATGGGGGTCTCTGTCGTAACAGGTTTTCGGAGCGTCTGATAAGTTGTGATCATGTCTGTCCCCTCCACTGTCCTTGTCACCGGCTCCAGCCGCGGTTTGGGGCGTGGTGTTGCCGAGCGCCTTGCGACTGCTGGCCACAGCGTCGCCATCCACTACGCCAACAACCGCGCAGCCGCTGAAGAAACTTCCGCTCATTGTGCAACCCTGGCCACCCACTCCGATCAGAAATTTCCCGTCGTTGGCGGAAACATCGGCGAGGCGTCTGGCCGCGAGAAGTTGCTTGATGAAACGCTCGAGGCTTTTGGTCAGCTGGATGCTCTCGTGAACAACGCCGGCATCGCCCCCAGAGTCAGGGCGGATATCACCGAGGCCACCGAGGAGATCTTTGATGAGGTCATCGCGGTCAACCTCAAGGGCCCCTACTTTTTATCCCAGTTGGTTGTGAAGCATTGGCAGAACCATGCGGGCAAATCCCGATTGGATGGGGGTTACAAATTGATTTTTGTGTCCTCCCTGTCCGCCAACACGGCTTCTGTGAATCGCGGCGAATACTGCATTTCAAAAGCCGGTCTGGCCATGGCGTCCCAACTCTGGGCCGTCCGCCTGGCGGAGGAGGGCATTCAAGTCATCGAATTGCGTCCTGGCATCATGGCCACAGATATGACCTCCGGGGTCAAAGACAAATATGACAAGCTCCTCGCCGATGGCCTTGTTCCCCAAAAACGCTGGGGTGCCCCCTCGGACGTGGGCCGGGCGGTGGAGAGCATTCTGAGCGGTGCATTCCCATTTTCCACGGGGGACGTCATCAATCTCGACGGAGGATTCCATTTAAGAAGGTTATGATCACATCTGACAACACACTCACCCCGAAAGCCCTCCTGCCCGCAATTCAGAAGCTCTGGGATGCCTCGGCTCCAAAAATACTCTCGATCGACCAAGCCGAGGTTCCGGGTTCGGCGACCCCCGTTTTCACCATCGAAGGCCAATACACGGCACGGGGTTGGACGGAGTGGACTCAGGGGTTTGTTTATGGATCGGCGCTTTTGCAGTTTGATGCCACGGGAGATGAGGCTTTCCTTGAGCTTGGCAGAACCCGCACCCGGGAACGCATGGCCCACCACATCACTCACATCGGGGTCCATGACCACGGGTTCAACAATGTCAGCACCTACGGCAATTTGCTGCGGCTCATGGTGGAGGGAAAAATCCCCTTTGATGCCCGGGAGAAAGATTTTTATGAACTGGCCCTCAAGTGCTCGGGAGCCGTTCAGGCGGCTCGTTGGACCGAGATTGCCGGAGGGGGAGGTTATATCCATTCCTTCAATGGCCCGCACTCTCTGTTTGCTGATACGATCCGATCTCTTCGTGCGCTCTCGGTGTCCCATGCTCTCGGTCATGTTCTCATGGGCGAAAAAGACGCCAGGATTTCGTTGCTTGACCGCGTGATCAAGCATGCCCGGGCCACATCCGACTATGCCGTTTATTTTGGCGAGGGCCGCGATGCGTATGATCTCCGCGGACGCGTGGCACACGAAAGTGTTTTTAACCTCAAGGACGGAAGTTATCGGTGTCCGAACTCCCAGCAGGGCTACTCCCCTTTCACAACGTGGACGCGCGGCCTGGCATGGATTGTGGCGGGCTATCCCGAACAACTCGAATGGCTGGCCACACTGGAGGATTCGGAATTGGAGCCTTTTGGCGGACGCCAGGCGGTGACGGAGCTTTTCCTCAAACCGGCTCTTGCGGCCTGCGATTTCTACATCGAACACACCCCCACGGATGGCATACCCTACTGGGACACCGGGGCTCCCCTCCTTCACAAATTGGGGGATTATCTCGACCGGCCGGCGCAGATTGAAAATGACTGGGAACCGGTGGACAGCTCAGCCGCAGCGATTGCCGCTCAGGGGCTCCTCCGGCTCGGGCGCTATTTGGGCGAAACAGGCGATGGCGAAAAATATTGGCAGGCAGGGCTGACCACCGCCCAAACCGTGCTCAGCGAGCCCTATCTCTCCGTGGATCCTGCCCATCAGGGGCTCATCCTGCACTCCATCTACCACCGCCCAAATGGCTGGGATCATGTTCCAGCGGGAAGCAAAATCCCCCGCGGCGAATCATCCATGTGGGGAGATTACCATGCCCGCGAACTCGCACTATATTTGCAACGCCTCGCTGAAGACAAAAATTACACCTTCTTCGGCGGCCTCCAATAATCAGCCCAACTCCCAAAACATTATGATCATCTCCGATTTAGCCAAAATTGAAGGCCGGCGTTATCCCGCCCGCCGCAGAACCCAGAATCTCGTCGGCGGGGTCGCCCCTATTCAAGCCACCAACTTTGCCATGGGCAATGTGACCCTGGATCCCAACGGTGGACAGGTTCCCTGGCATAACCAGGAACAGGAAGAGGTCTATTTTATCGTGGAAGGAACCGGCGAAGTCTGCCTCGGCGAAGAACGGCAAACCGTCACCTCCGGCCAGATGGTCTACATCCCACCCACCGTCTTCCATCAGCTCACCAACATCGGTGACACCCCACTGCGCATGATTTATTGCTACGGCCCCGCTGGAGATGTGGCCCATTGGCGTCAAGAATTGGATGGCACCCTGCCCAAAGCCGGCATTGACGTGCCGGCTCTGCCTGAGGGGGCTCAGCCTCAATGCACGGAGAGGCCATGAAAAAGTTGTCAGTTCACAGTGTTCAGTGTTCAGCAAGAGGGCGAACCCTGTGGATAGGGGGATTTATCTCCTGAAAACTATAAACTGAACCACTGAAAACTGAATAACTGCCACTATACACTGTAAACTGTAAATTAAAATCAATCTTATGAAAAAACACACCATTGGAATCATCATGAACGGCGTCACAGGGCGCATGGGAACCAACCAGCACTACATTCGATCCATCCTGGCTATTAGGAAACAGGGCGGGGTGAAGGTGAATGACGGCGAGGTTTTATGGCCTGAGCCCGTGCTTGTGGGTCGTAGTGAGGCTAAACTGGCCCAATTGGCGGCCATGGATGAGGGGGTACGGTGGACGACCGACTTGGACAAGGAGTTGGCTGATCCGAAGAACATCATCTATTTTGATGCTCAAACGACTGGACGTCGGGCGGATGCGGTGAAAAAAGCCATTGCCGCCGGGAAGCATGTGTATTGTGAAAAACCCACGGCGGTTTCAACGGCTTCCGCGTTGGAGCTTTTTGATATCGCGACAAAAGCCGGGGTCAAAAACGGGGTGGTTCAGGACAAGCTCTGGTTGCCGGGCTTGCGCAAATTGCAGCGCCTGAAGGAGCAGGGGTTCTTTGGCAAAATTTTGAGCGTTCGTGGGGAGTTCGGTTATTGGGTTTTTGAAGGCACGAGTGTGCCGGCCCAGCGGCCCAGCTGGAATTACCGCAAAGAAGACGATGGCGGCATCATTGTGGACATGTTGTGCCACTGGCGCTACGTGCTCGACAATCTTTTCGGAGAGGTGAAGGCGGTTTCCTGCCTTGGGGCCACCCACATTCCGGAGCGAGTGGATGAGAACGGCAAAACCTATGCCTGCACGGCAGATGATTCGGCCTATGCGACCTTCGAGCTTGAAGGCGGCGTGATCGCGCATTTTAACTCCAGTTGGACGGTGCGGGTTCGCCGGGATGACCTCCTCACCCTTCAGGTCGATGGCACCCATGGATCTGCGGTTGCCGGGCTGCGGGAATGCTACGTCCAGCACTACGGCAACACCCCCAAACCCGTGTGGAACCCTGACATTGCCCAACCCATCCCGTTCTTTGACGGTTGGTCAAAAGTGCCGGAGCAGGAAAACTTCGACAATGCGTTCAAGGTGCAATGGGAGCTTTTCCTCCGTCATGTTGCCCTCGACGAACCATTCCCATGGACCCTCCTCCAGGGAGCCAAAGGCGTGCAACTAGCCGAGCTCGGGATCAAAAGCTGGGAAGAACGCAAATGGTTGAATGTGGATGCTCTCAGATGAGCCATCTCACTTTTATGATGGATGTTAAAATCGTGACATCTCATGATGTCCTTTCCTAAATGAACCCTGCTTTTTCTCCTGAACTGGCCGCACGGATTGAGCGTGCGGGAATCCTTGCTGTGCTGATTGTTGACCGTGTGGATGATGCGGTCCCCCTGGCGAAAGCGCTCCTTGATGGCGGGATTGATTCCCTGGAGCTGACCCTTCGGACGGATGCGGCCTTGGGAGCGGTGAAAGAAATTCGTACCAAGGTGCCGGAGATGTTGGTCGGGGTTGGCACGGTGCTGACTCCGGGGCAGGTCCTTGAGGTTAAAGAAGCTGGTGGAGCTTTTGCTGTCGCTCCGGGATTTAATCGCCGGGTGGTTGAAGCCGCTCAGAAAGAAGGTCTGCCATTTGCTCCCGGCATTGCGACCCCATCAGACATTGAAGCCGCGCTGGAAGTGGGATGTCAGCTTTTGAAGTTTTTCCCCTGCGAAGCCTCCGGAGGATTGCCATTCCTCAAAAATATCTCTGCCCCCTATCAGCACCTCGGGCTGAAATACATTCCTCTTGGCGGCATCAATGCAAAAAACATGACCACCTACCTCGCAGAATCCCAGATCGCAGCACTGGGCGGCTCCTGGCTTGCCCCACGCGAAATGATTCGGGCCGGAGACTGGAAAGGCATCACGACCCTGGCTGCCGAGGCCACAGCGATCATCAAAACCGCCAGGGCATAATTTCACCCAACCCCACAACCCTATGAAAACGATTGTCACCTTTGGAGAAGTCATGGCCCGCCTCGCACCGGAGGGCCACTTAAGATTCCGTCAGGCTCTGCCCGGTCACATGGAATTCACATTCGGGGGAGCTGAGTCCAATGTGGCCGCTTCCCTGACCCAGTTGGGCGCAAAGGCCCGGTTTGTGACGGCCCTGCCAAAACACACGATCGCGGATGCCTGTGTGGGATTTCTTAACGGGCTTGGGGTGGACACCTCTCATATTCTCCGGACCCCGGGCGGGCGCCTTGGACTGTATTTCCTGGAAACAGGGGCTAATCAGCGTCCGAGCAATGTCATTTATGACCGAGCCAATTCTTCAGTGAGTCTGACGCCGGCCAGCGAGTATCCCTGGCAGGATATTTTTGAGGGAGCTCAGTGGCTTCACACCACAGGCATCACTCCAGCGCTTTCGCAGATTTCTGCCGATGCCGTGCTTCATGCCGTGCGTGCCGCCAAGGAAGCTGGGCTGACAGTTTCTTGTGATCTCAACTTCCGCAAAAAACTCTGGAATTGGGAGTCGGGAACGGATTCAAAAGCCCTCGCAGGGCGCACGCTTCGCAGCATCTTGCCGTATGTGGACGTGGTCATTGCCAATGAAGAGGACGCCGCAGACGTGCTTGGCATTCATGCAGCAAACACAAACGTCGAATCTGGACATCTCGACATCGGAGCCTACCCGGATGTGGCCTCACAGATTGCCGCGCAATTTCCAAATGTCCAATACGTTGCCATCACCCTGCGCGAAAGCATCTCCGCATCCCATAACAACTGGGGCGCCATGCTTTATGATGTCAAAAATGCCAAACCGCATTTTGCTCCCTTGGACCAAGGAAACTACAAACCCTACGAGATCCGGGATATTGTGGACCGCGTGGGCGGCGGCGATTCATTTGGCGCTGGGTTGATCTTTGCTCTCACAACTCCCGAGCTCTCCGACCCCTCAAAAGCCATCAGCTTTGCCGTCGCCGCATCATGCCTCTGTCATTCCGTGGTGGGTGACGTGAATTTCACCTCGCGCGCCGAGGCCGAAGCATTGGCCGGGGGTTCCAGTTCCGGGCGGGTGGTCAGGTAGGGCTCAAGACACTGGCGAAGGGGAAGAACTGCGCAAAGCTGAAACGAGCTTCAAAAGCAGTTCCAAGGCCGCATCCGATCCTGCCACGGATGAGGACTCTTCAGCGAATCCAATCAGAATTTCTATGGGTTGATTGGGATTCTCAGGAAGTGGGGTGAAGGTTCGTGCGAAGGCAGGTTTGGCGGGATCGATCTCCCAGTGGAGGTCTGGAGTCTCTGCGGACAGGTTCCCTAAAAGTGTTTTCAGCGTGGCAACATGTGTCCCCTGCCCATCCCAGGCATCGACTTCCACACCTTTGGTTCGGGTGGATTCTCTGAGCAAAATCACCGCATCATAATTGTAACGCGTCAGCTCGTTTTCGATGACCTTCACATGGCTGCACGTTGACCCTGACCAGCACTTCACCCCTTCAATCTGTTGTTTGCCAGTCAGGAAAACCCCCTCCCGGTAGGCCTCGACATTCGAGACCGGGTAAGCCGTGATCTCCAACCCTTCGATCAGGTCCTGACTGCTTTCGATGGCAGCAATAAATCTTGCCAAAGCCAGTGGTGTTGAGGAGTCAGTCCCCAACCATCCGCCGATGACAAGAACGCGGACGGGGTCCTCATTCGCATCCGGGCCAATGATGTGAAAATAGGGGATCATCTCATCCCGCACCCCGGCCTGCCCCAGTCCATACCCCACGACCAGCGTGGAGGAATCTTCGGTCAACTCAACCAAGGGGCGCGTGAGATCTTCGAGTTTTGGTTTACCGCTTTGGGCGGCCTGCTTGAGAAGAATATCGGTGTGGGATTCCATAAAAGGTGGCTTCCTGGGGAGGGAAAAAATGTGGTGTGAACTTCGAAAACAGTAGGCCATTCCACGGATGATGCAAGCCTGCTCCGTGTTGGCCAAGAGGAGGACTGATAGAAAAATGAGAAAATTCAGCTTGCGTGGATCATTATTATTACTATTTTAGTCATCTTTTAATCGCTGTTATGACCAACCTTCTTGAGCTCAATTTTCGCAAACATCCCCCGTCCGCGGAAGCGATCTGAAACGGATGAGCCGCCGCAAACACACTCTGCCCGGATTTGGGCTCACGATGGGCTACACATGGATCTATTTGGGGATTCTGGTGTTGCTGCCATTCTCCGGACTGATTTTAAAGACGGGAACGATGGGCTGGGAGGATTTCTGGAAGACAGTCACGGCTCCGCAGGTGATGGCGTCCTACAAGGTGAGTTTTGGGATTTCTCTGGCTGCAGCCCTGATAAATGGAGTTTTTGGATTCCTGGCAGCGTGGGTCTTCGTGCGTTACGAATTTCCGGGGCGCAAAATCTTGGATGCCATCACGGACCTTCCGTTTGCGCTCCCAACGGCCGTCGCTGGAATTGCCCTCACCGCACTTTATTCTCCGAATGAGTGGATCGGTCAGTTTTTTGCTCCTTACGGGATCAGAATTTCCTTCACGCTCATTGGTGTGTATCTCGCACTCACATTCATCGGACTGCCCTTTGTGGTGCGCACGGTACAACCCATCATTGTTGACCTTTCTGCAGAGGTTGAGGAAGCGGCTGCGACCTTGGGGGCAGGACGTTGGCAGACGTTTTGGAGGGTGATCTTTCCGGCTTTGCTTCCCTCGCTGCTGACAGGGATGACCCTCGCCTATGGGCGCGCTGTTGGGGAGTTTGGGAGTGTCGTCTTTATTTCGGGCAACCTGCCCTTCAAAACCGAGATCACGCCCTTGCTCATTATTTCGAAGCTGGAAGCCTACGATTACAATGGAGCCGCCGCTCTGGGATTTGTGATGCTGGCGGCATCGTTTGTGATTGTGCTGGTGAGCAATGGTCTCCAAGCATGGGATGCCAGGCGTCGGGGGATCGCATAACCATGGCCGGCACTGTCACAACCATCACGGCCAGGCACCACAGGGTACGACGTGCCACCTCTGAATCCCTGCCTGTGAAGATTCTCTTGATCATCGTTGTGGTGCTCTTTTTTGGCCTGTTTCTGGCGATGCCTTTGGTGGTGGTTTTTCATGAAGCATTCAAGCATGGCGTGAGAGCCTATGTTGGGTATTTTGCTGACGCGGCCACCCAACACGCCATTCATCTGACGTTGCTGGTGGCGGCGATTGCGGTGCCGCTGAACACGATCTTTGGTCTGGCAGCCGCATGGGCAATCACCAGATTCCGATTCCGAGGGAAGACGCTGCTCACGTCCCTGATTGATCTGCCGATCTGGGTCTCCCCGGTGATTGGCGGTCTCATCTACGTCCTGCTATTTGGACGTCAGGGTTGGTTCGGGCCGTGGTTGGCAGAGAATGACATTCGGATCATTTTTGCCCTGCCGGGCATTGTCCTCGCGACAATTTTTGTGACCTTCCCCTTTGTCGCGAGAGGATTGATTCCGCTGATGCAAGCCCAGGGAAGTGCCGAAGAAGAAGCCGCATCCACACTTGGAGCAAACGGCCTGCAAATTTTCCTGAGAGTCACGCTTCCAAAAATCAAATGGGGCCTGCTTTATGGGGTGATTCTTTGCAACGCCCGGGCCATGGGGGAATTCGGCGCCGTGAGTGTGGTCTCCGGTCATATCCGGGGAAAAACCAACACGATGCCCCTCCACGTGGAAATCCTCTACAACGAATACCAATTTTCTGCCGCGTTTGCCGTGGCGTCCCTGCTGGCCATTCTGGCATTGGTCACGCTGATCCTCAAAGCCATCGCGGAATGGCATGCGGCCCATCAACTCAAAGCGGGCTCCAAGGCCGGCTGATTCCCCAAACATCTCATGAGCATCGAACTCCACAGAATCTCAAAAAGTTTTGGCAATTTCCCTGCAGTCCAAGACGCAAACCTCACCGTCGAAACCGGCAAGATTGTTGCCCTATTGGGACCCAGCGGATCAGGAAAAACCACCATCCTCCGCATCATTGCCGGCCTGGAATTCCCGGAGCGGGGCCGCGTCCACTTTGAAGGCGTTGACGTCACCAATCGCAGTGCCTATCAACGAAAAGCCGGGTTTGTTTTCCAAAGCTACGCCTTGTTTAACCATCTCTCGATCTTCGAGAACATTGCCTTTGGCCTCCGTGTGCTGCCCGGCCACAAGCGACCAACAAAAGACAAAATCCGGGAGATCGTTGAGTCGCTGCTTGAGGCCGTGCAACTTGACGGGCTCGGACGACGGCTTCCCTCACAGCTGTCTGGAGGTCAGCGTCAGAGGGTGGCCTTTGCCCGCGCGCTCGCCATCGAACCCCGCGTCCTTCTCCTTGATGAACCCTTTGGAGCCTTGGATGCCAAGGTCCGCAAAGAGCTCAGGAAGTGGCTGCGGAAATTCCATGACAAAACTCACCTCACAACGCTTTTTGTCACCCATGATCAGGAAGAAGCTTTTGAGGTCGCCGATCGGGTCGTGATTATCGACAGGGGAAAAATCCAACAATCAGGAACTCCGGATGAAGTCTGAGCCTGCCCCGCCAATGACTTCGTGATCGATTTTCTGGACCTCGAGGATCACAAAATCACTCAGCCGGCACGAGTCTGACGAGCTTTCCGGGCTGATCATAGACCAGGTAGATGAATCCGTCATCCGGGGTGCGAATATCACGGATGCGGCCACTTCCCTCCAGCAGGATTTCCTGGTGGGTGATATTGTTCTCGGCATCGATCTCCATGCGGACAACTTTTTGATGGGCGAGGGCTGTTGCGAAGAGGTTTCCCTTCCATGCGGGGAATTTGTCGCCGTGGTAGAAGTCAATTCCCGCGACCGCGATGGAGGGAGTCCAGTGCAACACCGGGGACTCCATGCCTTTGGCCTCGGTCTTTTCTGAGATGGGTTTCCCGCTGTAATTGATCCCAAAGGTGACAATCGGCCAGCCATAGTTGAGACCCTTCTTGATGATATTGATTTCGTCCCCTCCCCGCGGGCCGTGCTCGCTTTCCCAAAGGAGACCGGTGCGCTCATCAAACCGCAACCCCTGGGCATTGCGGTTTCCATAACTCCAAATCGTGGGAACCGCCCCCGATTTTCCCACAAAGGGATTGTCCTCGGGAATCCGCCCATCGTCGTGGATGCGGTGGGTTTTTCCTTTGTGGTTACCAAGATTCTGGGCGTTGTTTTCTGGAGTCGTCTTATCGCCACGGTCACCGATGGTGAAAAACAGGTATCCCTTGCCATCAAATTCCATGCGGTTTCCAAAATGAGCGCCGCCACTGGTATATTCGGAAATGGGCGCTTCAAAGATGACCTCCTGATCCACAAACGCATTGTCCTTCAGTCGTCCGCGGATAATTTTTGTCATGGATCCCTCCGGCTTCGGGTCAGAGTAGGACAGATAAATCCAGCCATTGGTTTTGAAGTCGGGATGCAATTCCACATCAAGCAGCCCGCCCTGCCCTTTGGCCCACACCTCAGGAATTCCAGAAACCTCATCCGGCAAGAGCACACCCTTCTCCACAATCCTTAAACGTCCTTCACGCTCGGTGACCAGAATGCGTCCATCTGGCAAAAACGCGGCACCCCAAGGATTTTTCAGCCCTTCGACGACCGTCTCCATCTGAAAACTGGCTTTCTCGGAGGTGATGGGCTGCGCACCTGAGCACAATGGGAAAACGGCTAAGACGAGGATGGAAAAACCAAGGGAGTGAACGTAGGATGATGTCATGACAAATCGCGATGAACATGCTCGTGGGACCCTTGTTTTGCAAGCAGCAGTTGGTTTGGCCCTTGCCTTCGTTGGCGCGGGGTGCGAACCGAAAAAATCTGAAACCCAAGCCATCAGTAGGGAAGCAGGACAAGAGTTGTATGACCTTTATTGTGCCACCTGTCATTTGGATGGTGGCGCCTCCTTCCCAACACCAGCGCTGAGAGCCTCGGAATGGATGGCCGGACCGCCCGAGAACACGATCCAAGTCATCCTCCATGGTCAGAGCGGAAAATCCAAAATCGATGGAGAGATCACCGGTGGAATCATGCCCGCCCAAGCCGGACTGACCAATGACGAGATTGCAGATATTGTGAGTTTCGTTCGGGCTGAATTTGCAGGAAAAGAAGATCCTGTGAATCCCTCCCAGGTCGAAGCCCTGCGTGTCAAATGACACACGATCGCCCCCCCATCGCCCGTCAACTCACCTGCCGGAATAATAGGCCACAAGCCCATCTACCAAGGAATCTCCATATTCGCGGTAGATGCTCTTTCTGAGAATGCCGCCAAACTTGCGCCGCCCCTCATAGTCTCCAGCCTGGATGCGAGCAAAGGCTGATTTGCTATTCATGACGTAAGGTTCGACATACACGACCGGACAAACAAAAAGTCGATTGGCGAGCAGATTCCTTGCATAGATGTAGGGATTGGCGTTCACGCGGACAGCATTGCTTTGGACATACACATAAGGAGGCAGTGCCGTTTCCCGCGCCATGGATTTCGCGATGGATTCTGTCACGGCAACTTCCTCGGTGAATGACCGTCCAAGCATTTTGTTGAGCATGTCAAAACGTTGGTCCTCATAAGTCAATTCTTCGGCACTCCAGGAACCGGTAACGAGAAAGTGCAGATGATTTTCGTCCACCAACTGTGGGGCGTTTTCATTCCCCCATGATTCCGCATTGAAATGAAGACACATCACAAGATCCGGGCGGATAACTTCATTGACCAATTTGGCGCGACGACGAATCTCCCCGACCCGGTAGAAAAGGCGTTCGGTTTCGTCTTTGAGGGCTGCAGGCGTGACCGGTTGCTTTTTATCCGCAAGCGAAAGTTGGGCTTCTTTTTTGAGCTTTTCCGGGCGCAGGGAGGTCACCGGTCCGGGTTGATTTCGAGTGAGGAACACCTGAGCTCCCAAGCTTTTGAGGCGGGGAGCCATTTGCTTGGCCACAAGAAGCGTCATGTCTCCTTCGGTGACTGGTTTGCTGTTCCCAACCTTGAACCATCGTTCTTCCACCTTGGCCCACGAACCACCCAGGTGACCGGGATCAAGTGCAATTTTGAGACCGGTGAGTGGTTTGTCCGCAGGGGGCGGTGCGAGTCCCTTCTTGGGCTTCCAGTAGCCGGGCACGGCCTTGGCCTCGGTGTGATTTTTGGCAAACCGGAGGATAAATGGATCTTTCCCCGCACCCGTGGTGACGATTGCCTGGTCCGCCTTGATCACAATCACACCGGCAGCGGCTCCTCCGGGAGCATACACACGATTGAGAAGATCCGAGAATTCCGCTTGAGTGATGGTTTCCTGGAACTTGTCCAGCGCGCTCCAGTCGGGCACTTGCGCCAGAGGAGTGATGCGCGCCTGTGCAGAAGGCATCAACACCGCCAAAATCACGAGAAACCAAAGGAAAACTCGCGAGGTGCGGTAATAGAAATGGGCCACTTCGAAGAACAATATAAAAAATTACGATGCATGTGGAGGGAAATTCGATAAAAACGTCCTGTGATCAATATTCTTTTTCTTGGAGACATCGTAGGAGAACCCGGGCGCGAAGCCGCCATGCGGGCTGTGAGAACATTTCAAAAGGAGGGTGATATCGACTTTGTGGTTGTGAACGGCGAAAATGCGGCGGGAGGCCGGGGAATCACCGCCCGGATTGCGATTGACCTCCTGCGCAGTGGTGTGGCCGTGATCACGCTGGGTGACCATGCATGGGATCAGAAGGACACCGCATCGTATATGGCAACTGAGCCCCGACTCCTCCGCCCCGCCAACTATCCCCAGGGTGCTCCAGGACAAGGCAGCATCGTTCTCGAAACCTCAAAAGGCAAAGTGGCGGTTTTAAATCTCCAAGGCCGCACGTTCATGCAGCAACTGCTCGACAATCCGTTCGAGGTTGCCCTCAATGAGGTGGAGCGTCTTCAAGAAGAAACCCCGGTGATCTTTGTGGATTTTCATGCGGAGACCACGAGTGAAAAAATCGCGATGGGACGTTTTCTTGATGGAAGAGTCTCCGCTGTGGTGGGCACCCATACGCATGTGCAAACAGCTGATGAAAAAATTCTGCCGAACGGCACGGCCTTTCTCTGTGATGCCGGGATGTGTGGTCCGGAACATTCCATCCTGGGTCGTGACCCGAGAAACATTATCAAACGCTTTATTGATGGCCTCCCCTCACCTTTCCCCGTGGCATCCGGGCCAGTGCGGGTCTGTGGAGCCGTGATCGCCGTGGATGAAAAAACCGGTCAAGCCCGAGCCATCCGCCGAATCTCTCAAATTGTTGGTCCTGAAGATTAAGGGGCAAGGGTAGCCCCGGCTCAGCAGTTCAATGAAAGTCGACCAGAAGGTCTGATCGCTTTTGATATGCATAAAAAAACACAGAAAACGCCCGTATGGTCTGCAGACCATACGGGCGTTGTTTATTGGGGGGAGGGTGTAAATTTATTCTGCAGCCGCATCGCGACGGTCGCGGATGTCGTCATGAGTCGCCTGAACGACCGCTGATTGTTCCACGACAAGGGACCTGATGTTGGCAGGAAGATCGGCTTCAAGAGCATCACGATAGGCGTGAATGGCATGATCCTCCCCGCGCTCGCATTCTGCGAGAATGGAATGATCATCCCCTTTGGTTAAGGCGGCTTTCAAGTCGATCCAGCCACGATGGATGGCAGCCGCAAATGTGCTGTCTTTTTCCGGCTCTTCACCAAGGTCGATCACATGCTTTTGTAGTTCGCCAGCGAGCTTGGAGCGTTGAAGTGAGTATTTGGCGAAAAGTGTTTTAAGTTCGGGATTTTTAATGTTTTCGGAAGCATCGCGAAATCCTTCCTGTCCATCTTTGTTAATTTGGATTAGATCATTCAAGGTGCTGAGAGTGTCTGCGGTTTTCATATGTTGGTATATTTTTTGAGGTTGCAAGTCATGGGAAGCGCCGGTCCTTGGCGCTCCGTTGTCACAGAGTCATCGTGTCCAATCGAAAGATTGGTTGCCTTTTCTTTGAATTTTCATGGCCATCGCTTCGCCCAGGACTGTGACAATTTTGCGACGGAGGCTCCTCGGACATGGTGGCTTCAGGCCAGACACCCGGCAGGTCTTCAATCACCGGCTATCTTCGCGTCATGATCAAACATGCTGCATGGACTGCTTGAGAGAAAACGTGAGGCACCGGGTCCTCACGCTCCGAAATCCCAAAAACCCCATCATGCTTGACGTGGCCAATGGGTGGTTTTGGCCTGGACACAACGAATCAGGGGGGGCCAGATTTCCCAATATTGGCTCACGGACACTTACCTGGGAGCCCTTCCGGGCTTCAAGAAAGCTTGGCGTCCATCGTGATTGTCGCATTGAGCACTTTCGAGACGGGACAACCGGCCTTGGCCTTGCCGGCAAGCTCCTGAAACGTTGCGTTATCGATATTCGGGATACCAGCCGTGACGTCGAGGTGGCTCGCAGTGATGGCAAATCCACCATCCTTGGGTTCCAAGGTGACTGTTGCTGTCGTTTCAATCTTGTCCGGAGTGAAGCCCGCCTCGCCGAGGATTAAGGAAAAAGCCATTGAGAAGCAGCCCGCGTGGGCTGCGCCAATGAGCTCTTCGGGATTTGTTCCCTGCTCGCCTTCGAAACGCGTCTTGAATGAGTAGGGTTTGTCAACGAGCGCGCCTGAGCCGGTGCTCATGGTACCAGACCCTTCTTTAAGAGAACCCTGCCACTGTGCGGATGCTTTGTGTTTCATGTGTTTGATACAATCGAAAAACAAGCCGCCGGCCAAGCAGATCTTTCCAACACCTTCGGCAAGTCGCACTCACTTGACCTCGCTCAAACACGGCACCAGACTATTGCGATGCGAGACATCATCCACCCTGCTGAGCGTTTGGTCCAAGCCATGGCTCGGATCTATCAATACCGGATGACGACCACATCGGGAGGTAATCTCTCCATACGCGATTCCGACGGGTCGATATGGATCACCCCAGCACGGGTGGACAAGGGTGCAATTCGCGTTGAGGACATCGTTCGCGTTCTTCCAGACGGAAACACCGAGGGGCGGCACCGTCCCTCTTCGGAGTTTCCTTTCCACCAAATGATCTACGCCGCCCGCCCGGATCTTGGGGCGATTGTTCACGCTCATCCGGTCGCACTCGTTGCATTCAGTATTTGTGGTCAGTCACCCGACAGCCGACTTTTCACCAAAGCCCACACGGTCTGCGGCGAGGTTGGATTCGCCCCCTACGCCTTGCCCGGCAGCGCCAAGTTGGGCGAGAGGATCGCCACCGTGTTCGCCGCGGGGCACAACTGCGTGATGTTGGAGAACCACGGGGTTGTTGTCGGCGGGAGCGAATTCTCGGATGCGTTCCGGCGCTTTGAGACCTTGGAATTTGTTGCAAAAACCGTGATCAAGGCGCGAGCCTTGGGACCGGTCCGCTATTTAACCGAGGAGCAACTCGCCATCGGTAAAACGGCAGTTCCAGAGCTTGAAGAATGCGATCCCGGTCCCGCAACCAGCAGGGAGCGCTCGCTGCGGCGTGAGTTATGCGACTTCATCCGCCGGGGTTATCATCAACGCCTGCTGACCAGCAACGCCGGCAGTTTCTCTGTAAGAGTGGATGATGACTCCTTCCTGATCAGCACCCAGTTGGTGGACCGCGCAACAATCACTCCGGATCAACTTGCCCTCATCCAAAACGGCTTTCGAGCGCGTGGCACCCTCCCGAGCCGCGCCTGCCCCATCCACCAACTCATTTATGAGAAGCACCCCGAGATCAACGCCATCGTCAACGCGACGCCAGTCAATGCCACCGCCTTCTCCGCATCAGCAACGCGACTGGATACACGAACGATTCCTGAAAGCTACATTTTCCTGCGCGATGTGGCCGTATTGCCCTTCTCCTGGGTCTATGACGCGCCGGAGAAGATCGCTGCAGCGATGACCCCCGAATTTCCCATTGCGCTTATTGAGAACGACTGCGCCTTGGTCCTGGGAAAAACAATCCTTGATGCCTTCGACCGGTTGGAGGTCTTGGAATCAACGGCCGAGGCAGTGATTCTAAGTCGCTCATTGGGCGAGGTGCGACCAATGGACAATGAGGTGATCGAGGAGTTGATTCAGTCGTTTCTCGCCTGAAGGCGTGTCTGCCCTGCCGACGAAGTGAGCTGGTGCATTTTATGCTAATGCAGTTTCTCTCCCCTTTGCAGCATCTCAAGGAAATCTTTCATGCGCCTCTCCCGCGTCTCAGGGCGTTTGGCGGAGTGAAGCCTGAAGTAGATCGCGAATTGATTTGTTTTGTTGAGGGTTTGAAAAAACGCCATGGCTTTGGGTTTTTTAGCCAAAAGCGCCATAAAATCAGCAGGCATGACAAAGGTGCTCGAGGAGGCGTAGGCAGCCTCCCAGCGCCCATCGGCTTTTGCGGCTTCAATGACAGCGAGCCCTGCTGGCTTCATGCGCCCCGAAGCGATAAGGCGTTCGACGTGGCCGATGTTGACCTGTGACCAAATGCTGCGGCGACCTCGGGGCGTGAATTTCACAAGCCACGAAATGACGTCATAGGAACGTGACTGTCCATCAATCCACCCCCAGCAGAGTGCCTCCTGCACGGCCTCAAGGTGCACGATGCTGGGCTCGTTGCTGGCCTTTTTAAAATAGCGCAGCCAGATCCCGGAGTGCTCCGCGTGGTTGATTTGCAGCCACTCCCGAAATGCCGGCACATGCGCAAAACTGATGATCGGCTTGTCGTCTTTGGCAGGCATGAGTTTCAGGACTTGCCAGAACGAAGCACAAGGGTCATCCATGCCCTGCGCTCGGCCCAAAGGAGATAAAGCGCCAAGGCGCTGATGCCGAGGAGCATCGGACTGAGGATCCCATCCCTGGTGACAAACATGTGGAAGGCGAGGATGTTCACGATGATGGGGCCGAGGATGAGAAGTCCCACGTTTCGTGTACGGGGAATGGCAACCATGACGCCGCCGAGAAGCTCCAGGACTTTGATGAAGGTTAAGTAGCCAGTGGGCCCAAAAGCAGCAAAAAACGCACTGGCGGGACTGCCTTCCGGGATCTCGGGGGTGGGTGCCAGTCCGAAAAGGACGACACAAGCTGACATGATGAAGAGAAGTCCAAGCAGAACTCCAGCGACAGTGGGGATGTGTTTCATAAGGTTTTTAGTTTCGAAAATGGTATTGAAATATGTTTCATGGTTATTTTTCAGCTTGGGCTGACAGAACGTTATTTTAATGCAGGGATGACGATATTTTGAGTCTCCGTGGTCCGCAGAGTTCCAGTCAGACCTTGCGCGGATCTTAAGGCCTACGCCAGTCTCGCGCCGATCCGGTTTCCTGTAGAGATTTCACGCGAGGGCAAAATCCTCCTCACGCCTCGACAATGGTCGTGAATCCTCCGTAAGCCATGCGTTTAAAGTCGAAGCTTGGGTTTTCTGGATTGCACATTTCCTTAAGGCGCGGGTCGGCCATGACCTTGGTATTCACAGCGTCGCGGTGCTCGCGGGATTCAAAGACAATGTAGGCGAAAACGACGGTTTCATGCTCCTGGGCGCCTGCGAGTTTTGGGAAAGGCACTTGGTCCTTCATATCAAGATCATCGCCGACAGCTTCGATGTATTCGAGAGCTCCGTGTTCTTTCCAGATGGATCCGGCCGCTGCGGCGACTTCGCGATATTGGTTGATGTTGGCTTTCGGAAGTGGGATGACGAATCCGTCGATGTATTTGCTCATGGTGTTTTGGTTTGGTTTTTGGATGTGAGGTTTAGGATGGCTTATGTGCCAGTTGTTTGAAGAAATCAGACATAATCGCCTATCTGGGAAGAAATCACCGGGACGCGATGAATTTTAATGAAATTGATATTCATGGGAGGGTTTGACTGACATGGGACGTGGAGTCAGGAATGGCAGCATCCGGTCTGGAGCTCTGATGTCTCATAGCGGTCGTGATGCCGAATCCAGTTCATCGTGGTGGATTCGTTGCGGCCCTTCGGCACGAGATCGAGAAACTGGAGGGTGCCGACAAGAATTTCAACGCCTCGGGCATAGGCGGAGTACGTGTGATAGATCAAACCATCGGCCTTTTTATAGAAGACGCTAAGTCCATGCAGTTCGTCATGGGCGTACGGGGACGAGCCGAAGTTATAGCCCACACTGCCAGATGCAACTTCCTCCGGGCTGAAAGAAACACCGAAGTCATGGTTAAACGATGTCGCATGAGAGGAAACCCATGGAAATTTCCAGCCCATGCGGTTTTTGAAGGGAAGAAACTCCGTCAGTGGAGCGCGCGAGACCGCAGCGAAGGCGACATCGTTGTGCTCAAAATGCTGGCGGGCTCCATCAACATGGTCGGAGAAAAGCGAGCATCCATCGCAACCCTCATTCCAGCCGGGGCCGAACATGAAGTGATAGATAATAAGTTGGCTGCGCCCGCGAAAGAGATCGCCCAACGTCACCGGGCCATCTGGACCTTCGAAACGATAGTTCTCGCGAACTGCAACCCAGGGCAGAGCACGGCGCTTGGAACTGATCGCGTCGACGAGCTTGGTCGCCCGCTTTTCCTCAGCAAGGAGTTCCTTGCGGGCTGCGAGCCATTCGTCCGGACTGACGACCGGATGGTTCTCAAGCTCGGCTGGAGTGGGTGGTGTTTGGATTGGCATGGGGTTTCGGGATGTGGTTAGGTTTTGATATCAGGCGGCAAGGGAGGCTTTTCTCAAATCAGCGGACAGGTTTCATTGCGCCCCAAGGGTTTCAGGGCCAGGAAGCATCTTAGTTAAAATCATCCAATTTCCTTGCACGATACCGACCAATGATTGCGCACATGCCGAGGACATCGGCGGATGATTTCTAATAAGCATCATGCCGAGGCAACCGATAGGCGAGCGTGTCGCAGTCAACTTCATTGGGGATATTTCTCGAACTTTGGCAGGTCGGGACTCATTTGATCCCATGCGTGGGCATCAGAGGTCCAGACGTTCATTTGAAGCTGAAACCAGCTGGGATCATCCAAACTTGAAGTTCGGATCGCGACGATGTGGGAGGCGGCATCAGAGTTAATCAGAAGAGGGGACCCGCAGTCTCGACAGAATCCGCGATGGGTTTGCCCGCCGGCTTCGCTGTCCGAGGCATGAAAATGAGGTGAGCCTTTCAGGAGACTGAACGCATCCTTGGGCACAATCACGAATGTTGAGAACGGGCCTCCGCTGGATTTTTGGCAGTCCAAACAATGGCAGTTAAGCATCAAAATCGGTTCTGCTGTGGATTCGAAACGAACCGACCCGCAGGCGCAGCCGCCGGCAAATGGGATGGGTATTTTCATATTGTTCTCCGATCAGGCCGATTGAGAGCCGCTGCATTCCGCACTCATGGCATCCCAACGCTTTTGCATCTCCTCCTGTGTGAGCTTTTCGATTTCATGTTGCAGCATCCATTGATGACCAAATGGGTCAATCACACTGCCACTGCGGAAACCATAAAACTGATCGGCCATGGGCATCATGACCGCGGCCCCAGCAGCCACAGCACGTTCAAGCGCCGCATCGGCATCATCAACGATCAGGCAAAATGTGACAGGCGTGCCCCCAAGGGTTTGGGGGGCTTTGTTCCCCCAATCGGGATTTTCCTCGGAGAGCATGACCAGGCTGCCTTGGATCAGGAGTTCTGCATGACCGACTTTCCCGGTCTTCTTATCGTTAAGTCGCATTTGCTCCGTGGCACCGAACGCGGCTTGATAGAAGTCGATGGCGCGATTGGCGTCTTGTACGCTGAGATAGGGGCTGAATGCGGGGTAGTCCGTGGGTTTCGTGTTCATGGTGATTGGGTCTTGGATTTAGAAATTAGTGAGCGTTGGCGATTTCGGGGTTTTCGGCCATCAGGCTGGCAACCACAGCGCTCCATGAGCTTGCGGATCTCGACGGTGGCTCCATAGGGCAGGCCGGGGCATCCCTTGGCGATCTCTGTGGCCTCCTCAATACCTGAGACCCGCAGCATAAAATATCCTGCAACAGACTCCTTGGCCTCCGCGTAGGGACCATCCGTGATCTGCCGATCTTCGCCGCGAACAACCCGCCCATCGTGCTCAAGGGATTGCCCACCGAGACAACGCCCATCTGCCACGACGGTCTCAAACCATGACATCCAATCGGTCATGACCCGCTGGATCTCCCCGGGGGAAAGCTCCTGATGCCAGGCATTGTTTCGAAAGAGCAGCAGAAAATCGGATTTTTGTTCGGTATTTGTCATGGGTTGATATCAGGTTCTCGTGGGCATGACGAATGACATCCTGCAATCAGGACATTCGGGATTGAAAAAACAACAAAACTTTGAACTGATGGGAATTCTGCTCCCTGGAGCGTTATGGACATCTCACCCAAAAACCATCCGCACAGCGAAGAGATGAAGGCCCAGCAGCTTGCGGAGCACCTTTTCCGTCATGAATCCGGAAAAATGGTGGCGATCCTTGTCGGCATTTACGGTCCACGATGTTTGCAGATGGCGGAGGATGCGGTGCAGGAAGCCATGATTCGAGCCCTTCGCGCCTGGCCACTTTCGAGACTGCCTGACAATCCTTCCGCATGGTTGCTTCGAACTGCAAAAAACCTGATGACCGATCAACTGCGCAGGGAAAAGAATTTTCAGGAAAAGCAGCCTGAGATTATTGTTGGTATGGAAACCGCTGACCCCGGTGCGGATGGGGAGAGTGGTTTCACCGACGACCAATTGCGATTGCTATTTGTTTGCTGTCATCCTGCACTCCCGCAGGAGGCACAAGCCGCACTGGCTTTAAAAACCCTGTGCGGATTCAGTCCCGCCGAAATTGCCAGGGCATTCCTTGTTTCGGAAACGGCCGTTTCTAAACGGTTGACGCGGGCGCGTCAGAGAGTCCGCGAGATGGAGCTTCCATTTGCGGTGCCGGAACCCCATGAACTCCCTGCAAGGCTGGATGGGGTGCTCGGCACGCTCTATCTCCTCTTCAATGAAGGGTATAAAGCCTCGGTAGGTGATCGTTTGGTCCGGGAGGACCTGTGCCATGAGGCCATCCGGATTTTAACTCTTCTCACCCAACATCCCTCGGTTCATGAGCCGCGTGCATTTGCTTTGCTGGCACTCATGTTGCTGACAGCAGCCCGCCTGCCAGCCCGCACAAACGCCGAGGGCAACCTTCTGCTGCTCCATGAACAAGATCGGACGGCTTGGGACCAAAAGATGATTCAGCGGGGAATCCAGTGCCTTGCGCTCTCGGCAGATGGCAGAACCGTCAGCGCCTATCACCTCGAAGCCGCCATCGCAGCGTGTCACAGCACAGCAGCAGCCGCCACACAAACCGATTGGCCAAGAATCCTCAATCTTTACGATCAGTTGATTCAACAAACCGCCTCCCCCATCGCGGAAATGAACCGATCTGTCGCTGTGGCCCGCGTGCATGGCCCCAAAGCGGGACAAGCGGCCTTGAGCTGCATCAGCGAGCAAGATATATTGCGGTCATTGCATCTATACCACGCCATTCATGGAAGCCTTGCGGCAGAACTCGGGGAGTTTGACGCGGCTCTAACACATTATCAAAGAGCCCGTGCGTTGGCGGAACTCCCAGCGGAGCGTGATTTTATTGATCTCCGTCTTGGCGAGTGTGAGCGGCAGCATCAAGCGAGCAAATGAAACAGCAAATGCCCGCCAACCGATACGACAAAACCTATTTTGACACTTGGTATCGTGATCCCAAAAAACGGGTGAGCACTCCGGCTTTGGTGACAAAAAAAGCCCAGTTAGCTATTGCTGTGTCAGAATACTATCTTGGGCGTCAGGTGCGAAACGCTCTTGATATTGGGTGCGGCGAGGGGCATTGGCGTCAGGCTCTTAAAAAAATGCGCCCCCGGATCCGCTACACGGGTGTGGATCCGAGTCCTTATGTGACTCAGAGATTTGGCAAACAAAGGAATTTGATTTCCGGCAGCTTTGGCGAGCTTCCAAAGCTTGCACCAACGTATGACCTGATCATTTGCAGCGATTGTTTGTACTATGTGCCAGATGAAGAGTTGATTATTGGCCTCGAGATCCTGGCCCATCACTTGGCTGGGGTTGCCTTTCTGGAAGCCTATCCATCTGATGAAGAGGTCGAGGGTGACACCTCCCTGATTTATCAACGCACTGCGGCCCAATACCGGAAAATGTTCAAGCGTGCTGGTTTTTTGAGTTGTGGATCCCACTGCTACGTCGGACCGGCCCTTAGGGATTTGGTCACCGAGTTGGAAAAAGGTTCTTAGAAGCTGTGAAATAATTAGGATAGGCCGTGTTGCTGATGGATTTTTGGCCCGGCCAAGGCGCGAGCACGGTAGTGATACCCGCAGCGGTCTCATCCCGTGTGAGCAACGCAGGCCGGGCCAAAAAGACACGCAACCCTCTGGGCGAGAGCAGAAAAGGCCGTCTGGCGGCGTTGCCTGCTCGGTTACAGCCCGCTGCGGGGATGCTCCCTCGCAGGCGCCTTGCCACCCGGCCTTTTCTGCTCTCGCACGGCCTATCCTAATTATTTCACAGCTTCTTAGCGCTATTCGTTGTAGCCGACCCATTGTGCTGGCTTGCGGCTGCGCGAGCCGTGGTGTTCTGCTGGGGCGTTCTTCCCAAACCGCGAAGTACCCTTGACGGGGCAGCCATAAGGGATACTTTTTTTGTATCACACTATGGCAACCGCAGCGCAAGAACCGAGAACCGCAACCGTCCACGACCTTCGCAACCGCTTTGCCGACGTGGCGAAGTGGATTGAAGACGGCGAGCAAGTGATCATTACCCGGCATGGAGCGGCCTTCGCCACGCTGACCCCATCGCGGCCCGAGAAACCCCGCAAGCCGGACTGGGCTGCATGGTTAAAGGCGAACCCGCCGATTCCCGCAAAGCGGAAATTGACAAGGGGGGAAACGCAAGCCTTTTATGATGACATGAGGGGCGAGCTATGACCCAAGCGGAAGACTACGCGGAATCCTCTTTCCTTATGTCCCTGTTCATGGAGGACGGAAACACGGGCAGGGCGGAGCAGTTCATTGCCCGGCATCCCGCCGTCCTTGCCTTCAATCCCCTTCATCGGCTGGAAGTCCCCAACGGCCTTCGGCTTCGTGTTCATCGTGGAGAAATTGACAAGCACGCACGGGCGGCAGCTTTGCGCCAACTTGATGATGCCATCGAAAGCGGGAAACTGGCCCATTCTCCGATTCCTTGGACGGATGCCCTCCGCAAAGCCGAGCAACTCAGCGTGGACCACGCCGAGCGCATCGGAAGCAGATCGGCGGACACTCTGCACGTTGCGGCGGCTATGCTGGCAGGAGCCCGGCGGTTCCTATCATTCGACAAGCGGCAGCGCAAGCTTGCCAAGGCGGCGGGATTGGAAGTGAAGCCGTAAGCGCGAAGAATGCCAATTCGATCTAATACCCGCAATAACCCCGCTCTCATTCTAATTGACCCAGATCCGGCATCAGTTGACTCGCGTTCCCGGCATTGAAAACTCTGCAGCACGTTGGTTGGAGCGCGGGTGCCCGGTCTGAAACCGCATGATCCCTCTCACCGCGGGGGCAGCGCCCTTTGTCAAACAATCGGATTTTCGACGGCCGGGAGTTGGTCCATGACATTCTTAGGGCTCAAGTCCATTGGCTCGGAGTGATCGAGATATTCGTGGCAAAGCGCAAAAAAGTCGTCACGTGCCCGAATCCTTAGAATGCTGTGAAGGAAGGTGGGATCAACGGCCTGTCCAAGAAATCCCATATATTTTTTCATTCGCTGGACCTGGAAGATTTCGTTAACCGAGGGATCACAAACCGTTTCAAAAATGTCATAAACATACGCCAGCACCTCTCTCCCTGTTGGCAATCCGATGACCTCGCCCGCGAGCGCGTTACGAATTTGTGAAAATATCCATGGGTTGCGGATCGCTGCTCTCCCAATCATCAATCCGCGGGCTCCGGTGGACTGGAGGCAGGAAAGGGCCGAACCAGGAGAGTCAACATCTCCATTCGCAAGCACGGGCATCGGTAACATGCGAACAGCATCTGCGATACGATCTTGCCGCACCCCCGGTCGATACTTTTGCGTGACCGTGCGGCCATGCACGGTCACAAGGTCCACACCATGCAGGGCCAGCAAGGGAAGAAGGGCATCCAGGGTTTCCGGGTCATCGAAGCCAATCCTGGTTTTGACTGTGAAACGTCCCGGGATGGCCTCACGCAGGGAACCAAGAATCCTGTTCACCAGAGGCAGGTCGCGGAGGAGCCCGC